>JBBREQ010000118.1:0-6525 GCA_038202795.1 Coriobacteriia bacterium | reverse complement strand
CGTTCTCCCTGCTGTGCTCCATCTCGCGCAGCTCAAGTCCCGGCATCGCGCCGAGCACCGTCCGCGGCTCCTCGTACTTGCCGAACCAGCGGCCAAGATGGCATGAGTCGTGGTACGTCACGGAGACCGGCTCGGCCTCCGGGAACGTGAGCTTGCCCTGCTCAACGAGTTCGCTGAGATACACGACCATGTGCTTGAACTCGATATCGCACTGAATGCCGAGCTCGGCGGCCACGTGCTTGTAGTGCTCGGTGAAGTTCGCGAAGCAGCCCGGGCACGATGTTACGACGGTCTTGACACCTCGGCGATTCATGAGCTCGAGATTCGCCTGTATGCGCTGCGCAAAGTCGTCGGCGTAGCCACCCAGCGCGTGATACATGCCACAGCAGACCTGCTCGTCGCCGAGGTAGACGGGCTCGAGCCCGGCGGCGTTCATGAGATGGACGGCGTTGCGCGGGGCGTTCTTCAAGATGATGCTGTTCCAGCACCCCGGCCAGTAGGCCACCCCGCTGTCCTCGGAGAAGCGCATATCATCAGTGCGCCATTCAGTTGCCTCATCAGGGGCGCCCCAGAAGTTGCCGGTCGCGATGACGTTGGCTCGCACGTCCGCCAGTCCGGTGTTCTCGAAATCCTTCGTGCTGAGCACGTACGGCTTCACGCCCAGGAACTCCTCGGTCATGTTGAGCGAAACCTCGCAGACCAGGTCGCAACGTTTGCACGTGGTGCACAGGGTGATCTTCGCGGCCATGGCCTGGTCGAACGCGAGGTTGCCCTTCGCGTACTCCTTGAGCATGTACCACTTGCCGCGCGGGGAGTTGTCCTCCCACGGATCGGGCGTGAACACGGTGCAGACGTTGCGACAGAACCCGCAGCTCGCGCAGGCAAAGGCCCCGTTCTCCATGTCGTTAGGCAGGTCGGAGATCTTCTTTGCACCGGTGCCGTTGCCGTTCATCACGCGGCCCAGCGCCCCGCCGATTCCCGCGACACCCCGCGCCGAGCCGACCGCGCGCGCGATGAGCTTCACCGGCGAGTCGGGGTCGTACTTGGGCGGCAGGACCTTGCCGGGGTTCAGGATGCCCGCGGGGTCGGTCCGGCGCTTGAATGCCACGACCTGTTCGAGCAGCTCTGCACCGAAGATCGCCTCCGACTCCGGCGTGAGATACATGCCGCTTGCAAAAGCGCGACCTCCCACCTTCTTGGCGATCTCGTTGACGGCCAGTGAGTTGGCGAAGAGCATCATGAAGTTGAGCTTGCGCTCATCGGCGAGCATGAAGCCGATTACCGCGTACTCGGACATACCTACCGCAGTCGCCTCGAAGACGAGCTCGTCGCCGAACTTCGACGATACCTTCGCCGAGAACTCCGCGAGCTTGTCGGCGGGAATCACCACGTCGGTCGCCACGATCGAGGGGCCGAACTTCTTGCCGCGCAGCGGGTAGAAGCGCTCGCCCCACTCGTGCTCCGCGTCGCGCTTGGAGAGTCTGCGTCCGCCGCCCCGCACGGCAAGGCTCTCCAGCGAGAGGCTCGTCTGCTCGGAGGTCGCGAACGCCACGAACACGAGCCACTCTTCAGGAAGGTGCTCGCCCGTGGCCCTGTTCTTCAGCGCTACGAAGTGCGGCGGCTGTACGTTGAGGTGCCAGATATCGAACTCCCCCGACGCCGTGGCGAACTGCTGAGCCTGACTTGCCGAGGAGAACGCGAACAGCTGCGGCACCATCTCGACAGCTGGCTTGACCACAATCGTGACACCGGTGATCACACCGGTGATGCCCTCCATCGCGTAGACCATCCGCAGCTCTTCACCGGTGAACTCGTGGACGTCGCCTGAACCGAGCACCGCTCGCACAGACACGAGGTTGTCGAACAGGTCGCCCTCTCCACGGCTGCCGATGCCTGCGCCGCCCTGTGCGACCCAGCCGCCAACGGTCGCCGACAAAGAGCTCGTGGGATAGAGCGGAACGCGGAGCCCCCGGGCGTTGAGTGCCTTGTCGAGGTCGGCCCAGACGATGCCCGGCTCCACCGTGACGGTGAAAGAGGTAGCGTCGACCGCGGTAACGCCGGTCATCCGGACGAAGTCGACGACAATGCCACCCTTCGCCGGAACCGCTCCCCCGAACCCTGCAGTCGCCCCGCCGCGCGGAACGAGCGGAACATCCTTGTCCCGGGCTGCGTTCACAAGCGAGACGACCTCCGACTCGCTTACAGGCTGAACCACCAACGCCGGCACGTTGTCGATGAACCTACCGATGGCGTCCGGCAATGCGCCCATGTCGTGACCGTAGACGAACCGCCTAAGCGCGTCATCGCTGGCACGGTCTCCGAAGATTTCCTTGATCGACTCCAACATGTCTTCCTCCCTAGCCGTGAACGACGATGCGCTCGATAGCCAGAACGAATGGTCGTTCTTTTCTGTACCGAAAGAATAGTCGTTCTGTACGGTGTTCGCAAGGGTTCTTCAGAAACACACACGATGGGCATGGCGTCAGGACTTGAGGCCCGCCCAGATGACCGCGACGGTGTCGTCGACCATCTCGGTGAGCGGGTCGGTGATCACTCGGGTCAGCCTCAGGTCGATGAGGCGCATGAGCGTGCCGGACAGCAGTCCGCACAGCACGCGATCGTCGCAGTCGCGTACCTCCCCCGCCCGCTTGCCCTGCGCGATGATGTCCTGGGTCACCTGCAGTCCCTCACGTGAACACACGGTAAGGTTGTCCTCGACGGCGCTTTTGGGTCGCGCGTAGATCAGATAGGCCACGAACTTGGGGTTGTCCTCGGTGAGATGGAAGAACATCGATACGTAGCTGCGGACCCTGCCGGCTGCGTCGGGAACCGACAACACCTCTGACTGGGACAGGGCGACGAACTCGTCGACCAGCTGGCGATGCAGGACGTGTGCGAGTTCGTCCTTGCTGCCGAAGTGATGGTAGACGGCGCCAATGCTTGTGCCCGACGTGGCAACGATGTCGGGAATCGATGTCGTGTGGAAGCCCTGGTCAACGAAGAGCGTAAGGGCAGCCGCCAGGATTCGCTCTCTGACAGTGCCGGCTTCTGTGGTGATGTTGGTCACGGAAAGAATCTCCATTCTGTTGGTGACCTGATTGTACGAAGCCGAAGGGTAAGGACGCAAGGCGGGTGGAGAGCGGGGGGCGCCTACTCGGCAGTTGTGGGGTCGATCGTGCTCGTGACTTCGGATACCCGGTCGGCAGGGAACCCGCCGCGGGCCGCGTGTTCACGCACGAGTTCCTCGCTGGGAGCGATGTAGACGCAGTAGATCTTGTCGCCGGTGACGAAACTCTCGAGCCACTGGACCTGCGGACCCATCTCACTGAGCACGTCGCACGACGTCTGGGCGATGTTATGAAGCTCGCCGGCCGACAGGCTGCCCGCGCCGGGAATCTCTCGTTCAATCACGTACTTGGGCATGATCGCTCCTTTTGCTGGTGGCCCATCGTCGGGCCTTCTGTTGGAATGTGCCGCGGCATCGAGCAAGAGTCACTCGGTCTGGGACAGCCCCAAACCGTTCGCGATACCCGTAGCAAGCGCTTCGATACGCTCGGCCGAGAAGTTCTTCGTCTCCATGACCATGTGCTTGCAGTCGTAGAGGCTCCAGTCACGTGTGAGGATGGTGAGCCCGAGTTCCTCGGCGCGCTCGTAGAACATGGTTCCGGGAAACGGCGTCGTGTACGAGACGAGAAGCGTGCCTCCGGCGTCGCGGATATCTGCCATGAACGCTGCGGTCTGCTCGAGAGTCTCTTCTGTGTCATCCGGAAACGGGATCATGAACGAGCACGAGACGCTGATACCCGCAGCGACAGCAGACCGTACTGCGGCGAGTGCATCTTCCTTGCGGATCCCTTTGACGGAATCGAGGATCTCCTGGGCACCGGACTCGATACCGAACTGGATGCCCGTGCAACCTGTCTGGGCCATGCGCCGCAGAAGCTGGTCATCGACACGATCAACACGCGTCGCGCAGCCCCAGGTGAATCCGCCGCCACGCGCCTCTATACCGTCCATCAGCTCGTTGAGCCAGGGCCGGTCGAAGGTGAGGATGTCGTCGACGAAGAACACGTGCTCTGCACCGTAGTCGCGAATGACTTCGCCGACTTCGTCCAAGACGTCGGCGACGGGCCGCATGCGTCGGTGCCCGCCCCAGATGTAGGAGGCCGAGCAGAACGGACAGCGGTAAGGGCAGCCGCCCCGCGCTGCGAGAACGTTGTGCGCGTCCTCGTAGAAGTCGAGAGAGAGCAGCTGCCGTGCTGGTCTGCCGATGTCGGCCGAATCGAGAGGCTCGCGCGGCACGTTGAGCGTTGGCACGTTATCGACTTTGTGACCCAACCCGGCAATGGAATTGAGGGTTTCGGAATTCGCACCTTGTTCGAGTGCTTCGATGAGCTCAGCGGCGGTCTGCTCGCCCTCGCCCACTGCGACGTAGTCAACGTCACGCTCGGATAGCACGTCGAGCGGCACGATGCTCGTGTGAGGGCCACCGAAGAGGACAGGGATGCCGGAATCGTGCTCTTTGACCAAGTTCGCGATAACGAGGGCGTTGGGATAGGTCTCCGTGTGAGACGACACGCCCACGAGCTCAGGGCGAACGCGGTTCAGCACGACTTGGATGCGTGCGGGATTCAAGCTGGTGACGTTGAGATCGACTAGATCGACCTCATGTCCTTGCTCGATCAGGTACTGCGCGACATAGGCCAGCCCGAGCGGTGGGGACAGGTGGGCGTGCGGGCTTCTGATAGAGACGGGAGCTTGGAACAGCAACACTCTCACGAGCACACCTCCGCTCAGCGGGTCAGAACACGGAAGGCGCCAGACCCCGCCGATGCGGGACCGACGCCTTCCGCTCGTCACTGCGCCAGACGGCTACTGAGCCGCTTCTTCAGTGATACCCAGGACCTGCTTGGCCTGGTCGATCCTCGACGCGATCATGCTTTTCAGGTCCGGCACAAGAAACCCGTACGGCTTGCGGGAAGATGCGATCTCCTGGAGCCCGTCAGCAAGCTCGTGGTCACCCAGCACGTCGCCGATCCAAGTTGCCAGATGAACCGGATCAACGTAGTTGACCGTCGCCCACTGGCCGCCCACGCTGGTGGCCGACCCATCGTGCACGACGAGGAAACTCTCCGCCTCCTCAAGACTGAACAGTCGTATGGGCCTGGTCCCCGCCATGGGGGTCAGAATACCGGCTTCAAGAGCTACCGTCGGCTCGACGTGACGCAGGAGTTTCTCGGCCGCCTCCGTATCAAGGGCTGTCAAGAGAGTCTCACTCATGCTGACGCACCTAGCTTTCCGGCTTTCTCGAGCTCATCGGCGACATTGGCCAGATCGAGCTTCTCAAGCGTCTCGCGGGTCGGCCATCCGGACTTGACGTCCCAGCCCTCGAGCGTGAAGAACAGGGTCTTCCAGTCTTCAACCTTCTGACGATCGAGTACTCGCCCAGCCACGCTCTTGAAAGCCCACTCGTTGTCCTCGAACACCGGCATGGTGTACGGAGCTTCGTACGTGGTCGTGCCAGGCTGAGCGCCCGTGGTGTAGCTATACTCGGAGAACTTCTCTATGTCGCGATGACGACCCTGAAGGGCCCAGACCGCGCGGTCGAGGTTCCAGATCCTGCGTCCGACTTCCATGCCCTCTTCGAAGGTCATGTCGTCGCCGGTGACGGCGTTCATGAACTTGTTCTCTCCGACGGAGGTCATACCTTCGTTGTCAGGGCCGTAGGGGTTCACCATGTCCGCCCATGCCCAGTCACAGAAGAGCATCGACTGCTTGTAGAACCTCGTGTAGTGGCGGTGCCACGCGACGGTCTTGGCCATGGCCTCGGAGTAGATACCTTCGTCGCTGTAGTTGATCATCATGTGGTCGTTGTACGGTGCCGTCTTCTTGGCGAAGATCTCGGAGAGGCGCTTGGCGCTCACGACAGGCTCAACACCGAAGAGGCCGTTGATGGTCGGCGTCCAGTAGACGTGCCAGTTGAAGTCGTGCTCGTTGATATCGCGCTCACCGATGAGCGAACCGTATCCCCACTCGACCTCTGTACGCGCGTCGTAGTGGTGCGGAAGGCCCCATTCCTGAAGCGGCAAGATCCCGCTTGTGGTGTCCTCCTCGAGACGGCCCCACACGAGCGCTGCCTGAGCGACGCCCTTGCAAAGCTCCTTGCCGATGTCTGTCTGGGTGACGATGCTGTTGATGAACGCCTCGGCCCATTCGCCCGAGCCGAACCTGTCGAACGGCAGGTTCGAGTCGATCTTCTTGCCCTTGCCCATGACGCCCTTGTTGTACAGCTGCTCGATCCACAGAGTGGCTGCTTCGACGGCGAAGGCGTTGACGCCCATGAGCTGAATCGCGTCAGCGGCTCGGGGAGATGCGTCAGTGACATGTCCGTTCGCCATGACGTCATGGTGGTCGTACCAGAAGAAGTCGACGCACTGTGACTCGTTGCCGAGGCCCATGTCGTTTCTGCCTCGGCAGTTGCGGATACAGCCAACGCAGCCCTGCGGGCGTGACTTAGTACCCGCG
>JBBREQ010000117.1:0-6543 GCA_038202795.1 Coriobacteriia bacterium | reverse complement strand
GCTTCACAGCGAGGTGGCTAGGGAGGAGAATGGACCTGGCCGGATCCATTCTGCCGTGGCGGCGCAGTGATGTCGGGCGCGTGAGGTTGTATGTGGTGTTTTTTGAGGTGCAAAGGCTAAAAAGGTAGTTCTCGCCTTGGCTCCCCAGGAAGCCTTCCCCACCGGGGTCCGGTAGGGAGGCTTAATGGGCCGGCCACATCCAGCTTCGACGATTTTCGTGACACTTTTGCCGGCGGAGTGACGTTTTTCGTGGTTAAATCTCGGAGATTCAATCACGGGTAAAGATTGGGTACAGACCGATTCAATAGTGACAACATTTTACTTAGAAGCGCCTAAGGAGGCGGCTTCTTTTAAGGTGACTGTTAATCACCCTGTCGGGGGTTCGAGTCCCTCCCCGGGAGCTGACACATAACGGTAGCGGTGTTACCCCGCCCTCGCCACGACACACGCGTATCACGCCCAGAGGCGTCCGGTGAGCAAATCGCCTCGACGCCTGCTCCGCCGCGCCGCTGATGCGCTTCAGGAGCTCGCCGACATTCGCCGGAAGCATCCGGAGGCCGAGGCGGAGATGACGGCTGCGCTCGGGGCGGATCGGCTCGCCGAGCTCGATGCGGCGGCAGCGGTCGTCCGGGCGGCAGCTCACGACGTCGCGCCGGGGCCATAGACGGCCAGCACGCCGTCTGCCAGTGCTGCGTGATCTGCCCCTAGATCGCGGCCGGGAGGGTGACATGCCGGCGCCACTGTCAGACCGTCGCGCTACGATGGGCACGCTGTGCTGGCGCCGAACCTCGTGGCCGTCCATGATGCTGGGCATCAACAATGGCCGGGGAACGGGCCGTTGCTCTGTGCGGCCTGCAGTCTACCGGGCAAGCGCACAAGGGCTGAGTTCCCTACCATTGAATGCATCACGCCGGCCAGCGGCCCTTTGTCGCTCACCCCATCGCAATGACCATGGCTTCGCACGTCTCTACGAACGATCTCGCCAGCTTCATCTGGGACATCGCCGACCTCCTACGTGGGCGCTATCGGCCCTCGGAGTACGGGAAAGTGATCCTCCCATTTACGGTGCTGCGCCGCTTGGACTGTGTGCTGGAGCCGACCAAGGCCGACGTGCTGAAGGAGTTTACGGCCCGCTCAGCCAAGGGCGCTGAGAACCTCGATCCCTTCCTCACGCGTAAGGCGAAGCAGTCCTTCTACAACACGTATGCGCAGAGCCTCCCGGCCCTGCTGGATGACCCCACGCACGTTCGCCAGAACCTCAGCGCGTACGTGTCGAGCTTTAGCGAGAACACGCGCGACATCTTCGAGCGGTTCAAGTTCGCGGCCATTGTGCAGGAGTTGCATGGCCACGACTTGCTGTACAAGGTCGTGCAGAAGTTTGCGGTCGTGGACCTCCACCCAGATGTCATTAGCAACCACGACATGGGGTCGGTGTTCGAGAATCTGATCCACCGCTTCTCGGAGTCCGCGAACGAGGCGGCGGGTCAGTTCTACACGCCCCGCGATGTCATTCGCCTGATGGTGGACCTCCTATTCGCTCCGGACGACGACGCCCTCACCCAGCCGGGCATCGTGCGGTCCTTCTATGACCCGACGGCCGGCACCGGCGGCATCCTATCGGAAGCCGAGGCGCACCTGTTCGGTCTCAATGAAGGGGCGAAGCTCGTCGTGTTCGGACAGGAGCTTAATCCGGAGACCTACGCGATTTGTAAAGCCGACCTGCTCATCAAGGGCCAAGACGTCGCGAACATCAAACGCGGTAACACTCTAAGCGAGGACGGACACAAGGGCGCCACCTTCGACTACATGGGCGCGAACCCGCCGTACGGCATGAAGTGGGAGGACGCCAAGGAGGCCGTCGAAAAGGAACACACGAAGCTGGGCTACGCTGGCCGCTTTGGCCCCGGACTGCCGCGCATCAACGACGGCAGCCTGCTGTTCCTGCTGCACATGATCGCCAAGATGAATCCCAAGGGGAGCCGCATCGGGATTGTGCTCAATGGCTCTCCGCTCTTCACCGGGGGAGCCGGGTCCGGCGAGAGCGAGATTCGGAAATACATCTTCGAGCACGATCTGCTCGAGACCATCGTCGCGCTCCCAACGGACATGTTCTACAACACGCCCATCGCGACCTACATCTGGATTCTGTCCAACAAGAAATCCCAAGAACGGCGCGGACTGGTACAGCTCATCGACGCGAGCGGCATGTGGCAGAAGATGCGCAAGTCTCTCGGAAGCAAACGTCGCGAGATGTCCCCCGAGCAGATCATCGACGTGGCCAAGCTCTACGATGCGTTCGAGGATGTTACGCGCGACGGGCGACCGCTGTGTCGGATTCTCCCCAACAAGGCATTCGGCTATCAGGCGATCACGGTCGAGCGCCCGCTGCGCGACGAGAACGGCAACGTGGTGGTGGCGATCAAGGGCAAGACGAAAGGCCAGCCAACGCCCGACGCCGCGTTGCGTGACACGGAGAACGTGCCGCTCGCCGAGGACGTCGACGAGTATGTCGCGCGCGAGGTGGCGCCCCACGCCCCCGACGCGTGGGTGGACCACGACAAGACCAAGGTTGGATACGAGGTCCCGTTCAATCGGTTGTTCTATGTCTTCACGCCGCCGCGGTCGTTGACCGAGATCGACGCTGATCTCAAAACTGAAACCGATCAAATCCTTTCCATGATCGCGGGGCTGTCGCAGTGAGGCTCGCGCAATATCCTGCGCTCAAAGACAGCGGGATAGCACATCTAGGCAACGTGCCGGCGCACTGGTGCGTCATCAGGCTTCGATTCGTCGCCGACCTGAATCCGTCGAAGGCGGAGAGCCGCGAGTTTGATCGTACAACGCTGGTGACATTCGTACCCATGGAAGCCGTTGGCGCAGACGGCACTCTGTCGCTTGACATAGAACGCCCCATCTCGGAGATCGAGAGTGGCTATACGTTCTTCGCGGAGGGTGACGTTGCTATCGCGAAGATCACACCCTGCTATGAGAACGGGAAAGGGGCCGTAATGCGAGGACTCCTGAACGGTATCGGGTTTGGGACAACCGAGTTGATCGTCGCACGTCCACGAACAGGCATGATCGTCGCGTCCTACCTGCATTACCTGTTCGTCTCGTCTGTATTTCGAGTACTGGGTGAGTCGTATATGTACGGTGCGGGCGGCCAAAAGCGGGTGCCGGATGACTTCGTGCGCAACTTCGTCGCAGCGGTGCCGTCTGTGAGCGAGCAGGCCGCCATCGCCGCCTTCCTCGACCGCGAAACCGCGAAGATCGACGCGCTGGTCGCGGCCCAGCAGCGGATGGTGGCGCTACTCAAGGAGAAGCGGCAGGCTGTAATCTCCCACGCCGTCACCAAGGGCCTCAACCACGACGCACCGATGAAGGCGTCGGGGGTCGAGTGGCTGGGGGACGTGCCGGCGCATTGGGACGCTATGCCGCTCAAGCATTTTGCAGCAATTGATAACTCCGGCTGCTTTGGAGAGGAGCCGGTGGGTGCACTAGAAGTCTTGCCGGTAGCGACCACTGCTCAGATCGATTCCCTTGGTCGATTCGCAGTTGAGAAGATGCCTCTTCGAGGGTTTAC
Organism: Coriobacteriia bacterium; assembly: GCA_038202795.1. Lineage (GTDB taxonomy): Bacteria > Actinomycetota > Coriobacteriia > Anaerosomatales > PHET01 > PHET01. Next base: position 2,960 of record JBBREQ010000117.1, on the reverse strand, counting down.
CTCGGAGCAGCTTGCGCGGTACGCTTGCTCAACCAGCGACATTCTCGTCGTAAAATCCAGCGGCTCGGCCGACAACATTATTTCAGGCAAAGCGGGACTGGTAGACGACTCCACTGCGTCATTTGTGTTCAGCAATTTCTTGATGCGAGTTAGGCCGAAGAAAAGTATTGCCGACGCGAGGTTTGTGTTTGCGCTGCTTCGGTCGGACCTGTCGAGACAAAGGGTCCAACTGATGTGCTCAAGTACAACCTATCCAAATTTGAAGGTTGGTCAGTACATCTCGTCGCCGCTTCCTCTACCACCACTTACAGAGCAAGTCCTGATTTCGGATTTTCTAAGTGTCGAGATCGTCAAGTTCGACGCGTTGCTTTCACAATCAGAGCGCCTGATCAACCTCCTGCAGGAACGCCGCGCCGCGCTGATATCAGCCGCCGTCACCGGCCAGATCGACGTGCGCGGTGCCGCCACAGAGGCGGCCTCGTGACGCCTCGCCCCCAAACAATTCAGATCTACCTACCGGGGGGTGACCCGCGAGGTATTCGCATTGCCGAGATCACTACGCGAATCGTGCAGGTCATGGAGGTGCCACGCAGCCTGCTCGCGGACTTCCTCAAGATGCCAGAGAGCGCGCAGGTCGCCGTGTACTTCCTGATCGGGGAAAACCCCGACGAGGCCGAGCCAAAGGCGTACATCGGTCAGACCGGCGACCTCGCCGCGCGGTTGACCATCCACAACAAGCAGAAAGCGTTCTGGGAACGGGCGCTCATCGTCGTCTCGCGCACAAACAGCCTGACGCAGACTCACGGGCTCTTTTTGGAGTGGCACTGTCTACAGATGACGCAGAAGGCCGGACGGTACACGCTGGAGAATGGGACGGGCGGAACCAAGCCGCACACGCCGGCGCCGCTTGAGGCCGACTGTCTCGAGGTGTTCGAGACCGCCGGCACGTTACTCGCCACGTTGGGGCACCCGCTCTTCGAGCCGGTCGCCCGCGTGGACCAGAAAACTGAAGCGGATCTCTTCTTTCTTTCGGGCAGCGGCACGCAGGGACGTGGTCAGTACACCAGCGAAGGGTTCGTGGTGCTCAAGGGCTCTGTCGGGCGCCTTGAGAACGTGCCGTCCATTCGGGGCACGGCCGGCGAAGCGCTCCGCCAGCGATTGCTCGATGCCAGTATCATGATTCCCAAGGGTCAGACCGTGGTATTCCAGAAGGACCACCTGTTTCGCTCGCCGAGCATGGCCGCGCTGGCCATTTTGGGCCGGACCTCTAACGGCTGGGTAGACTGGAAGGCGGCCGATGGTCGCACGCTCGACCAAGTGAAGCGGCAAAATGCTGGATGATCACCACGACCTAAACGTTGTGCCGTTACTCTCTCTGCTTCGCCAATAGATCGCGCCCCGGTACGTCGCCTGTGCATGAGCCCCATTCTCCCTCCGCAATGCCCGCCGCCAAATCCAAACATCTGGAATCCGTGTTTGAAGACGAAATCGTCGCCCACCTGACCGCCCCGGGCGGAGGGTGGGTTGCTGGTGACCCCACGTCCTACGACAAGGCGCTGGCACTGGACCCGGCGCCGCTCCTGGCGTTCATCCAGGAGACGCAGGCGAAGATCTGGGATGAGTACAAGGCGAAGCACAACGGGCAGTCGGAGAAGAAGCTACTGAAGCGCATCGCGGAGCAGCTCGACACGCACGGCACTTTGCATGTCCTGCGGCGCGGCGTGAAGGACATCGGCACCCACTTTATGCTGTGCCAGTTCAAGCCGGCGCACCATGCAAACCCCGAGACGACGGCGGCGTATGCGGCCAACCGACTGACGGTCACGCGGCAGCTCCACCACTCCTCCTACCGGCCCCACGACTCCATCGATCTGGTGTTGTTCGTGAACGGCATCCCCGTCGGCACCGCGGAGCTCAAGACGGACACCACGCAGAACGTCGACGACGCCATTGCGCAGTACATGACGGATCGCCTGCCGGTGGACCCCGAAGCGCGAAAGCCGGAGCCCCTGCTGCAATTCAAGACGCGGGCGCTTGTGCACTTCGCGGTGAGCTGCGACGAGGTCTGGATGACGACGCGGCTGGAGGGGACGAGCACGGTCTTCCGTCCGTTCAACCTTGGGCACGACGAAGGCAAGGGAAACCCGACGAATCCGGCAGGCTACGCCAGCAGCTACCTGTGGGAGCGGTTCTGGCACCGCGATAACTGGCTCGACATCCTCGGGCGTTTCCTGCATCTCGAGCACAAAGACATCACGCTGGCCGATGGGAAGAAGAAGCACACGGAGCGCCTCATCTTCCCGCGCGTGCATCAGTGGGAAGCGGTGACGCGACTCGTCAATGCGGCGCGCACGGAAGGCGCCGGCGAGTCCTACCTGATTCAGCACAGCGCGGGGTCGGGCAAGTCGAACAGCATCGGGTGGCTGGCGCACCAGCTCTCCAACCTGCATGGCGCGGACGGGAAGGCGGTCTTCAGTACCACGGTGGTCGTCACAGACCGCACCGTGCTCGACGGACAACTCCAAGACACCATCTATCAGTTCGAGCAGGTGGCGGGCGTCGTACAGAAGATCGACGAGAATAGCGATCAGCTCGCGACGGCCCTCACTGATGGCGCCAAGATCATTGTCACGACGCTCCAGAAATTCCCGTTCGTCCTCGGCAAGGTGGGGAGCCTGTCAGGGCGCACCTTCGCCGTCATCGTGGACGAGGCGCACTCCTCGCAGACGGGGAACGCGGCCGCGCAACTCCGCCGCGTGCTGGCCGACCTCGGTCCCGATCCGGAAGCTGAGGACGAGGGCGAGGAGCGCGAGATCACGGCCGAGGATGTCTTGACCGCGGCGATGAAGTCGCGCAGTCGCCCGAAGAACGTCAGCTACTTCGCGTTCACGGCGACGCCCAAGGCGAAGACGGTGGAGCTGTTCGGGCGCCCGGGGCCCGACGGGATACCGCGGCCGTTC
>JBBREQ010000116.1:0-6548 GCA_038202795.1 Coriobacteriia bacterium | reverse complement strand
GCCAGAATACGACTGCACTGTGGCGCACCGCTAGCGGGTCTCGTCCGCTTCCTTGCATGCTATGCACATGGTCGCCGTGGGAACGGCCTCTAGGCGCGCAACGGGGATCTCTGCTTCGCAGCGCTCGCAGATTCCGTAGGTTCCCGCATCGAAGCGGTCGAGAGCGTCTCGGACAGCTTCAAGAGCTTCGCGGGAGTTCTCCTCCAACGTCATGTCGAACTCTCGCTCGAAGGTCGCGGAGCCCTGGTCGGACATGTGGTCTCGGTAGGGCTGATCGCTGCTCACCTGCGAGAGGGACTCGCGTTCATGGACGTCGAGTTCAGCGACCTCGGCTTCCAGGCGAGCGCGCTCGGACTCAAGGCGGTCTCTGAGTGCTGACTTCGATTTCTCGTCCATGGCGGCCACCCTTCCCTCACACGGCATGTGAAAAGCGCCCGGACGAACCGGGCGCTCGATGCACCTTATCTGCCCACTATACCACCGGCGAGGCCGCGGGGAGCCTAGCTCCCCAGCTCGGACAGGACCTCCGCACAGCGCTCGCAGACCTCCGGATGGGCTGCATCGACACTCAGCGTACGAAAATTCCAGCAGCGCGGGCACTTCTCGCCTGTCGCTGAGTGAATCTCAACGCCGTAGTCCGAAGCCGATACCAACTCGACCGACGATACGATGAAGAGCTCAGCGAGCTCGCCTGGCGCGCGCGTGACGAGCACCTCGAAGGCCTCTGCGGGTGCGCTGAGTACGATGCGGGCCTCCTGACTCTTCCCGATCGTCTTGGCGTTACGGGCGTCCTCAAGGGCCTTGGTGACCACTTCGCGAGCCGAAAGAACCACCGCATACGCGCTGCGGATGGCATCGGCCTCTGCGGTGGGCACGTCAACGGTCGGCCAATCCGAGAGCAGCACGCTAGGTTCGTCGCGCAGCGTCTCGGGCATGAAGGACCAGACCTCATCGCAGGTGAACGAGAGCACGGGCGCAAGCATGCGAACCAAGGTGCCCAGAATGGCCGCCAGAACCGTCTGAGCGCTGCGACGCGAGACGCTCTTGGGCGCGTCGGCGTAGAGACGGTCCTTGAGCACATCGAGGTAGACCGAGGACAGCTCACCCAGATAGTCCGAGACCGCGCGCAGGGCGGCATAGAAGTGCCACTCGTCGAAGTGCCTGGTGACCGTCTGGAGCGTGTCCGAGAGACCCACCAGGGCGAAACGGTCGAGCTCGGGCATCTCGGTCCAAGCGACCGCGTCGAGCTCAGGGTCGTAGTCGAAGAGGTTTGAGAGCAGGAAGCGGAACGTATTGCGGATACGCCGGTAGGACTCGCTGGTCCGGTCGAGGATCTCTGAGGACACGCTCACGTCTTGACCGTAGTCGGCCGAGGCGACCCACAGGCGGATGATGTCCGCGCCCGAAACCTTGATGATGTCGAGCGGTGAGACCACATTGCCCACGGACTTGGACATCTTGCGCCCATCACCGTCAACGATGAAGCCGTGGGTCAGCACGCGCTCGAAAGGCGCTTGGCCGTAGGCTCCTACACTGGTGAGTAAGCTGGACTGGAACCACCCTCTGTGCTGGTCGCTGCCCTCAAGGTAGAGCTCTGCGGGTCGGTGCAGCTCGTCTCGAGCCTCGAGCACGCTCGTGTGGCTCACCCCGGACTCCCACCACACATCGACGATGTCGCTTTCAGGCTTGAGGCTCTGCGGTCCGGCGCTACAGCGGGGGCAGGTTGTGTCGGCGGGGAGGTACTCATGAGGTGCACGGGTGAACCACGCATCGGCGCCCTCGGTCTCGAACAGCTCGATGACCGCATCAAAGGTCGCCTCGGTCGCCACGGTCTCGCCGCACTTGGTACAGGTGAACACCGGTACAGGAACGCCCCACGCACGCTGGCGCGAGATGCACCAGTCGGGGCGGTCGCCCACCATCGCGGAGATGCGGTTCACACTCCAGCCCGGTATCCACTCCACCTCGCCGATTGCGCGCATCGCAGCATCGCGCAGACCCGTGCGTTCCATTGAGACGAACCACTGCTCGGTAGCGCGGAAGATGACCGGCTGCTTGCAGCGCCAACAGTGCGGGTAGCTGTGCGTGATCTGGGTGGCTGCGATGAGCGTGCCGTGCTCATCAAGCCACGCGATGATCTTGGGATTGGCCGCCTTGACGTTCATGCCGACAAACGGGCCGCCACCTTCGTCGAAGGTGCCGTCGTCGAGCACCGGCATCGGCATGGGAAGCCCGAACCTCAAACCAACCTGATAGTCCTCGTCACCGTGACCGGGAGCCGTGTGCACCGCACCGGTGCCGGTAGTCAGCTCAACGTGTGAGCCGGTGATGATGACGCCGCGCACGCCTTCGTGGATCGGTTGTGCATAGCTCAATCCAGACAGATCGCTGCCCTTGACCCTGGGCGGCAGTACCTCATGGCCACTCCAACCGGCCACCTTGGCCACCTGTTCCACCAGCTCATGCGCCATAACCATGACCCGACCGTCAACCAACCTGACGCCTACGTACTCAGCGTCTTGGGCCAGCGTGACCGCGACGTTGGCCGGTAGCGTCCAGGGTGTCGTGGTCCAGATGAGAACGGAGACGGCGCCGTACTCGTCAAAGGGAGTCGCGTCAGTGAATCTGAACGCGACGTAGATGGAGTTCGACGTCTCGTCACCGTACTCGATCTCAGCCTCGGCAAGGGCCGTGTGGCAGCGCACGCACCAGTGAATCGGCTTAGCGCCCTTGAAGATGGCGCCGTCCAAGTACATCTTCTTGAAGATTCTGACGTTGCCCGCTTCGTAGGCGTGATTGAGGGTGAGGTAGGGATCATCCCAGTCGCCGATTACCCCGAGCCGCTTGAACTCCTCGCGCTGCACGCCGACGAACTTGAGCGCGTACTTGCGACAGTCTGCACGCAGGTGCGCTTGAGAGATGGTCTTCATCTTCTCGGGGCCGAGGTTCTTCTCCACCTGATGCTCGATCGGTTGCCCATGGCAGTCCCAACCGGGCACGTAGGGCGAGTAGAATCCGCGCATGATCTTGTATTTGACGATGAGGTCCTTGAGCACCTTGTTGTAGGCCGTGCCCATGTGGATGTGACCGTTGGCATACGGCGGTCCGTCGTGAAGGATGAATGCAGGCGCGTGGGAACGCTTCTCAAGACCCCGCCGGTAGATATCGATCTCGTTCCAGCGCTCCAGCCATTCGGGTTCACGCTGTGCGAGGTTCGCACGCATAGGGAAGTCGGTCTGGGGCAGGTTCATGCTCGCTTTGTAGTCGGCCACGACACTCACTTTCGATTCACTCTGCCAATCGAGGACAACCGGACCTGAACCAGGCCCGGTTCGACGCGCTCATCAAGCCGCCGGACTTACTACTCAATGGGAGCGATGTAGGTGATCGAGGCCACCGATATCGCCACGAACGGGTGAGAATCTCCTGCGCGGTACTGCTGACCGCGCTCGTTGATCGTCACGTCACTCAGGCACAGAAACGTACGGTCGTATTCGTTGAGGTGGTCTGAAAGCCGGAACGTCTCATCTTTGAGCGGCTTGTGGATCACTCCACGAAACGTCCTCTCATCGGTCTCCACCATCACCCGTACCTGTTCGTGCTGAGTGGACCCTTCCATCTCTCCCCCTTCGTCTTGCCCGACATGGTACTAGAAGAGCGTTGATTGCGGTGCGCTTCCTCCGGGTTCGCACGCCGGGTCACCCACGGTAGCGCGCTCATCCATAGCGGCATTGGCCATGGCGTCGGCGTCAGCGTTGTCCTCACGCCGGACGTGGTTCACAGAATACGAACTCAACTCGTCCAGTAGCTGGGTTGCGCGGCGGTAGAGCGGCTTGAGCCCCTCGTTCTTGACTCGGTAGACGCCGTTGAGCTGTTTGACCATCAGCTCGCTATCCGCATATACATCGACCGCCGAGAAACCCAGGGCGCGAACGTTCTCGAGTCCCCAGATCATGGCCTCATACTCAGCAACGTTGTTCGTGGTTGAACCGAGGAACCGCCCCCCACGGCAGATGATCGTGCCGTCGGTTTCGATGACGAACCCCGCACCTGCAGGGCCGGGATTGCCTCGAGCGCCGCCATCGGAGCGCAAGACAGCGCGCGTCACTAGGCGTCCCCACGCACAACGATCAGGCGACGACACTGCGGGCAGATACCCACGTCAGGTCCGGATTCGAGCTCGGCACGACGCTCGACCGGAAGCGTCATGCGACAGGCCGAACATCCCGATGCTTCCAGCATCCCTACCGCGATGCCGCCCTTGCTCTCACGCAGGGAGTCGTAGCGCTTCAGAAGCCCGGGGTCTATGCCCTTCACCAGCTTGACGCGTCGAGACTCGGCCTTGGCGATCTCGCTCTGTATGGTGCCCCCGACGTCCTTGAACCGTTCGATGAGCTGCGACTCCCGCTCGGCCAGTTTGGCCATGTGCCCGGCGATGGCCGCGACTTGCGACGCGGCCTTCTCGGCACGCTCCATGTACTGGAGCTCCTCCATCTCTACCTTGTCGACCCGGCGCTTGAAGCCATCCATCTCGCGGCTGATCGCCTGGACCGCACGGTGATCGCTCGTGTTCATGAGCTTCTCTTGCTCGGTGGCGATCCTGTCGTTGAGCATCATAAGCTCGTCTTGGCGCGCTTTGACCTCGCTTTCGAGCTTGCGCAACAGTAACTCGGCCTTCAGCTTGAGAGAGGAGGCGTCGCGGGACTTGGCCCGCGCCTCGAGGATCGCGCGCTTCTCGGGAAGCTCATCGAGGCGCTTGGTAGCGCGCAGGATGTCGAGGTCGACGCTCTGGAGTTGGAGCAGATCAGAGGCTTCGCTCACGGTTTCTCACTTCGTCTCAGGCGTCCACCATCCGGCAGTCGCGGGCAGAGCGTGTACAGCGTCGACGCCGATTCCGGCGACCCCACGCACCGCACGTTCGAGCAGGGTCACCAGCGGCCACTCGGTCACATCGTGTCCCAGCTCAACGACGGCCACACCTGCTGCCGCCGCGTCCAAGGCGTCATGATAGCGCACCTCGCCGGCCACAAGTGCCTGCACACCTGCCGCTATCGCATCGCCGATGAGCGAACCGGCGGAGCCGGTAGCCGTGGCCACCCGCACCACCGGCGCATCCGCATCACCCCACACACGCGGGGTGACACCGAACACAGAGCTCGCGCGCGCCGCAAGGACTCGCAGCGAAGCGGGCTCGGCAACGGTGCAGATCATTCCCAGGCGTGCGCTATTGCGCGCTACTGCCACCTCGCTGGCGGTCACGAGCGGTGTCTCATACGGATGCGCTGCAACAGCGGCTGCGACGACCCCGCGGACGCGCGTCCTGGGTGCGACCATCTCGATGCGCACCTCGATGGCCTGGGATGCACTGCCCACGGCCCCTGTGAAAGGCGTTGCGGACGCGCCTGGGGTGAAGCAACCCGTCCCCTCGGTCCAGAACGAGCACTTGTCGTACTCGCCCACGTGTCCCGCACCCGCGCCCGCCATCGCGTCGACGATCTTGTCGGCAGCAACGGGCGGAGCGAACACCGTGACCAGCGACAGGGGCATGATGGACCGCTCCAGCGGCTTGACCGGTAAGTACCCCAGAAGTGATGGCAGCAGGCCCTGGGCTTCGGCGTCACGGTCGAGGTTGGTGTGCGCGTTGATGAGCGCCACGCCACTGCTCAACGCCGAGAAGACCACACCCGCCGATCCCCGTCCGGGTGTCAGCCACTGCGGTGGCTTGAGGAAGGCCGGGTGGTGGGTCACCAGCACGTTGGCACCGCGGGCCACCGTCGCCTGAACCGCTGCAACCGTGGGATCGAGCGCGAGCACGACTCCGGTGACGAGCGCGTCGGGGTCGCCGGCGAGCAGTCCACAGCGGTCCCAGTCCTCGGCCCGCTCGAGCGGGAAGCGCATAGCGATCGCGCGTTCGATGTCTGAGACTCTGACGGGGCTCATAGCGAGATCTCCCGGTACACCTTGGGTCCGGTGGGAAAACAGACGGTCGTGTAGCCGGCCGCGGCGAGCGCCACATGCGCCGCATCCAGCCGAAAGCCCACCTCGGTGGGCGCGTGCGCGTCCGAACCCACCGTGGCTCCCACGCCCGCAGCGTGAAACGCGCGCAGCAGGTCCGGCCCCGGGTAGATCTCGCCCACCGGCTTTCGCAGCCCCGCGGTTGAGACCTCGATCAGCGTCCCACCGCGTGAGGCCGCAGCCGCCGCCTCAGCGTGCAACTCACGCGGGTCGAAGTTGGGTTTGTGCCCGAACTTCTTCACGAGGTCCGGATGTGCCATGACGTCGAACAGCCCACTGCTCGCCGCGTCGCACCACGTCGTGTAGTACGTGGTCCACACCTCATCGACGTCCCAGCTGTCCCACATCTCGATCGAGTTCGGGTCGTCAAACGCCCACTGGCCCAAGAAGTGCACACTGCCCAGAAGTACTTGGATGCCCAGCGATGCAGCCTCGGCGTGAAGTTCTCGCACGAACGACTCGCGCCCCGGGAGCCAGTCGGCCTCAGCACCCAGTACGACTTCGACGCCCTTGACGCGCAGCGCCTGCTCCTG
>JBBREQ010000115.1:0-6606 GCA_038202795.1 Coriobacteriia bacterium | reverse complement strand
CAGCAGGATCGCGTTCGCGGCGAGCACGTCGTCGCCAAAGCGCGATCCCATCGAGGCGACCACCGTGATCGCGCCCATGAGCAACGCCGATCGCATGACCAGCCGCGAGTTCATGGCCATGAGCGAGCGCCAGCCGGAACGCAGGTGTCCGCCGCGCCAGTGAAGCAGCTGTGCCCAACGCTCGGTCCCTAGCGCTCGGCGCAGCAGCAATACAGCGAGCGCGGCACCCATCCACTCGGCTCCGAAGGTCGCCCATGCCGCTCCCCTGGCTCCAAACCCCAGCGCGCCCACAGCAATGAGGTCCCCCACCACATTCGCGCCCGCCACGGTCGCGGCGACGTACAGGGGCGTGCGCGTGTCTTGGGCGCCGATAAAGTAGCCGACGATCGCCAGGGTCACCAGGACGCCTGGCAGCGAAAGTCCGCGGATCAGGGCGTAGTCGGCGGCGACGGGCCCCGCCGCGGCGCCATGCGCCAGCAACCTCACGATCACGGGAATCAGCAGCCACTGGAGCGCAAGCCACGCCACACCCATGACGCCCGCGAGGGCGAGCGCGCGCTGGAGGTGCCCCACCGCATCGGCGGGCTTGCCCGCGCCAAGAGACCTGCCTACCAGGGACGTCGTTCCGGGGCGCAGGAACGCGAAGGCCCAGAAGACGGTGGAGATGACGGCCGCGCCGAGGCCGACTGCGCCCAGGTTCACGGCGTCGGAAAAATGCCCGAGCATCGCCGTGTCGATCAGCCCGACGACGGGCACAGCGACGTTGGAGGCGATCGCGGGCAGCGCGAGCGAGCGCGCGCGCCGATGCGGCAGCGACGCCCATGCCAGTGCTTTCGACGAGGCGTGCGGCGCTTCGCCCACCGTCCACCGCCCCTCATAGTCACAAGCCACCAGGGCTCCACGGTACGGGCTGGACTGGGCGATACGATTCACTTCAAGGGCACGCACAAGGGGGAACCGCCTTGCACTCCGACGACATCACACCCGGGTCTGCGGGTGGGGCAGGGCGGTCGCCCGCGAATGGCGTCGCTAGGTGCGTCGCATGCGGGTCAAGCGACGTTAGCTTCGATGGCAAGTGGCTCGTGTGCGCGTACTGTCACGCGCGGTGGAACACCTCGGTGCTCGCCGACGAACTCCACCTCAGCGAAGGCATCGAGAACCTCGTGGGCACATCGGTACTCACCGGCGCCAAGGACATCGACACATCGAGCCTCATCACCGTCGAGTGCTCGGGCTGCGGCGCCACCGTCACCATCAACACCGAAACCACCCTCAGCGCCACCTGCCACTGGTGCCGCCACACCCTCTCGCTCAACCACCCCGTGGACAACGGGGCCATCCCCGACGCGATCCTGCCGTTCTACGTCACAAGAGACGACGCGATCAGCCGCATGAAGCAATACGTCTCGTTGCACTCGACCTTTGCGAGCGCGGCCTACAAGGCCGACTTCAACAGCGCCACCATTCACGCCGTGTACTTGCCTTACCTTGTCGTAGACGGAAAGGCGACCGTCGAGCTCAACGGTCGAGGGTGGGAACAAGGCCTTGGTTGGGTAGGTGGGCCGGGTTCAAAAGAGACCGACGGCACCGTGTACCGCAGCAAAGAATTCACGGTGAGGCGCGAGGCGGATCTACTCATTGACGACCTCGTGATCGAGGCTCGATTGACGCGCACCCCGCTCCACGCCGCCGTGTCCACCACGAACATTGTCAACGCGATTCAGCCCTTTGACGTTGAGCATGCGGTGCGCTTCGACGCACGCTACATCGCCGACGGCGTCGGGTTCGAGAAGCGCGACGTGGAGGTACCGGCCGCGACCGCCCACGCCGCCAACCTCTTCGCGACCATGGCCCGCGGGTACGTCAACCAGACCCTTGGCGCCTATACGGGAGGCGTGCGGTGGGAGAGCGAACAGACCACGATCAAGGGCGCCCGGTGGGTCAGCATGCTGCTACCGGTATGGCTCTACGCCTATGAGGAGCGCACCGACGACGCGTCGATGATGCACTACATCGCGGTCAATGGGCGCACCGGAGCCATAGAGGGGTCGGTGCCGACCGATGAGTCCCTCGTCCGCCGTTCGGCCGCGAGATGGGGTTGGGTCGCAGGCACCATTTGTTGTGCGCCAGGCGCGGCTTTGGCGCTCCTGTCTCTGCCCGCGCTCTCTGCGGGGAGCCGGGATTGGGAGAAGACACTCGTTGGCGTCGCATTCTTGCTTCTCGGACTTCTGCTGGTCATACAGGGCTTGGCAGTGCCAAGGCGTGTCGCCAAGTGGCGTCACGGCGCGGTCGAGCAGGTGCAACGCAACGCCGCAGCGCGATTCAAGCCTGAGTTCCAAACGAAATACACGCCCACGCGATTGGACAAAGACGACCAACTTCTAGGCGTATTCACGCACAGCGGCGGCCCCGAGATCGACGGCAGGAACGACCATCGTCCCCAGGACCGTGCCGGAAGGTTTCACGTCGTGCTCGGCGATGCTCATCAACGCGCGGCGAACGACCAGGCGACGGCCGGACTTGTATGGGATCACCAGCACGCCATCCGTTTCGATGGGGACGGTGAGCCCATCGCGGGCCAGCGCTCGTCGGGTTCCCCTCCAGGAGCTGACACCGCGAGCGTGACTTGACTCATCCAAGGGCGGTGAGAGCCGCAAGGTCCCCGAAGCGTCGCGGTCGCGAACCCCAGCGGCTAGAGGTCCGTTCTAGCTGACGGCGCGAGCGGCGACGATCTCCCGCTTCGGCTCCGTCTTGGCGGGCAACGTCTTGGGACGCCACGCCTCGCGAGTGTTGACGGCGGCTCGTTACTCGTCCTCGATACGCTTCAGGTTCAGGAACACCAAGGGGAGGGGATCACCATGGGTTTGCAACAGGTTGGCAACGGCGTCAACAAGTGCGGCAGTTGCGGGTCGAGCGACGTGACCTTCGACGGCTGGTGGCTCGTATGCGGCTATTGCCACCAGCGCTGGAATACCGCCGTCATCGCCGACGAGCTCAAGCTCAGCGAAGGCATCGACACGCTCATCGGCACATCGGTGCTCACCGGCGCCAAGAACATCGACACCTCCAGCCTCGTCACCGTCGAGTGCGATGGATGCGGTGCAAGCATCACCATCAACACCGACACCACGCTGCAGGCCGTGTGCCACTGGTGCCGCCACTCGCTGTCCCTTAACAAACCCGTCGACAACGGGGCCGTTCCAGATGCGATCCTGCCGTTCTACATCAAGCGCGAGGACGCAGCGGCACGCATGGCGGCATATATCACCACTCGCACCACGTACGCGAGCGAGGAATTCCTTCAAGACTTCGCGGCCCGGCCCCTCCAGGCGGTTTACCTGCCCTACCTCGTGGTGGATGGCAACGTCACGGTGAGACTCGACGGGCGGGCGTGGGTGCAGCGAGGCAGTTACGGAAGCTCCGACGCCGGCAGCAGCGAGCAGTTCAAGACTGAAGTGCACACCGTCATGCGCGAGGCGGATGTGCTGGTCGACGACCTGGCGATCGAGGCGAGGTCGACGCGGTCGACACTGTATGCGGCGGTGTCGACCACCAACATCATCAACGCGATCCAACCCTTCGACGTCGAGCATGCGATGCGTTTCGATGCGCGCTACATCACGGAAGACGTCGCGTATGAGAAGCGCGACGTCGATGTGACAGGGGCCATGGCAGGCGCCGCCGACTTGTTCGCCACGCTCGTGCGGGGCTACGTCAATCAGACGCTCTCGGGGTTCACGGGTGGGGTGCGCTGGGAGCACGAGCAGACCTCGATCAAGGGAACTCGCTGGATCAGCGTCCTCTTGCCGGTCTGGCTCTACGCTTTCGAGGAGAACACCCCGACCGGCCCGATGATGCACTACCTCGCCGTTAACGGTCGCACCGGCGAGGCGGAAGGGTCCGTGCCGGTGGGCACGGCGGCCGTCGCCCAGTCGGCCAAGAAGTGGGGATGGGGAGCCGCCGCGATCTTCGCCGCGATCTTCGGCCTGCCGCTGCTTGCCTGCATCCCCTTTCTCGGCTTGGGGGTCTTCTACAGTGGAGCCGCGCTGATCTCCTTGGCGGTTTTCGTGCCGTTCGCCATCATCGTGCCGGTGATGACGGTCGTGATCGGCAAGGGCGCATCCGCGTGGCGAGCGAAGACGCTTGCGAAGGCTCAACGAAATCCCGACGCACGGCTCAAGCCGGAAACCGAGACCGCATACGTCCCCACCCGCCTCGAACAGAGCAGCGTCTACCTGGGCATGTTCACTCACGGCGGGGGACCCGAGATTCGATGGAGAAATGACCACGAACCGCAGGTTCGCGCCGAAGACTCACGCGTGAGCTTCGGCGACGCGCCCGTTGATCCCTACGCCGGCACGGACGCTGTCGCCGATTTCGCCTTCCAGGAGAAGCGCGGTTGGCACCTCGAGGCGGACGGTGGTCCGGTCATCGGGTGGCGCATGACTGCGCCGCCCCCAGGCGATCCCGCTGCCCGCGGGTGGGATATCGATGCCCCTGTGCTCAACAGGATGTGGGCCAGGCACTTCGACAACGGGAACCAGCCAAACTAGCCGACGGGACGGGCTGCTACGATCTCGACCTTCGGCTCCGTCTTGGCCGGCAACGTCTTGGGACGCCACGCCTCGCGGGTGGCCTCGAACGCCGTGATGTCGCCCTCGTGCTGCATCGTCAGGCCGATGTCGTCCAGGCCCTCCATGAGGCGCCAGCGGACGTAGTCGTCGATCTCGAAGGGCACCGTGAGTTCGCCGCACGTGACCGTCTTGTCCTCGAGCGACACCGTCACCTCGCGGCCGGGCTCGGATTCGAGCACCTTCCACAACAGCTCGATGTTCTCTTGGCTCACGATGCCCGTGAGCAGACCCTGCTTGCCCGAGTTGCCACGGAAGATGTCGGCAAAGCGCGACGCCAGGATGACCCTGAAGCCGTAGTCCTTGAGCGCCCACACCGCGTGCTCGCGCGAGGAGCCGGTGCCGAAGTCGGGCCCGGCGATGAGCACGGAGCCGTGCGTGTATGCGTCCTGGTTGAGGATGAACTCGGGGTCGCCTCGCCATGCCGCGAAGAGCGCGTCCTCGAAGCCCGTGCGCGTGACGCGCTTGAGGTACACGGCGGGGATGATCTGGTCCGTGTCGACGTTGGAGCGGCGCAACGGGACGCCGACGCCGGTGTGGGTAGTGAATTTCTCCATGGCGTTTCTCCTTAAACCAGCGCCGCGGGGGCGTTGTCGAGGCCGTCGAGGCTTGGCAGATCTTCTAGAGACGACAGCGTGCCGCGAATGGCCGTGGCGGCGGCGACGAGAGGCGAGACGAGGTGCGTGCGACCGCCCTTGCCCTGCCTGCCCTCGAAGTTGCGGTTGGAGGTCGAGGCGCTGCGCTCCTGCGGCCTCAGCTGGTCGGGGTTCATGCCAAGGCACATCGAGCAGCCGGCGTTGCGCCACTCGGCACCAAAGTCGAGGAACACAGTGTCGAGGCCCTCGGCCTCGGCTTGGAGCCGCACGCGCGCGGAGCCGGGAACCACCAGGAAGCGCGTGTTGGGGGCCTTGGTGCGGCCCTTGATGATCGCGGCTGCCGCGCGCAGGTCCTCGATGCGGCCGTTGGTGCACGAGCCGAGGAACACGGTGTCGATCGCGAGGTCGCGAAGCGGCGTTCCTGGCGTCAGTCCCATGTACGCGATTGCGTTGGCGGCCGCGACCTTGTCCTGCTCGTCCGCGAAGTCGTCTGGACTTGGCACGTTCGCGCTGAGCGGGAGGCCCTGGCCGGGGTTGGTGCCCCACGTGACGAAGGGCTCGAGGTCGGAGGCGTTGAGCTCGATCTCGGTGTCGAACACTGCATCGGCGTCGGTGACGAGCGTCTTCCAGTAGTCGACGGCCGCGTCCCAGTCCGCACCCTCGGGGGCGTGGGGACGCCCCTTGACGTACTCGAACGTGGTCTCGTCCGGCGCGATCAGGCCGGCGCGGGCGCCCGCCTCGATCGACATGTTGCACACTGTCATGCGCGCTTCCATCGACAGCGTCGTGATCGCGTCGCCGCGGTACTCGAGCACGTAGCCCTGTCCTCCACCGGTGCCGATCTTGGCGATCACGGCAAGGATGATGTCCTTAGCGGTCGAGCCCTTGGGAAGAGTGCCGTTCACGTTGATCGCCATGGTCTTGAACTTGCCGAGCGGCAGCGTCTGCGTGGCAAGCACGTGCTCGACTTCGGACGTGCCGATGCCGAACGCGAGGGCCCCGAAGGCCCCGTGCGTCGAGGTGTGGGAGTCTCCGCACACGACCGTCATGCCAGGCATCGTCAGGCCAAGCTGCGGGCCGACGACGTGGACGACGCCCTGGTCGGCGTCACCCAGCGAGTGGATGCGGACGCCGAATTCCTTGGCGTTGTCGCGCAGCGTCTGGATCTGAATGCGGCTGGTCTCGTCCGCGATCGGCAGGTCGATGTCGAGTGTGGGGGTGTTGTGGTCCTCGGTCGCGATGGTGAGGTCGGAGCGGCGCACGCCGCGTCCCGCTATCCGGAGGCCCTCGAAGGCCTGGGCGCTCGTGACCTCGTGACACATGTGCAGGTCGATGTAGATGAGGTCGGGCGCTCCGTCCTGGCCCTCGGTGACCAGGTG
>JBBREQ010000114.1:0-6700 GCA_038202795.1 Coriobacteriia bacterium | reverse complement strand
CTATCGTGTCCTTGTGCACGTCGAGTCCGATATGGGTAAGCTGTTGCATGGTCGGTTCCTCCGTCTGTCGGCATCGCGGGCCTGTTCCCGCGATGATCCACGGATACCCGGATGTGGGCCGGCCATCTCATAGTGACTAGGCCAACGCGGAACTCGGGGGAGGTGTAGCTCATGGAGAAGCGGTTGGCGTTGTGGTTCCGGCCGCTGCCTCAGGTGGTGGTCGGCTACCTGCTGTGGGTCAGCATGAGGTGCCTGCTCGGCCTGACTCCGATACCGGACGGCGCCATTGTGTACGTGGCGGGCACTGCATGACGCAGCCACACTTCATCGCCGAGCACGCCGAGCTCTCGCGCATCGACTTCCTGCTCGACCAGCTCGCGCGAGCCGTCGAGATGGGCGAGGTGCCGCCCGCGTCCTACGACCGCATGGCGCCCCGCTACCTCGCCCGCCGAGCAGACCTCGTCGCGATCATCACGGGTGCCAATCGCCCGGCGGTTCAGCCGCAGGTCGCGGTGGCACCGTCTGCCGAGGGGCCCCCTGCGGGGTGGGTATCGTCCGCAGGTGTGACCACACCGGTGACGGCGCCCGTGTACCAGCCCGCTCCCGTCGGCCGACGAGAGTCCAAGCCGGTGCCGTGGACCACGGTGCTCACGTTCCTGGGAGCGTTCCTGGTCGTGGTCGCCAGCGCGATCTTCGCGATCGCGGTGTGGGACATCATCGGCGTGGCGGGCAAGCTAGGGCTCATGGGATTCCTCACCGCGCTGTTCTACGGAGGTGGTTGGTACGCGCGCCGAATTGGGCTTGCTGCCGGCGGGACCGCGCTCACAGCGGTCGCCTCGGCGATGTTGCTTTTCGAGGGCTGGATCGCCATCGACGGCTACAACCTCCAAGGCCCGCTACCGTGGGCGGCGGTGCTCCTGGTCTGCTCGGCGGTGTACTGGTACACGGAGGTCCGCCTTGCGCAGAAGTTCTTCGGCGTCATTGGAGCGGCCGCTCAGGCCGGCTGGTGGTGGCTTCTAGGCGATGGGCTGGGGTGGGCGCAGCCCGTGCGCCTCGCGGGACTCGCAGTCATCGCGCTGGTCTGGCAGCTCGCCGCAGAGCGCGGCCGAGACGACCGCACCGTGGGTTCGCTTGCCCGCGTGCTCGAATGGACGGCGCCGGTCGCGGGCGCGCTGGTATCGGCGGGCGTGATTCTCGACCTCGCCCTGCTGCGCAACGCCGGCACGACCGAAGTGGTGTGCGCGGCTGTCGTCGCGGCCGCCTCGGGGCTGGTGTTCTGGCGCTCGCGCCTGTTGGTGCCGCTGTCCAACCGGCCCGTGGCAGCGCTCGCTCAGATTCCGCTGTTCGTCACCGTGCTCACCGCTGCTCAGACGAGCGGGGACAGCTGGTGGCTGGTTGGCGTGCTCGCGCTCATGGCATTTGCATACGACTCCATCGCCATCGGCTGGGCAGGCGCGGCTTTCGCCCTACCGGGCCTGCTGGCTGAGGTCGGCCTCGTGCTGGAGCTGTGCAGCATACTGCACGCGAGCGATGCGGTGACGGTGCTCTCGATGGCGGCGCTGGCGGTGCTGTGGGGCGCGGCCGCGCGCATAGCCAAGCGTGCCGATGTCGCAGAGGCGGCACGCGGGGCGGCTGGGGTGGCTGCCGTGGCCGAGGTGGCGTCGCTGGGGCTCATCGTGATCGCCTCGATCGCTTCCATTGCCGTGAGCGACGGCACCGCCCTCACGGGCTCGGCTCTGGCGGCCGCGGATGCGTACCTGGCGCTGGGCGTATTGGCGGGCTGGTACGCGCTCGCGGCGATCTCGAACAACGGTGTGATCGCATTCGGCGGCTCCGTATGGTCGTTCTACGCGCTGGCGGCAGTGATGTCGTGGGCTCTGCCCGACCAGCGGCCGGAGGCGTACGCAGCGGGGCTGGTGGCGCTCGCAGGCGTATGGATCGTGTCCGGGTCGCCGCTTCTGAAACGCTACGGCGAGACCTGGGGCACGGTGACCCGTTGGGCGGGCCGTGCCGCAGTAGCGCTGTCCGCGTTTGGCGGCATCGCGCTGGGGTTCGACCTGGGCAACCAGGGGACGTGGTGGCCTGCCGCGCTCATGGCGCTCACCGCTGCGGTCTACCTCGCCGATGCGCTTGTACTGCGCAACCGGGTGACGGCTGCCGCTGCTGCTGCCGCGGGCGTGATCGCCGCGGCGTACGCGGGCGGGTACGTGAGCGATCGCCTGGACGCGGCCTCGGGCATGGCGTGGTTCGCCGTGTCGGGTGCCGCTGCCGGCGCGGTTGTCGTGTGGACGCTCGTCGCCCTGCGACGTCGCACGCGCGAGCTTTCGCAGCCTGCCGCTGTCGCGGCTGCAGCCGTGGTTGTTCCGCTCCTGCTCGGCGCGTCTCAGAGCATGGGCCACCTCGCGGCGGGCTTCGCGCTGCTCGCGCTGGCGTGGGCGGGCGTGGCGGTACTCGTTTCCCCGTGGATCGCCGGCATGGCCGGTCTGGCTACGGTCTTCTCGGCGATGGCGCTCCTTTCTTATGTCGAGGCAGCGCCGTGGGCGACCGTGGTCGTGATAGCCGGGCTGGGCTTCGTGCTTGGCGCAGCGAGCTTCACGCGCGCAGGCGGGCCGGGCGGCCGACTTGCCCTGGCCGCTATCTCGCTGGCGCTTTCCGGGCTGACGGGTCAGATGCTGCTGGTGGGGCTGGGCTTGGTTGGCGGTGCGATGGTATCTCCTGACGTGTGGTACGCGATCGGGGGGTACGGCACGACGGTGGCGCTCGCAGTGTTGGGCGTGCACCTGATCGCACAGTCATCGCGTCGCCGGATCGAGGCAGGTCAGCATGCGGGCGGGTTCGTACTCGTCTGTGCGCTGTGGAACCTGATGGGCGCGCTGGGTTACGAGTGGATCGAGCTCTACACCACGCCGCTCGCTTTGTACCTGGTTGCGGCGGGCTACCTGCACCACTATCTGGAACCTGAGCGCGAGTTCCCCGTGGCCACCGATGCCGGCGCTGTCATCGTAGGCCTCGGATTCCCGCTGATTGTCGCTCTCTCGGCGCCCGCCGGAGATGCGCTGGGGCACGCTGCCTGGGTGCTGACCCTGTCGCTGATCGCCCTGGGCGGCGGCATTGTCGCCAAGTCGCGCTGGTACTTCTTCGGAGGTGTCGCGTCGATGAGCGCCGTGGCGCTCTACCGCTCGTTCGTTGCGCTGGCCGATGTCTGGTGGCTGATGCTGGGATTCATAGGCGTGGCCATGCTGGTCATCGCTCTGACATGGGAGCGCCAGCGCATGCTGGTCTCGGAGACGCGCGAGCGGTTGCGCCGCAGCTTCGAAGACTGGCGATAGAGCCCACGAGCCCGAGGGTCGCGGGTATACTGCAAGCACCGCATCGATACTGCCGAGGAGGACGACGTGACCGACGTCTGCGAACCGCACCAGACGGATGATGCCGCGCAAGCCGCCCCGGCCGAACTCGTGATCATCACGGGGATGTCGGGCGCCGGGCGCTCCGAGGCGATGCACACGTTCGAGGACCTGGGCTACTTCTGCATCGACAACCTGCCTCCCGCATTCATCCCGCAGCTCACCGATCTGGCGCAACTCCCGGGGAGCCGGGTTCACAGGCTTGCCGTGGTCTGCGACGTGCGCGGGCAGGAGTTCTTTGAAGAGCTGGCCGGCGAGCTCGATGCACTGCATGAGCGGGGGGTGCTGCACCGTGTGTTGTTCCTCGAAGCGGATGCGACCACGCTGCTCAACCGGTTCAAGGAGACCCGCCGGCGTCATCCACTCTGCGAGGACGGTCTGCCGCTCAGTGAGGGAATCGAGAATGAGCGCGAGGCGCTGAGTGCCATCCGTGCCAGGGCGGATGTGGTGCTCGACACCTCGGATTCTCGGCCCATGGAACTCAGGCGACGCATTCGCGAGGAGTTCATCGCCGAGCCGCTCTCGCACACGCTTTCAGTGAGCGTCACGTCGTTCGGATTCAAGTACGGCGCACCGTCGGATGCCGACGTCGTCATGGACGTGCGATTCTTGCCCAACCCCTTCTATAACCCCGAACTCCGGCACCACACCGGCCTCGAGGCGCCCGTGCGCCAGTTCGTGCTTGGGCGCACGGAGACGGCTGAGTTCCTTCAACGGTGGTTCGCTCTGCTCGACAGCGTGATGCCCGGTTATCTCGCTGAGGGCAAGACCCATCTGGTAATCGCGCTGGGATGCACGGGCGGCCAACACCGCTCGGTTGCGCTCGCAGAGGCGACCGCTGCACACCTCTCAAAGGGCGGATTCCGTGTGGCGGTCTCTCATCGGGATATCGACCGCGATCGGGAGGCCCGGTGACGGCGCCTGCGGCTCGGCGCGCTGTGGCCATAGGTGGGGGCACGGGGTTGCCTCACGTTCTGCGCAGCCTGGTGGAGCTGGGGTTTGATACGAGTGCGATCGTGACGATGGCCGATGATGGCGGTTCGACCGGAGTGCTGCGTCGTCAGCTCGGCATCTTGCCGCCCGGCGATGTCCGAAACTGCCTTGCGGCGCTCGCCAGCGACGAGGAGGGGATGCTCGCCCGGGTGTTCCAGTACCGCTTCGCCGATGGCGAGGGACTGGCGGGACACGCGCTGGGCAACCTCATCTTGGCCGCCCTGACTGACCTCACGGGCGACTTCGCCCAGGCGGTTCGCACGGCCGAGCATGCGCTCCACACTCGCGGTCGGGTCCTCCCGTCTACGCTCGAAGATGTGCTGCTCCATGGAGTCGACCGAAGCGGCACCGAGATCTTTGGCCAAGCGTGTCTCGCGACTAACCCTACCGCGGTAGCTCGCGTCTACCTCGAACCGGCTGATCCTGCCGCGAATCCCGAAGCACTCGCGGCCATTCGCGCCGCCGACGCAGTGGTGATCGGTCCCGGCTCGCTCTACACGAGTCTCGTGCCCAACTTCTTGGTTGCGGGCGTCGCGGATGCGCTCAGAGAGTCCTCGGCGAAGCGGGTCTACGTGTGCAACGTCGCCAACTTCCGAGGAGAGACCGCCGGACTCGATGCTGCCGATCACGTCCAGGCGCTTCTCGAGCACGGTCTCGCCGGCGCGATCGACGTCGCGCTGGTGCATGTCGGCTCCGCTGCACCGCCTGACGTATGCGATGATGGGCTTTCCGTCGAGCCGATTGCAGCCGGACACGAGGTTCGTGCGCGTATCGAGGGTTTCGGGGTGACGGTGGTGTCTGCGGATGTGTCAGATCCGTGTGACCCGATACACCACGATGGTGTCCGTCTCATGCACGCGCTCGAGGAGGTGTTCTCGTAGGTGTCGTTCACGGCTGAGGTCAAAGACGAACTCTCCCGCGTGGACCCCGCCCGCGGCTGCTGCGGCAAGGCGGAACTGGCCGCGCTGGTGCGCATCGAAGGCACGCTACATTTCTCAGGATCCGACCGTTACCGGCTTGAGATCGCGACGGAGACCGCCTCGGTCGCGCGCACGGTCATCAAGCTGCTGCACGGGATCTACGACTTGAAGACGGAACTCACGGTGCGCCGCAGCGTCTTGCATAAGACCAACAACTACCTCATCACGGTTCCCAGTCAGCCAAAGCTGGCGGGCGCCTTGGGTGAACTGGGCATACTCGGTGAGGATGGCTTCTCGCTGGGAATCGACCCCTCGCTGGTCAAACGCGATTGCTGTGCTGTCGCGTATCTGCGCGGAGCGTTTCTCGGCGGCGGTTTCGTCGCGGATCCGCACGGCGATTTCCACTTCGAGCTGACCGCGGAGTCAGAGCAGCTGGCCGAGGATCTCGTGACCCTCATGGGGCGCTTCGAGATCGAAGCACGTGTGGCCCAGCGCAGAGGCACGTTTGCGGTGTACTTGAAAGGCGCTGAGCCCATTATCACGTTTCTTGCGCTCGTGGGCGCTCATCGTGCGCTCCTCAGGACCGAGGATGTTCGCATCGTCAAGTCCATGCGCAACGACGTGAACCGGCTGGTCAACGCGGAGATCGCCAACCAAGCCAAGACCGCAGAGGCCGCGCTGGGACAGATCGAGGCGATCGAACTGCTCGACGCGGTACGCGGGCTCGAGAATCTGCCACCGGCGCTGCAGGAACTGGCGCGGCTCCGCGTGGAGAATCCGGAGGTCTCCTTGCGCGAATTGGGCGAGCTTGCCGACCCGCCGCTGTCCAAATCGGCGGTATATCATAGGGTGCGCCGCATTGAAGAGCTGGCCGAGGAGATACGAGCGAGCACTGGTGGGGCACACTAACAGTCAGGGAGTCACAGCGGGAACGGATCCCGCGTACTGCTCGGGGCAGGGGTGCGGTCCGGCTCAGGTGACCGCCACAGACCAACAGGAGGGATCGGGTTGACGATCAAAGTAGGAATCAACGGGTTTGGGCGCATTGGTCGCCTGGTGTTTCGCGCGATGGAGAGCGACCCCGCCGTCGAGGTGGTGGCCGTAAACGATCTGACCGACGCAAAGACGCTCGCACACCTGCTCAAGTACGACTCGGCGCACGGCAGATTCAGCCGCAAGGTCGAGGTGGTGGAGGACGGATTCAAGGTCCACGCGGTGGAGCACGGCGGCCAGACCATTGGCACCACCCGCGTCGTCAAGGTGCTTGCTGAGCGCGATCCCGCCAACTTGCCGTGGGGTGAGCTGGGCGTGGATGTTGTCATCGAGTCGACCGGCTTCTTCACCGACGCCACCAAGGCCAAGGCACACATCGACGCCGGC
>JBBREQ010000113.1:0-6787 GCA_038202795.1 Coriobacteriia bacterium | reverse complement strand
CGCGGCCGAGCAAGGGCACCAGTGCCCCGAGGAATCCCTCCAGTCGCCGCTCGGCAGCCTGCAACTGCGCGGGTTTCATGCGCTCGACAGTACACGCCCACCCGTCGCCTGTCAATACCACTTAACCTAGTAGTACTAGTGTCCTGAGTTAGAAGTGTGCAAATCGCTCAGCCCCGGAAGGTGCCGCGACGACGGCCGGCGCGCCTGGCGAGACCGCGCGACGGCCCCTCGTGGCGCGGAGTCCCCGCCGCCGGCGGTGCCAGCCATGCTCGCCCCGCGCACGAGCACGCGACATATTTCTCACACTCCGATTGAAATTCCTGTCCCGAAGAACGCTGATGCCGACCGTCGCCAATCCGCACGTCGAATGGTTCGAGGGTATCACTCCCGAGCGTGAGCGTCGCGAAGCGGAGCTGGTGGCGGCCGGTTGCCCGCTGCCGTTGAAGTCCAGGATGGAATGGGCGCGCGCCTATCCGCGAATTCATACCTCCCTCCTCGTGGTACGCGATTCCACCGCAACGGTGGGCGCACTGGGGCTTGAACGTCATCCGAGTCGGGCCTTACCCGGCCATTATATTGCGCGGATCTCACGGGCGGGTGCCGCCCTTCCCGGTGAGACCCACGCCGTGGCCGTCGAGGCGCTCACCGAGGCGGTGAAATCGGATTCACGCGCCTTGCGGGTTCACTTCGAGTGCTTTTCGCGTGACGCCGCCGTGCGCGAACGGATCGGTGAGGCGCTGGCCCGCAATGGATTTGGCAGGCAACCTCTCGTCACCGGTTATGAGTTCACGCTGGCAACCGACCTGCGTGCGCAGGACGATGCCAGCCATCTCGCGTCGCTCGCGCAGGGAGTGCGCCAGAACATTCGGGCGCTGACAAAGTTTCCCGTCGTGCTTCGCCCGGTGCGGGACCGGAGCGATGCGCCGCGCATGAACGAGCTGATGGCGGAGACGCTTGCGCGAACCGGCGGTCGGCATGAGGCAAAAGACTACGAAGCGATCATTCGCCTCGCGCTCGCCGATCCCGATCTCTCGCATCTAGTGGGGGTATACAGAACCGATGTCACGGACGCTCGATCCCTCATCGCGTTCGCGTGGGGCGTCAGCCAAGGCGAGCACGTTGCCTACGACATCGGGGCGTCCACCCGCGTCCCCGAGTTCAAGAACCTCTCGTTGGGCTACCCTCTGCTATGGGAGCTCATCACCTGGGCGCGGGCGCGTGGGGCCGCATGGTTTGATTTCGGAGGCGTCTCGCCCGGGACCACCGAAAGCGAGGACGATCGTCTCGGTCGAATTTCCGACTTCAAGCGGCGCTTCGAGAAGGCACGAGTTCGGGTGGCCGACGACTGGATGCTCGAGCCTCACCCACTGCGCGCGAGACTGGCTGCCACGGTGAGCCGGGGCGTGAAGCTGGTTGAGGGGCTTCGAACCACTGCCGGACGGTCCCCGATTGGCGCCGCTGAACTCATGCTTAGAATCGAGGTACGATGACGGTCGCTCGAGACGTCACCGCTGGAACGCCGCTCGCGCGCACGGGGCGCCAGGTCCATCCGGCGGTCTGGTGCGTCATGCTCTATCTGCTGCTAGGCGCCCTGACACATGCGCACCTGACCGGCGACGCACCGGAGTATGCGGGAGAGATCCATGATCGAATCCGGACCGGCAGCCCGCCGACGGGCTTCTGGGATGCAGGCCACCTGGCCTGGCGTCCGTTGGTCTTTGCTCTCCTGTTCTTCTATCGAGTGATCGGAGGCGGCGGGGTCAGCCTGGATGCCGTCTCGCACGTTCTGATGGGTCTTTCCTGGGTGGCGGGTCTGGCGTGCGCCCTCCTCCTGCCACTCTGGCTTCTGCGACTCGGAGCGTCTTCGAGCGCGTCCATCTTTGCCACGATCGTCCTTCTCGGCGCAAACGCCTTTCTGAGCTACGGGCCGGGAGGCTCGTCGTACATACCGGCCTTGGGATGCCTCCTGGCCGGTCTCTACCTGCTGTCGTCGGAAACCCTCTCCTACCGCTCGAGCGCCCTGGCCGGAATAGTTCTGGCGTGCGGAGTGCTGTTGTGGCTTCCATTTGTGCTCTCCCTAGCGGGAGCACTGTCTGCCCCGTTACTCCTGCGTACGTCCAGCCGGCATCAGGCACGATGTGTCGGATTCGCCACGGCAACCTGTGCGGTCACGGGCATCCTCTCGTACGCGGTGGTCGCAATTCACCTCGACGCGACGTCGCCGACCAGCTTCCTGGCGTGGTTCAGCGGCGCCTCTCACGGTGTCACAGCGGTCGCCGGGGTGCCGCGAGCGGTACTCGGATTCAGCCGCTCGTTCCTCAACATGGGAACTGACGGAACCTCGCTGAAGCGATATCTCCTGCACGACCAGTACAATCCCGTTTCGCGCGTGGCACTGCTGGGTCTCGGGTGGAAGATGGCCGCCTTCTATATCGTGTTCGCGACAATACTCCTGACGATGTGGCGGTCTGCATGGAGACCGCGACTGCTGTTCTGTTGCGTGTCGGCTCTTCCAGTGCTGTTGTTCGCCATTGCATGGCAGGGCGGTGACACGGAGCGCTATCTGCCGCTCTACCCAGCCTTCCTCCTGGCGTTCGCGGCCTCAATGTCGGTCAGCGCACAAGGAGCGGTCGGCGGCCTGGTGCCGGCAACATTCGCGCTCCTGCTGCTGCTCGTAAACGTGCCCGCCTATTCGCGGCAGAAGTTCATCGGCGAGGAGAAGACGATCATCTCGCGCCTCGGTGCGTTCAGCGACGCACTGCTCCCCGAGGGAAGCCTGCTCGTCGTGCCGACATTCAATGACCGCACTGCCGCGTACTTTCGATCGGGGATGGTGGACAGCCGAAGGCTTCAAGGGTCATTCGCCTTCCATGGCCTGGTGGAACTCGGCGCCGCGGGAACGGCGCAGTGGCGCTCGACGTTCGCACGCAGGGCCTCGGACGTTTGGGATCGCGGCGGCCGCATCTGGCTGTCCAGGCGCGCGCTCAGCCCAGCTCCCGCCGCGGAGTGGGACTGGGTGGAGGGCGACGATCGGCGAGTCTCATGGACCGATTTCGGACAGTTCTTCAGCCCATTCGAGTTCGGCGCCGGGCTCGGCGGCCCTGATGGATTCGTCGAGATCCTGCCAACTGCTCGGAACAAGTCGCGGCTGCGTGCGATCCTCGACGGCCGTTAGCGTGCAGGCCAGCAGAACCGACTGATTGTTGCGCGCATCGCGTGGGCGCGAGTACAGGTAGAGTCGATTCCCCGTTCACATTCTTCGGAGCACGCATATCTTGATGCCGCGCATCGCAATCCTGATCCCATGTCTCAACGAGGAGTTGACCGTCGGGGAGGTGATCGCATCGTTCAAGCGAGAACTTCCGGGGGCGGTCGCCTACGTCTTCGACAATCGCTCGACGGATCGAACGGCCGAGGTCGCGGCGGCGGCGGGAGCCGTCGTCATGTACGAGCCGCGCGCCGGAAAGGGATACGTCGTGCAGAGCATGTTCCAACGCGTCGACGCCGACGTGTACGTGATGGTCGACGGTGATGGCACGTACCCCTCGAAGGCCGTGCATGCACTGATAGAGCCCGTCCTCAATGACGAAGCGGACATGGTGGTCGGATCACGACTGCATGCAGGGGCGAACAGCGAGTTTCGAGCACTGAATCGGTGGGGGAATCGATTCTTCCTGTGGGTTGTGCGAATGGTGTTCAGAGTTCGCGTGACGGACCTCCTCTCTGGCTACCGCGCATTCAGCCGGCAGTTCGTGAAGCGACTGCCACTCCTCACGGGAGGGTTCGAGACCGAGACTGAGCTGACGATCAAGGCACTCGATCGTGGCTTCAGAATCCGCGAGATTCCGGTCGATCTCGTTCCCAGGCCAGAGGGAAGCTTCTCGAAGATACGAATCGCTGGCGATGGCCTGCGTATCGTGGGCACAATTGTCGGAATGTTGCGTGACTACAAGCCGCTCACCTTTTTCGGCGGGCTGGGCGCACTCAGTCTCGGCCTGGCCATGATTCCCGGCGCGATCGTCATCGTGGAGTTCCTGCACACCCGCTACATCACCCATGTCCCATCGGCGATTCTCGCCGTCGGACTGGTCCTGTCCGGTCTTCTTCTCGTGGCGGTCGGATTGATACTTCACACCGTGGTTGCGCATTCGCAGGAGCTTCAGCTCAGACTGCAGTTGATGACCGAGGAAATCCTCGACCGTGGAAGAGCGTCTGGCTGACCGCCGAGGCACGCCTCCGCGGCCATGGCGGACGACACGCCGCAGGTGTCCGCGATGACAACAGGCCTGGATCGGGGGGGACCGAATGAGTCGGACGTGCGAAGTGAATGCGGCGGGACAGCTGGTGCGCAAAGGGCACCCACGAAGCGATTCGTGGGTGCCCTTCATCTAGCGGCAGGTGCAGCGTCCGAGTCCTGGAAAGCCGCTATGGCGTACCGGCGACGACGGCCGTCACGAACGACATTACCGCACTGACGTTGGCACCCGCATCACCACCATCGGTCGCCCTGCCTTTCGCGGGGCTGTTCAGAACAAGCCGGAGGTCCCCGGTGGCGACGCTGACGAATCCGACAGTACTCAGGCTGCCATCCGAGGTAACGAGGAGCGTGTTTCCCGCCGGATAGCTGTTGTAGTTCCCCTGAGCGTACTGAGCCCCGACTGCGAAGACGTTGCCCGTGACTGTGCCGTCGGGCATGAAGTGCGTAATCGACGGGCCGGGCCACCCGGTGGCCTGACCCTGTAGGCCGACCCCTCCCGCCGTCGCGAAGATGTTGTTGGTCATGCTGACGTGCGTCGTCGGATGGTCGTAGTTGTCCATGTTTACCGCGAGGCCACCATTCGCCCAGGTCAGCGTGTTATGATCGATCGTCACATTGGCCAGCGCCCCGCCGGTAAAGAAGCCGTTTCCCTGTCCGGGATATGCCGACGACTTGATGCCGAGCAGAATGTTGTCCTGAAAGAGCAGATTTCGCATGGAGATGATCGGACCGCCGCACGACTGGCCGGCGTCGATGTTGATGCCGCTACCGGTGTTGCGGATCAGGTTGCGACGGAAGGTCACGTCAACGGTTCCCGCCGGCACCGGACCGCAATCCTGATTGGCGGATTTCATGGCGACAGCCGTGCCGTCCCAGTCGCGCGGCCAGCTTCCGTCCATCACGTTGTCTTCAACGAGCACTCGACTTGCGTTCTTCAGCTCGAAAAGATTCTTGATGTGCCAGGGACTGCCCATCCACGATGCCGGCTTGAAAATGTGATTCCGCTGAATCGTGATATCCGCCGGCGAGAGCTCAACTGAAGCGGCGTCCGAGCCACCGAACAGGATGTTCTCGGTCGATCCCTGGAGCTCGTTGTTGCGAATGAGGAAGGGCCCGGGGCCATTCCACCCGCCGATCGCCTGCGCGTCCGCGCTGTCGTCATGACAGTCGGAGAGATAGGAGTCGATTACCGCCGTGCTGCGCGAGTTGAGTGCGACGCAGCGGCGCAGGCTGGCCGTCGGAGTCCCGTGGACATACACCCGGTCGAGCACGAGATCGTGCGCCGTGGTGGCGAGAGTCGTCTGCCCCTGACTCTTGTCCATTCCGAATCCGACGAGGCCATAGCTGCGGGTGATGGCGTCGCCCAGGGTGATCTCGACGCCGATGATGCGATAGTGATGGGCGCCCAGTGCAGTCTGGATCGCGTGGCCCGCATCGGCGCTCTTGATGATGGGAAGGCGCGATGCGGCCGCGATTGCGGGCGTCATGCGATTGCCTTCGGCGGGCAGCGACGCACCAGCTGCGGGACGAATGACGATCCACGCGTTGTTGTTGCCCTTGTCGGGCAGGATGAAGCTGCCGGCGTAGGTCGCACCCCGCGCGAGCTCGATCACGTCGCCGGGGCGAGCCTGATTGATGGCCGCCTGTAGATCAACGCCCGCTGGAACGCTCACCACCGAGCCGCCCGTGGCCGGCGCGGACGGCATCGATGTCTCGACAGTGGACGTGGGCAGCAGCACCGGACTGGACGCGGGAGGGGTGTTCGGCGGCGGACTCGCCTGAGGAGGAGTCGGCGATCCAGAAGCCGCACTCACCGGAATCGTGATCTCGCCCTTCACGGTACCGCTCGCGGCGGTGAGAGTCGCAGTGCCGGTGCTGAGCGCGCTCACCGTTCCATCTGAGGACACGGACGCCACGGACGGCGCCGAGTTCGCCCAGGAGACGGTCGCCGAAGTCATCACCCGACCCGCTGCATCCGTCACCGTAGCCGTCACCTTGGCCGTCTGACCGACCAGCAACGACGGGGCGCTTGCGACGACAGTGATGCTCGCGGGAGCGGGAAGCGCATCGGTGACTGACGTGGGCGCGTCGAAAGCGCTGGTGCACGCGTTGCTGCCGATCAGGAATGCGCCTATGGCGATGAGCATGCTGTGTTGCCGCATGGGAGTCCCCCTGAAAGAGAGGTCCGTTCGGCGGCTCGACTGGCATAGGCCCATCCTGCGGCCCGTAGCCTCGAAGCTTTGCGTCGCCGGCTTTCGCCGGGTTTGCCCTTGTCGCGTCCCCCACGATCAGTGGGAGCGATCAGCCGATCAGTAGCCGGAAACGGTGGGCGACACCCACCTTCGGCCGTGATTAGACCGCCGCCTTCCTCGAAGCGAGGAGCTGGCGTCGGTCAGTTGCTAGACGCTCCGACGTGTGAGAAGTCACGCGGTAGCGCCTGGTACACAACGTCTTTGACGACAACGTCTTAACTGTGAACCTACGTGCGGATGGCACCACGTGTGCGCGATCACCGGTGTGTCGTGTCCG
>JBBREQ010000112.1:0-7055 GCA_038202795.1 Coriobacteriia bacterium | reverse complement strand
GCTGAGCGTGAGAAGCGCGATGGTCCTGCTCGGACGTAGTAAGCCGCAGGTGAACGGTGCGGTGGCGCGCTTGGAGCAGGCCGGCGTGTTGCGACAGGTGTCGGTTGGTCGACGCAACCGTGTATTCGAGGCCACCGAGGTAGTCGATGCGTTCGCGGACCTCGAGAGACAGCTGGCCAGCCCTGGTGGGTAGGTAAGCGAGCGGTTGGATTCCCGAAAGGGCTCATCGTTAGGCTCGGACTCATGCGCGGATGTGCGCGGGGACGAGAGGCGAGGGCGATGGGTGACGAGCCAGCTGGGCTGGGATCGTGCGAGGGTGACGAGCTGTTCGGTGACGTGGCGGGGCTGATCGAGCGAGCGCGGACGCGGGCGGCGGTGGCGGTTAACAGTGAGCTCGTGATGCTGTACTGGAGTGTGGGTAAGCGCATTCGCGAGGATGTGCTGGGCGGTGAGCGGGCGGCGTACGGGCAAGTGGTCGTGAAGAGGCTGGCCGCGCGGCTGACTGAGAGGTACGGGCGTGGGTGGGGTCAGAGGAACCTTGAACGTATGGTTCGGTTTGCTGAGTGCTTCCCTAGAGGAGAGATTGCGTCGACACTGTCGGCGCAATTGACGTGGAGCCATCTTGTGGAGATTCTCGCGGTTTCCGGCCGACACCGGCGGGGCTTCTACGCCGCCACCTGCGCCCGAGAACGCTGGAGCGTTCGCACGGCGCGAGAACGCATCGCCAGCAGGCTGTACGAACGCACGCTTGGGGTTGGCTCTGCCGAGGCACCCGAAGCGGACATCGCCGCGATCTCCACCGTCGACGACGCTCCAGAACTTGGACTCGTCTTCCGCGACCCGTACGTGCTCGACTTCCTGGGCTTGCCCTCCGAACACTCGGAGGCCGATCTCGAGCGCGCGATCCTCGACCAGATGCAGCGCTTCCTGCTGGAACTTGGAGCCGGCTTCGCATTCGTCGAGCGGCAGAAGCGTATGCCAGTCGACGGGCGGGATTACCGACTCGACCTGCTCATGTACCACATCACGCTGCGCTGCTACGTTGCAATGGAACTCAAGACGCGACCGCTTGAGCCGGGCGACCACGGGCAGATGACGCTATACCTGCGCTGGCTCGCGGCTCACCAGCACCACGATGGTGACGGGGCGCCCGTCGGGCTGATTCTCTGCACGGAGAAGGGGCCAGAGCAGGTTTCGCTTCTCGGACTCGACGATGGTGAAATCCGCGCTGCGCGCTACCTGGTCGACTCGGTGCGCGCGGGGCTGGATCGCGTTCTCGCGGAGAGGGGGCTCAGGGCGATATGACGAAGTCGTTGCGGGAATCGCAGGGGCGTAAGAACCCGATTGGAATCCGGAAAGGGCTCATCGGTAGGCTCGGCTCACGAGCGGATGTGCGCGCGGGGACGAGAGGTGCGGATGATGGGTGACGAGCCAGCTGGGCTGGGACCGGGCGAGAGCGACGAGCTGTTCGGTGACGTGGCGGGGCTGATCGAGCGAGCGCGAACGCGGGCGGCGGTGGCGGTCAACAGTGAGCTCGTGATGCTGTACTGGAGCGTGGGCAAGCGCATTCGCGAGGATGTGCTGGGCGGTGAGCGTGCGGCGTACGGGGCTCAGGTGGTTCGGCGGCTCGCCGAGCGGTTGACGGAGCGGTACGGACGCGGATACACCCCCACCGCGTTGACGCGGATGATGAAGTTCGCTGACTGGCTGACGGAAGAGCAGATTGTTGCGACAGTGTCGCAACAATTGACTTGGAGTCACGTGGTCGAGTTGCTGACCTGGCCTGACGAGCGCAAGCGTGACTTCTACGCCGCGACCTGCGCACACGAGCGCTGGAGCGTGCGCGTGCTGCGCGAGCGCATCGAGAGCAAGCTCTACGAGCGCACGATGGCGGCCGCGGGTTCGGCCGAGGCGCTCGTAGCGGCCATGGCGTCACTGGCCGCGCCGGACACGCCTGACGCCGCGACGGCCCCCGCCATCCTCCTTCGCGACCCCTACGTACTCGACTTCCTGGGCCTCCCGAGCGAGCACTCGGAAGCCGACCTCGAGCGCGCGATCCTCGACGAGATGCAGCGCTTCCTGCTGGAGCTGGGTGCTGGCTTTGCGTTCGTGGAGCGTCAGAAGCGCATGACGGTGGATGGGCGCGACTACCGCCTCGACCTGCTCATGTACCACATCACGCTACGCTGCTACGTTGCCATCGAGCTCAAGACGCGACCGCTCGAGCCCGGGGACTTCGGCCAGATGACGCTATATCTGCGCTGGTTGGCCGCATACCAGCGCCACGAAGGTGACTCTAAGCCGCTGGGTATTGTGCTATGCACCGAACGCGGTCCGGAACAGGTTCGGTTACTGGGCCTCGACGAGGGCGAGGTGAGGACGGCGCGCTACGTGGTGGAGCCGGTGCGGGCGAGCCTGGCGCGGGCGATGGGGGTGCGAGGGGAGTGAGCGGCCTATGGCGCCAGAGGTAGGGCATTCGGCGGTGCAGTTTGACGAGCTGATCATCGATGAGGCGCAGGACGTCTTGGTGAACGGGGCGTTCCTCGCGGTGCTCGATACCGTTCTCGCGCAGGATGCCGGGCGGTGTCGGACGTCGAGGACGTTCGGTCGCTGCTGTACATCGCGGCGACTCGGTCGCTGAGCCGGGTTGTGGTGCTGGCGCACGAGAGCTGGCGAGACAGGCTCGATGGGGCGGACGCCATTGCCGAGGGTTGCCGCGTTGGTGGGGTATGACATAACATCATACTCGGAGGTGCAGAATGGGACGATCGAAGATAGCGATCACGCTCGACGAGAAGACGGTGGGAGAGGTTGACCGCCTCGTGTCTGAGCGCCGTTTCCCCAACCGCAGCCAGGCAATCCAGGAAGCAGTTGACGAGAAGCTCGCCCGTTTGTCGCACGCAAGCCTCGCACGGGAATGTGCCAAGCTCGATCCCGTTTTCGAGCAGGCGCTCGCGGAAGAAGGCTTGGGCGAGGAGCTCGATCAGTGGCCGGAATACTGAGAGGCGAGGTCCGCTGGGCGGACCTGGATCCTACGCGCGGCCATGAGCAGGCTGGCCTGCGCCCCGTTCTCATTCTGAGCGCTGACGTGTTCAACGAGCGCTCCGGCACCGTTGTAGCCGTCGCGCTGACGAGTCAGCCCCAGCGGGCCGGCTTCCCGCTGACGCTCGAGCTGGACTCTGCGCTGCTTCCCAAACCGTCATGGGTCAAGATCAGCCAGATCAGGACCCTCTCGGTGAAGAGGATCGGACGGAGACTGGGGGCTGTGTCGCCCGAGGACATGGCGCGCGTGCTCGAGGGCCTCAACGAGATACTCGGAGCCTGAGTAGGGCGAGTGGCGCGAGTGTGGCGTGAGTGCACGAAGCTACCGCGCCCGACCGGCCATGGTATGCACAGACACCGGCAGGCAGTTCGTGACCAGGTATTCTCGGCCATAGGTGGCGCGCTGGCGCCGACTACGTGTGCTGGGCGATCTACCGGAGGTGGAACACCGGAGACGAGCGCTCCTACCAACTGATCCGCGACTGCGTGCGTGCAGAGGCCGATATCTTCTGCAGCCCCCACGAGTCGACCTAGCCCGGGCGTGCGACCACCCCGGCTATCCGCAGAAGCGGAAGAGCTCCATGAGCGCTTGTCACTCGCGCATGGCGCAGCCCTCGCGCTTCCAGTAGCCGGAGCGGGTGGACATGAGGTGGCGGCCGGGGTGCTCGGCGAGCTCGTCGGTTGAGACTCTGCCGGCGTCCTTCATCTCGAAGATGCGGTCCATGAGGTCGGCTTGCCTGATGCGCTCGACCTGGCGGGGGCGAAGCACACACGCACGTGCTCCCATTCGAGTTGTGGGATCGAGCGGGATAGCGGGGCGAGCTCGCGCAAGACAAAGGGCATGATTCGCATTTCTACCAACACGAAATGCGTTGATGTCAACACAAAATGTGTTAGAATTATCGGTGTCATTGGAGGTGATTAGTGTGAACCCGGTCCTAGAAGCGGTGTTCGGCACGGCTGCGGCCGCGCAGTGCCTGATGTTCATCGAAGCGTACGGTTCAGGCTATGCACAGAGAATCTCCGAGACTTTCGACGTGCCTCAGACTGGCATCTACCGGCAGCTCCGACGCCTGGAGGCGGAAGGCGTTCTACTGAGTCGGTCTGTCGGTGTCACGCGGCTGTTTGAGTTCAACACCCGCAACCCAACAGTCCGGCGTCTTCGGGAGTTTCTAACCAAGGAGATCGCTGCGCTGCCCGAGGACCAAGTCAAACGCTACTATCGCCAACGTCAGCGGCCGCGCCGCGCCGGTAAGGGTGAATGAGCTTGCCGAAGATCGACGAGTCCACTTCTGTCGAGGAACTCGCAGTAATCGTTGGTTCGGCGCTGGAGACCGCCGGCATTATCGCGACGTTGTCAGGCGGCGCCGCTGTGACTATCTACGCCAATAACGAGTACTTGAGTGGAGACCTCGACTTCGTGACACACGGGCGAATCGCGGCCATCGCGCAGGCGCTCGCTCCGTTGGGATTCGTCAAACGGCCCGGAGTGAGGCAGCTGCGCCATCCCGACACAGAGCTCTACGTGGAGTTCCCGCCAGGACCCCTCTCATTCGGTGAGACTACCGTCGACTATGGAGACGCTGCTGTGCTTGAGACGGCGTATGGCACGCTGCGAATAATCACACCCACTCAACTCGTGATGGACCGTCTCGCTGCGTACGTTCACTGGCATGACGGTCAGTCGTTCGACCAGGCGGTCATGGTTGCACGTCACCAAGAAGTGGACTGGGATCAACTGCGCGCATGGGCATCGCTCGAAGGTCTCGCCCCGGATGTCCTGAACTCCCTCGAGGAGAAGCTGTCGGGGTCCTGACCGTCCGCACACTCCGAGGCCGATCTCGAGCACGCAATCCTCGACGTGCTCATGCGCCACATCACCATGCGCGGTTACGTGGCGATCGAACTCAAGACTCGCCCACTCGAGCCGGGCGGCAGGTCGCGCTTCTCGGACGCGTTGATGGTGAGATACGTGCTGCGCGCTACTTGGTCGACTCGGTGCGTGCGGGCTGGATCGCGTGCCCGCGGAGGCGGGGCTCGGGCGCCCGCTCCGAAGCACAGCGCTCAATCCACCCGATGGAGGATTCCCAATCGCTGTCGTTGGGTCCACAATAGGAGCGGCAGATTCGCTGGTACCGTTTCTCGGGCAACTGGAACGAGCCCGGCAATCACTCACACTGCTTGCGCACCTTAGAACGGGTCAGGAACGCAAGGGCATCGGGGGGTGCCATGCTCAGGACTCAAGGTCGTCGCACCAGGGGGCTACGCCTCCACGTGGTTCCGCACGTGCGATTGCCTCATGGTGAAGTAGTGCCAACGCGCGCACAGGCGCGGGTCTCGACATGTTAGGGGGAGACGTTATGAACAGCTCCATGCGGTATCGCTTGCTCGTACTCTCGCTCGCCATCGTAGGGGTGATCGCGGGCACCGCCGGGCAGGCATTCGGCGGCGCGAGGGAGTGGACGCGCTACGGTTCATCACCAAGCGTCGATGCGCAGATCGTCGTGCTTTCTCCGGGCTTTGCCGTCGACAAGACGATCTTCATCGGAGGCCAGGGCGAGGACGAAGGCGACACGCGCTCCAACGACGGCGTCATGAAATCGACTGACGCAGGTCACACCTGGGTGACGATGGGCTTCACCCAAGGGGTGCGAAACGTCACCGCACTTGCTGTTGCGCCCGACTATGCGAGCAGCGGTATCGTTTTGGCCGGCACAAAATCGCTTCCAGGCCAAGGCGGCGTGCTGCGCTCGACCGATGGCGGTGCGAACTGGACGCGCGTCGTCGCAGACACCGATGTGATCGACATTCAGTTCTCGCCGGCGTTCGCGACCGACCGAACCATCTTCGTGTCCACCGCTGCGACCGGAGAGGGCGCCTTCCTCATCTCCTACGATGCTGGTGCTACCTGGAGGCAGGCTGCGTCGGCCGAGTCCGTGGCGACCGGCGGTCGCGTAGCCGTTTCGCCGCAGTTCGCTACGGATCACACCGTGCTGATGGTGACTTCTGGCGGGGGACCGTACCCGGATTCCCCCTCACTGTGTCGTTCGGTCGACGGGGGACTCACGTGGCAGTCCTTCGTTGGGGCGGGTCTGCCCGACGCGGTCATCGACGTGGGCGTCATCCCGGTGGCGGGTGGCAGTCAGGCGCTCCTTGCCGTGGCTCAGTCGACTTCGGAATACGCGGGCGTCTACCGCTCCATCGACGGTGGTCAGACCTGGGCCAAGACCCTCAACGTGGCGCACAACAGCGCTTGGATATGGTCCGGTTCGCGATTCGTTTCCTCGCCCAACTGGGCGATCGACCGATCGGTCTTCATCGTGCTCCGCGGTCAGCTCTACAAGTCGGCGAATTCGGGAGCTAGTTTCTACCAGGTCGGGGTGATGGAACAGAAGTCCGACATTTGGGCTGAACTGAACGAAGCGTTGGCGCTACGGCCGGACTTCGCATCGTCGCCGGTGGTCTTCTCGGGGAGCGACAGTCTGTACTCCGGGGGCAGCTACAAGGACGTGTGGAGCTACACCTTCAGTGCCCCCGTCAAGGCCCGACTATCAAAACCGGTCGTATCCACGGGGGCGGACATGAAGGGTCGCCTCATCGTCATCAAGAGCTCGCTCCTCCCGACGCACGTGCAAGCTGCCCCGCGTTTCGAGTACCGTCTGTATCGTAAGAAGGGCTCGAAGTGGGTCAAGTACAAGTTCTACTCGGGTCGGTCATCGAGCGGCAGCGGCTTCTACCCGAATTCCCGAAGAATCTACTGGAAGACATTGCCTCGAGGTCGGTACAGGGTCAGGACGTACCACGCGGACTCGGGCGAAGCGGGGCACTTGCCCTCGTACAGCAAATACACGTACTTCACCCGCGGGTCGCGGTTCAGTTACTGGACCAAGCGCTAGGCATTCAGCGAGGGCACCGCGTGGCGGCCCCCCGGGCTGGGGCCCCCGGGGGGGGCCCGGCCGCGCCTAGGGGTCCAACCCCCGGTGGAGGGGGGGGGGGGGCGGGGGGTAGCCCCG
>JBBREQ010000111.1:0-7087 GCA_038202795.1 Coriobacteriia bacterium | reverse complement strand
CGCGTCTGCCCAACCAC
The DNA here is from genome assembly GCA_038202795.1 of Coriobacteriia bacterium. Taxonomy (GTDB): domain Bacteria; phylum Actinomycetota; class Coriobacteriia; order Anaerosomatales; family PHET01; genus PHET01. Next base: position 7,070 of record JBBREQ010000111.1, on the reverse strand, counting down.
GCTCACCGCTCGCTGCCGCCTGTTGTGGTTCTTGGCCGGCCCAATAAGGTCGCGTGGAGGGATTAAAGGGGCCGGTGGGGGGGCCGCGGGGTGGGGTCACCCCCGCGCCACGACGTTGGGAATCACCACGGGATCGACGGTGAGACCAAGGTCGCTGAGCCGATCGCACAGGTGCTGACTCACTGCGATGGTCCGTGACGACTGCCGCGCCAGGGGACGGAGCAGCAGCGGTAGCACTCCCGGCGTGCGCGCCAGCCGCCGCTGGCTCTCCGGCAGATACTCCTCGGAATGCTCCGTGATGACATAGGGGATGCCGGTCGCATTCTTGAGGTCGCGGGCGATAAGTGCGGCGGGAAACATCGCCTGCACGTGCACGATGCCCGGAGTGCCCCACTGTGCGACCAGGGCCTCGAACGCGGTCTGCCCGCTACGGCGATAACCGAAGTAGCGGCTTGTCAGACCTGCGGCATTGACTCCAGAACGCACGACGGCGATGCCGTCCTCGGTTGTCACGGTTGGGCCGAAGTCCTCGGACCCGGGGTGAACATGAATCACTGCGACATCGACGACCTGGGCCAGCGCTTCCGCCTGCCGCTGAATGAAGATCCCCGCGGTAGGAGATTCGGCAGCCGGGTACCAGCTCGCAATGATCAGCACTCGCGGAGATGTCATCGCCGTCGAATCCAACTGAGCAGGGGTTGACCCAGCCGATGCGCGAGCGCGTAGAGTCCGTACGGGTGCCGCTCCTCGTGAATCATCCGTCTGCGAAGGCCGATCGCCGAACGCGCCGCCTTCGCCTGGCTGGGCGTGAGATTCCCCGTATCCAAGGCGTTCTGAATCGAGCGGACGTCCGACTCGAACGCCTTTGCAAGGTTCGCAGACTTCTGCGTCGCTGAGATGCGGTGAAGCGAAAGCGCCTCCGGAACGTAGAGTTGCCTCGCCCCCTGCGCCATCGTCCGCAGCCAGAAGTCGTAGTCCTCGCCGTACGCGTCCTCAACGTACCCGCCCACTGCATCGAACAGGCCGCGTTCGTAGCAGGCGCCCACGCTGAAGAAGCAGCGCGCCAGAGTCTCCTCGAGTGTCCACTCGTGATACGCAGCAGCTGCCTCACCCGTGTAGACCTGCACACGTGAATCATCCGCGTGCCAGTAGTAGCCGTTGCAGGAGTAGATCTGGAAGCCGGGGTAGCGGCTGATGGCGCGGGCCATAGACTCGACGTGAGGGGGGAGCAAGACATCATCGGCCGAGCAGATTGAGACCCACGAGCCTGTAGCTTCTCTCACGCCGGTGTTGTACGCGCCGCCCGTGCCTCGGTTCGCCTGAGTCAGCACCCGGATGCGCGCGTCTTGCTGCTCGTATGAACGTGCGAGTTCCAGTGTGGTGTCTTTCGACCCGTCGTCGACAACGACGCACTCCCAGTCGCGTGCGGTCTGCGCGAGTATGGCGTCGAGTGTCTCTGCCAGCGTGTCGGCGGCGTTGTACGCGGGCACCACGATGGAGATGAGAGGCACTAGATCACCCGGTCGTAGTCTCGGTACTCGGCCGCCAGTCCACTCAGCATCTCGACCCAGCTTGGGGGGGTCCACCCGGTTCGTGCACGGAATCGCGCGCTGTCCAGCGAGCGGTCTATGACCACTTCGTCGGACGGGGAGAGGTCGACGCTCCAGCCGAGCTTCTCGGCTAGGCTGCTGAGCAGCGTGTACTTGTCGATCGGCTCCGCAGAGACGTGCCACAATCCCCAGAGGCTGGCGTCGGCGAGCACCGCATCACGAATGGTTTCCGTGAGGGCCCGGGTCGTCAGCCCGCTGAAGACCGCCTGGGTGTAACCCCTAAGCGGCTCAGATCGGTGGGCCGCGAACCAGCCGGCGAGGCCGGTGGGCGTGTCCAGCTGCCACCCAATGATCGATGTGCGAAGCGTCACGACGTTCTCGCGCTCCGTCACCTCGCCCAGGAGCTTGGAGCGGCCGTAGAGGTCGAACGCATCTGGCACGTGTGACTCGTCATAACCGCCGTGCGATCCACTGAAGACGCAATCGGTGCTTACATGCACGAGCCGCGCATGTGACTGGGCGCAGGCATCGGCGACCAGATGCGGCCACAGGCTGTTGATGGTGATCGAGGGGATGGCCGCCTTGGCGTCGTCGCGCTGCTTCACGATCCCCACAGCGTTGATCACAACGTCCGGACGCACTCGTTCGATCACCCGATACGCCGCATCGGCATCGCTGGCATCGAGTCCGGCGATCATGCGCTCGGCCGGGACGCCCAAGTCGGGCAGATGCTCGGGGTGGCGGCACGCACCCCAGACCTCGAAGTCGGGTGCGAGGACCTTGATCGCCTCGTGGCCCAGCATGCCACTGGCGCCCAGAACCAGGATGCGAGCGCCGTCGCTCACGCGATCCCCAAGACGATCCTCGCGACAACATCCGACACGTTCGTGGCGAGATACTCCGCAGGGGGCGTCCACGTGCCCTTCGAGCGCATGGCCAGGTCGATTGCGGGCAAGATGCGCTCGCCTTCGACACCTGCAAGCAGGTTGCTGCCGCATTCGATGGTCTCGGGACGCTCGGTGACATCGCGCATCGTGACGGTGGGTACCCCAAAGATGCAGCACTCTTCTTGCACGGTGCCACTGTCTGAGAGTACGCAGTACGCCTCTTTCTCAAGGCGCACGAAGTCGAAGAGACCCAGAGGTGGTACGAAATTGATAGCGCCGGCCTCGATGCCGTGTTGCTTCATCTTGTCGGCAGTCCTGGGGTGCAGGGAGGCCAGCGCCGGCATACCGTACTTCTCAATTGTGTCGTTGAGAGCCTTGACCAGAGAGGCCAGGCGCTCGGGGTGATCAGTCATCTCGGCGCGGTGTGCGGTGACGAGGAAGTATCCGCCCGGCTTCACGCCAAACTCGCTGAAGGGATCCGCCGCTTCGATCTGCGGTGCGTAGTGGTCGAGCACCTCTTTGATCGGGTTGCCCGTGACGTAGATTCGCTGCCGTTCGATTCCCTCGCGCACAAGGTTTTCGGCGCTGCGGTACGTGTAGGGCATGAGCACGCTGCTCGAGTGATCGATGACACGGCGGTTGACCTCTTCGGGCACTCTGTCGTCGTAGCAACGGTTGCCGGCTTCCATGTGACACACGCGGATACCCATGCGTTTGGCGACAAACGCTGCCAGTCCGGTGTTGGTGTCACCCAGAATCAGGACCGAATCGGGCTTCTCGGCGGCGAACAGCTCCTCGCACTTGGCGAACATCTGTCCAATCTGATCCGCGAAGCCTACGCCGCGCACGCCCATGAAGACGTCGGGCTCGCGCACGCCCAGCTCGCGGAAGAACATGCCAGAGAGGCGGTCGTCGTAGTTCTGGCCCGTGTGGACGAGGATGTGCTCGCAGGACTGATCGAGCACGTCGATGACGCGAGACAGGCGGATGATCTCAGGGCGGGTGCCCAGCAGTGTGATGACTTTGGTCACTACGCCTCCAAGTAGCCTTGGCCGATGACCTCAGGGATCTTCGCCTTGAGGAACGTCGCGAGATCCTCGGTGCTCATGAGGGCTCGGTCCGAACTGTACTGGCCGTCGAGCGCGGGCTCGTCGACCGGGCCGGCGAGTTCGGGAAGCATGGGGCGCAGGGCGTAGTAGCCTTCGTGCCCGAAGATCGTCCGCGTAGCCTCTTCCTTCGACAGGAGGGCCTCGTGGATCTTCTCGCCAGGGCGGATGCCGGTGATGACGGTCTCGATGTTCTTGTCGCCAATCAGGAATGCAGCCAGATCCACCATCTTCGCGCTGGGGCAGCGGGGGATGTAGGTCTCGCCCGGAGCAGCGGAACGAACCGCCGCGAAGATCGTATCGACCGCATCTTCAAGCGTGAGCAAGAAGCGCGTCATGTCCTCAGTCGTGATGGTCACCGGGCCGCCCGCGGCGATCTGGTCCATGAACAGCGGGACCACCGAGCCGCGGGACGCGAGGACGTTGCCGTAGCGAGCCGCGATGAACCGCGTTGCTGGCGCGCGCAGGTTGCCCTCGATGTAGACGCGCTCCTGGATCGCCTTCGTCATACCCATGACGTTAACCGGCTTGCAGGCCTTGTCGGTGGAGATTCCCACAACGGTCTCCACGGGCAGGTCGTGTTCCGCGATCGCGCGAACCAAGTGCTCGGCTCCCTGGATGTTGGTGCGCACGGCCTCCCAGGGGGCGTACTCGCAGCTGGGAACCTGCTTGAGCGCCGCGGCAGAGAAGACGATATCCGCGTGTTTGGCCACGCCAAGCACGCTGTGATAGTCGCGTACATCGCCTATCACGAACCTCAGCGCTTGTTTCGAGTTCTCGAATATCACTTCGTCGGTGGCGGTGCAGCGCTGCATGAAATCGAGGCGCATGTAGTGCTGTTTGGCTTCATCGCGAGAGAAGACGGTGACGCTGTCCGGAACGCCCTCGGCGCCCGAGAGCAGCCGCCGGCACAGCACCTGGCCCAGCGAGCCGGTCCCGCCCGTCACGAGGATTCGTTTACCTTCAAAGAGCTTGGGCATTGTGGCCTCCGGGGATGGTCGTGAGTACGTCGGCTAGTATAGCGCCCGTGGTAGGAATTGCGCCCAATGCGGGGCGTTGCGCTATTGTTGGCGGCAGGCGCGAAGAACGAAGGGAAAGGGCTGCACCTTGAAGGGAATCATTCTCGCGGGCGGTTCTGGCACGCGGCTGCATCCGGCAACGCTGGCCGTGTCCAAGCAGCTGCTACCCATCTACGACAAGCCGATGATCTACTACCCGCTATCTGTTCTGATGCTGACGGGTATCCGCGAAGTGCTCATCATCACTACGCCCACCGACCGACCCACTTTTGAACGCCTGCTGGGTGACGGTTCGCAGTGGGGGATTGAGTTGACGTACGCGATCCAGCCGGTTCCTGGGGGTCTTGTGCAAGCGTTTCTCATAGGTGAAGAATTCCTCGACGGTGGTCCGGCCTGCCTTGTGCTCGGCGACAACATCTTCTATGGCACAGGTCTGATTGAGATGCTCCAAGGTGCACGCGAGGAGGTCGCCGCAGGCGGCGCTGTGGTCTTTGGCTACAGGGTGGGCGATCCCGAGCGCTATGGAGTCGTGGAGTTCGACGGTTCCGGCAAGGTGCTCTCTATCGAGGAGAAGCCAGCCAAACCACGCTCCAACTTCGCGGTCACAGGCCTGTACTTCTACGACCGACGGGTATGCGATATGGCGAAGCGCGTAACGCCTTCGGCTCGCGGCGAACTCGAGATCACAACGCTCAACAATCTCTACCTGGAGGACGGCAGTCTGCGCGTTCGTCTGATGGGCCGCGGTATGGCGTGGCTCGACACGGGGACCCCCGACTCGCTAATGGAAGCGGCGGCGTTCGTTCAGACCATCGAGAAGCGGCAGGGCCAGAAGGTCGCGTGTCTTGAAGAGATAGCGTTCCGCATGGGCTTCATTGACGACCGGAAGTTACAGCTCGCCGCTCAAGTCTCATCGTCTGAGTACTACCGGTATCTGCTGCACGTGGGTGAGGAGCTACTGTGATCGTATGTGAAAGCGCTTGTGGCAGCGGCAGGCGCGTGAGTCGTCGATGAAGGTACTCGTCTGTGGCGGCGCCGGTTTCATCGGCAGTGCGTTCGTGCGACGCATGCTGGACAAGCATGCGGACTGGGAGATCGTCTGTTTCGACAAGCTGACCTACGCGGGCAATCTCGACAACCTTCTGCCTGTTGCCGATGACCCTCGCTACTCGTTCGTGCGTGGCGATATCGGCGATCGAGTGGCGGTGGATGCCGCCATCGATGCGGCTGGCGGCGTCGATGCGGTCGTCAACTTCGCGGCAGAGACTCATGTGGACCGTTCGATTGCCGAACCCGAGGCGTTCTTGCACACCGACATCTTGGGCACCCACACGCTGCTCGAGATTGTGCGCGCGCGGGAAATGGGCCGGATGGTGCAGGTGTCCACCGACGAGGTGTACGGCTCGATCGACGAAGGCTCGTTTTGCGAGACCGACCACATCCGCCCGTCGAGCCCGTACTCGGCAAGCAAGGCCGGCGGCGATTTGCAGGTGCTTGCCTACCACACCACCTACGGCACCCCGGCCCTCATCACGCGCGGCTCCAACACCTACGGCCCCTACCAGTACCCTGAGAAGCTCATCCCGCTGTTCGTGACCAACGCGCTCGAGGGCGGCCAGTTGCCCCTCTACGGCGATGGGCTCAACGTGCGCGACTGGTTGCACGTCAACGATCACGCCGACGGCATCGAGGCCGCGCTGCTGCACGGCGAGCCGGGTGAGGTCTACAACATCGGGGGCGGTAACGAGCGCACCAATCGCGAGATCACCACGATCATCCTCGACGAGCTGGGGCTCGACTGGGACATGACTGTGCGTCAAGTCACCGATCGCCCCGGCCACGACCGCCGCTACTCGATCAGTTGTGCCAAGGCGCGTGAGCAGCTCTCCTGGTCGCCACAGACCGACTTCGCGGAAGGGCTGCGCGACACCATCCGCTGGTACCGCGACAACGACTGGTGGTGGCACAAGATCAAGCATCAGACCGAGGAGTTCGCGAACTGGCGGAAGCGCTGGTACGAAGAGCGTTCCTAGCGATGACTTCAAGTCCGTCTGCCTGAGCGATGTCGGCGGAATGTTCGGTCCGGGCCAGCGATGCTCTGGTTTCTAGGCGGGGTTTCTCGGATGACGGGGGCGATAGTGCGCGTAGCTCTGGATTGTCGGATGGCCGCATGGAGCGGGGTGGGCCGCTACTCGGTGGGGCTCGCGCGGGCGCTGGGCGCTCGCGACGACATCGAGCCGGTGCTGGTGGTCTCGGCGCACGAGGTGGTGCCGGAGGAGCTCGGGGCATTCCCGCAGCACCGTGTGGCGGGCAGCCCGTTCACGCCAGCGGGAGCGCTGTCGTTCTCGGCAGCCTTGCGGCGCATCCGGCCGGACATCACGCATTGCCTGCACTTTCCCACGCCGTTTCCGGCACCTCATCCCTTGGTGGTCACGATGCACGACCTCACGCCGCTGCTGGTGGACGGGGTCATGCCCTCACAGATGCGGCGCGCCGTGTACACGCGCT
>JBBREQ010000110.1:0-7098 GCA_038202795.1 Coriobacteriia bacterium | reverse complement strand
AATCAGCGCGGTGTTCCTGATGAGCTTTGGCAAGTCGATGGCCTCAGGCCTCAACGGCTTGGTTGCCGGGAGCATGGACACTCCGGGAGCAGTTGAGAATCCTGCCTCCCTGGGCGAGCTGCAGGGAGACATCAACGCGCTCACACAACTGGGTCAGTTCGCGCTCGTCACCGTAAAGGCGGTCAACGGGGACGTCTTGGCTACAACCGACGTCGAGGGGATCGCGCGTCCAGGGTTGGATGAGCGTGAGAGCGCCGTCTTGGCAAGCGGCAAGACATCTGCGCGGCTGGGCCGATGCGAGTGCGGAAACTGGGAGTTCATGGTACTAACCCCACTGACCAGGGCCGCCGGAGCGGCACCCTACGGTGTGGTCAGGGGGCATCGCGCCATGGCATTGGTGCTGCCTTTTATCGGGATCACAGCGAGTGTCCTCGTCATCATCATCGTCATCGGTGCGGCGGCGGCCGTGATTCTCCTCAGGCGCATGGTCACCCGAACCGAGGAAGTCCTTGAAGAGGACCAGAGAGTCATCGATGCCCTCGACCGTCGGCTCAAGCACTCGCTGCGCGAGCTCGAAGAGCACAGCGTGGGGACACTGCAGGCGCTCGTGGCGGCTGTCGATGCCCGTGACACCTATACGGCCCACCACTCGATGAACGTCTCCGACTACGCCTGCGCGATCGCGCGGAAGATGGGGCTCACCGAGGAGCTGGGTGAGCTCGAGCGCGCCGGGTTGCTGCACGACATCGGTAAAATCGGAATCGCCGAGAATACCCTGCTCAAGCCGGGCAGACTCACCCCTGAGGAGTTCGCCTCGGTCAAGGAGCACAGCGAGATAGGCGCCCGCATCGTGGAGATGGCACCGTTCCTGGCTCCGATCGTTCCGATAGTCCGCCACCACCACGAGCGGTGGGACGGCAGCGGTTACCCAGCTGGCCTGGTGGGCGAAGAAACGCCGCTTCTGGCACGTATCCTAGGCGTGGCGGATGCCCTCGACGCCATGACGACCGACCGCAGCTATCGCTCCGCTCTGTCGGTGGCCATGGCGCGCCAAGAACTCGTCAACGGAGCCGGCAAGCAGTTCGACCCGGAGATCGTTGACACGACCATCGCGCTTCTGGATTCACGCATGCTGCATATTCCCGCGCGGGTGGCGTACGCCACCGCGTAGGTACGCGTTCGAGCACATGTCCTGTCAGAGCAGTACAGAACCAATGCTCAACAGGCCGAACATGATGAAGATCGCACCCGAAACGCGGCGCATGAGCAGCTCTGGAACATGTCCGCCAAGCAGGCGGCCGATACCGATCGCGATGGCGTCGGCAAGTACCATCCCCACCGTTGAGCCCATGGTTATCGCCCAGAAGCGCCCTATCTGGCTCACGCCCTGCGGCGATCCTGCCAGCGCGAGCCAACCTTGGACGGTGGGTCCCGCGGCCTTGAGGTAGGTCAGAAGTGCAGAGCCCGGGTCCACGGCGATGGCAAGCGTCATGATCTGGGTCTTATCGCCCAGCTCCGCGAGGAAGAACGCGATAGTCGTCGCGATGATAGGGCCGAAGCGGCTGCCCTTTTCTGCGTCGGAGTCTTCGATACTGTCTCCGCGCAGCGTCCAGATGCCAAAACCGATGAACAGTACGCCCGAGATCCAAGGCAGCACGTTTCTGGGGATCGCCGAACCCACCATCTGGCCAGCCAGTGTCGTGAAGAAGTGCACCACGAACGTGGCGATGAAGATGCCGACGAGTACCTGCCAGGCCTTGTAGCGAGTCGCGAGGAGCAGGGCCAAGAGCTGGGACTTATCGGCAAGTTCGCCCACCATGATCAGCACGAGTGCCACGAGGAACATGTAGGCCACGCCACTACCTCCACCAGATCGGCCGGAGGGCTGTGGGGGGCGCTCCGGCGGACACACCTACCGCGGGCGCGGTTCGCTACTCCCCTTCGGCCGCAGGGAACGTTATGGCATCCCACTGTCTCGGTCAACTACATGACGGGCGAGAGGCTGGACGGGTTCCGGCAGGCGCGTCGGAGCCGCCCAGCGCGTCGACAGGGTCGCGCGGTGTGGTGAGCGTGGTTGCGGGCAGGTATGCTTCGCGGATGAAGCGCAGACGCACATGGGGGGCAACCGGTCCCGTGAGGACATACGATCCCGATGCCGCGCTCGTTCGCTCATTCGGTGTGGGCTGCGGCGTCCTCGTGCTGGTGTTCTTGTGCGGTTGGGCGGCGATCGCGTTCTTCTGGCTGAGGTGACCTGCCACGTTTCGCCCCGTGCCCTCGAGACAGCGATTCCTAGCGCCTGATGATGCGGTAGCGCACCTCATGCACACCGCTGAATCCCAGAACCCGCACGACTCCGGGGCCTAGGTCGAAATCGCGCCCGGCTGAGCGGGGGCCGCGGTCGGCGACCCGCGCCACGGCACGTCTGCCTCCGTACTCGAATTCGATGAGCACGCCGAACGGCAGTGTCTTGTGGGCGACTATCATCGAGTACGGTCCGATCCTCTCGCCACCCGCGCCCCGGCCGCTGAAGGTGCGCCCGTAGTGTGAGGCCACGCCTGTCTTCCAGGCCCCCGACCCCTTGAGCTTCTGGGTCGAGTCCCGCCTAGCGGGCGCAGGCCTCTTGCCAGCGGCTGCCGTGCGAGACTGATATGCCCTGAGGGCAGCCTGACTCGCAGCGAACTCCTTGCGCGCACGGGCCACCTCGGCTGCGACGTCGTCCACGGCACGGGCAGACTGCGCCTGGAGTCGCAGCAGCGACTTGGAGGAGCGCTCTGCTTTGGAACGCGCAACGGCGAGGTCGCGCAGCATCCGAGCGTCTCCGCTGCTCATCCGGGTGAGCAGCTCCCAGCGCGAGACGAACTCCTGAAACGTTGAAGCGCCCATCAGCACCGAGACGAACCCCGTGTCGCCGGCGCGGTACATGCTCCGTACGCGCGTGCTGAGTCTGTCCTGAGCGCGGCTCTGCTCGGCCACGATGTCGTCCAACTGCGCGGAGGTGCGGGCCAGCTTGGCATCGATCTGCGCCGAGCGCTTCCGCACGACTTCGAGGCGCCGAACCGCTTTCTCGACCCGCGCACGCTCCGCACTCGAGACGGATGTCGGTGCCGCGACGGCAGCAAGCGGCCACAGCCCGACGAGGCATGCGGCCACCACCGCGATGAGCGCGATTCGGTATGAACGCCGAGAAGACATGGTGATAAGTGTAGCGATGACGGCGGGGAGATGCCCGCGGTGGGTCAATTGCCAGCTCGAAAGGTGCATTTGCTCGTCGTCGCACCGTCTCTGCGCTGGGATGCTGGCGCTCGACCCTCATGAACCCCTAGACTGCTGCGAAAGGCAGGTGTCGGTATCTTGGGAGTGATGATGGCAAAGCGCGTCTACCATGTGGTTGTTGTTGCACTGCTCTGCGCCGTATTCGGAGTGGCGTCTGCGGGGGTGGCCCTAGGGGTCGAGCTCACTGTGCCCAATCACGCCATCGTCGGGTCGGTGGACCTCTACGGCATGACAATGGATGAGGCGCGCGCGGCCATATCACAGGAGGCCAGCGTCACGCAGCTGCCGGTGTTGCGAGTCGAGGCCGCAGGGAAGACTCTCTCGCTCGAGGCATCCAAGTGTTTGGTGCTCGACATCGACACCATGCTGGCACGTGCCTGCTCGCCCACGGTGGACACTACGATCACGCTGTCTCGGACCTGCACCGTCTCCTCGGCGCCTGTGGCGGCATTTACCAGGATGGTCGCCGAGAGTAGCTACCGCTCGAAGCGCAGCGCGAAGTATTACGTGAAGAGCGGCAAACTCAAGTGGAGCAAGGCCGTCTACGGTCGGGCGCTCTATCCGAACGCTGCCACTACCGCCGTCAATCGTGCGCTCATCGCCGAGGCGGCTTCGGGCGCCGCGCAACCCACGCTCACGCTGGCGTACAAGTCCTACAAGCCCGCCGTCACCGACAAGAAGCTCGGTCGGGCGATCTTGGTCGACCTGTCCCAGCGCAAGTTGCGGCTTTACGACCACTCGAAGATGCTCAAGAAGTACGGCATCGCGATTGGCATGCCCGGGCACACGACGCCGCTGGGCACGTTCAAGATCATCGCGAAGGCGAAGAACCCCTCATGGCGCCGTCCCGCCAGCGACTGGGCCGCCGGCATGCCTGCCTATATCGCGCCGGGTCCGCGCAATCCGCTGGGCACCAGAGCGCTCTACCTCAATGTGTCCGGCATCCGTATTCATGGCACCCACAAGACGTGGTCGATCGGCCACGCCCAAAGCCACGGCTGCATGCGCGTAGCGAACAGCAACATCGAGAAGCTCTATCCGCTCGTGCCCGTGGGCACGAAGGTGTTCATCATCAAGTAGACGGGGGCTGGCGCACTGCACCGCGCAAGGCGCCAGACGATCTGAGAATCGTGGTCGTTGCCCCTCCTCGTGCCGCTCGCTATACTCGCACGTGCGCTTCGAGCCGCCCCGTGCGGTTCGCGCCACTGCGGAGAGGTGGCAGAGTGGTTGAATGCGGCGGTCTCGAAAACCGTTGTGCGGGTATCCCCCGTACCGAGGGTTCGAATCCCTCCCTCTCCGCCAGCAAGAACTGAAACGGCCCGGGTCACCGAGTAGGGTGGCCGGGGCCGTTTTTCGCGTTCGAGGCCGTGAGATGCTTAGGTGCCGACCAGCGCTCGGCCTACATGTTAGAGACGCGGCCTCCGTGGTAGACTCCTCGTGGGGAGCATGTGAAGTGCGACGGGTGCCTGGGGGCTCCTCGCGAATACTTCCACGCGAGAAGGGGGTTACTATGTCTGGGTTCCAGTCGAGGCGTTGGTCTCGCATCTGCATCACGGCGTTTCTGCTTGCGTTGATGGTGGCGGGCGGTGTATCGGCCGCGAGCGCTGCCAGTAAGGCTGCGCCAGGGGGTGCCGCCATCAGTGCGAGCTCGCTCACTGCCAGCACCGTCAACGACTATCTGAGCTTCCAAGTGTCACCCGAAGGGATATTCAACAGCGGCGCCACCGGCACCGCAACAGGCAAGACCTTCGGCATTAGTTTCGCCTGGCCATCCTCTCCGTGGAGCTCTTTCACCACAGTGCGCGTTGACGGCGTCGATGCGAAGTACGGATCAGGATCTGGATCGTTCACTCAAGTGCCCACCGAGATCAACCCCACCACCAACCAGAGCGTCTGGCGGGTAGGTGACATCGAGGTCACCCAGCGCCTTGAGATCGTCACTGGCACCTCGACAGGACGACCCGATACAGGCCTCTACAGGTACACACTGAAGAATCTCGGGACCGCTTCGCATTCCGTTGGACTTCGGATGATGATTGATACTTACCTCGAGGACAACGACGCCTGTCCCTTCCGAGTTCCCGGAACGGGGAACGTCACCACCGAGATGGACTTCCTTGGAAACGCGGTTCCCGAGTACTGGCAGGCGTTCAGAGACCTCTCAGATATGAACGTCATGGCACAAGGGACGCTCAGGGGCGGAAACGCGACGCGGCCTGACCGCTTCTCTATCGCGCGGTGGTCTGGCGTGTACAGCGCGCTGTGGGACTACACCGTGTCCCCGACAGCCCAGACCGGCGACAGCGCGGTGCTCATGTTTTGGAACCCGGTCACGGTTTCGCCTGGTCAGACCCGCGTAATCAGTACGTACTACGGCTTGGGCACGATCAGCGGCACCACCGATCCGAGAATAACGGGCCCTGTTTCTCTTTCGAGAGTGAACGGCCTGCTCTCGCCAAACCCGTTCAACGTCACAGCCTATGTCAGCAACGGAACAGCTTCTGCGCTGAGCAACACTCCCATAACGTTGAACTTGCCGTCTGGTCTCCGGCTGGTGCGTGGCGAATCTGCCACTCACGTGATTCCAGATATCCCACCGGGACAGACCGGTCTGTCTTCATGGCTTGTCGAGGCAGTCGGCGCGGGCACCATGACCTATTCGGTCTCCGCTCTCGGGAATACGACCGCCCGTACCGTCTTCGTTCCCGCAGGTCCCAAGGTCTCTCTCGGAGCGCCGGTCGCCCCCAAGACTATGAAGAAATCGAAGTCCTACACCGTCTACGGGTCGCTGAAGCCCAAGCACACCAAGGGCACCAAACCGGTGCGCATCTACAAGTACAAGAAGGTTGGCACGAAGTGGGTCAAGAAAGGCTACGTTACCGCTAAGGCCTACAACTACAAGAGCTACACCCGCTACAAGGTGAAGATGAAGCTCACGAGCAAGGGCAAGTGGCGCCTGCGTGCCTACGCGCCACTCGACAGTCGGCATTCGGCCACATGGTCGAGGAAGTACGATTCGGTGACCGTGAAATAGACGAGGCACAAGAATTGGCCAGCGGCCGCCCCTGATTGGGGGCGGCCGCTTTGGTCTTGGTCGAGCTGATCAGCGACGTCTTTGGTTTGCTACGTGGGAATGAGCGTGTTTGCGAACACCGTCCATGCCAACAGCGTCTTGGCGACTAGGCTGAGAAGGATGTACGGGCTCTCGCCAAAGAGATAGTTCTTCCAAGGACCTATAGTGGAGCGGTTGTGTCTGGGACCAAGATGAGGCGGGCTACGTGATCCGGCGGACAAGAGGGTTCATGCGAAGAGGGGCGGGAGCGTATCTGCGCACGCTGCGCGACGCCACCCCAAATGCGCGGCGGTACCTCACGGCAGCCGCCCTGCAGAATATGGCCGCCGGCATACTGGGCACTGCGTTCGCGCTCTACGTCAGAGGGTCGGGGATGTCGACGTCTGTCGTGGGAGACGTCGAGGGCGCTCTCGCGTTGGCCGCCGCCGTTGTCTGCCTGCTGCTGCCGCCACTGGTTGCGGTGGTGGGCTACCGGGCGATGCTCGTAGTCGCCGGTATCGCGTTCGGCGTCTCCCGACTAGGGCAGATCATGGGGCTCGCGCCTACGTCGATCGTCTTGCTCGGCCTTGCGTACGGTGTCGGCGACGGGATCATTCGGTCGGTGGGCGTGGCCTTCCTCTCCGAGAACGGACCTGCCGGGGAAGGTCGCACGATGCTGTTTACCGTCGACTTCGTTCTCCGGATCCTTGCGGCGTTCGCGGGTGCCATCATCGGCGGGCTCATGCCCACGCTGCTGTCGGCCTGGATGCCCG
>JBBREQ010000109.1:0-7102 GCA_038202795.1 Coriobacteriia bacterium | reverse complement strand
CGGCCGGCTCCGGCGGCCAGGGCGGCAGCTTGCCTGTGCTCCCGTGCGACCCCGGGTTCGTGTTCGACAGCAACCCGATCACGTCGCCCATCGTCAAGGTCACGTACACGCACCAGATGCCCTATGCGTACGTCGATCTGGAGGTGAAGGGCCCTGGATCGCCGGCCTCCCACTGGGTCGGCGTCGGGGGATCGGGGCCGTATACGTGGACGTACACCGTCGATGGCTACGCCCCGGGGATCCAGACGTTCACCTTCGTTCAGGGCAAGAACGGCGGCAATCCGGGCAAGAAGGTCGCCCAGTGCCAGATCCACGCGCTGGTCGCTGGCAACATGGGGTCAACCTCGTCGTCCAGCTCCACGGGCGGCGGCCTGGCGAGCTGCGGATCACTCGCTGCGGCCAACAACTGGCCCGGAGGCACGTTCACCTGCGACGTCGACGGCAGCAAGGGCTGGTGCAACGGCACCGGCACCCCGACGAGCGACTGCGCCCACTGCTGCGGCCCGTCGTGCGGTGTACTGGCCGGCTATTACAACTCCCCTGCTGCGAGCTGCGACAACGGCAACAACGCGTGCAACGGCTCCGGCGTCAAGACGTGGGACTGCTCGAAGGGCTGCTGTGGCAACGGCATCCCCAACTCGCAGCCTCCTGTCGGCGGCGGCTTCGGCTACCCGGTGGGCGACAAGACCACGAGCCCGGCGGGCGGCGCCGGCTGGGCGATCTGGCAAGTGCTCGGCGACTACTGGGCCACCTACGGAGGCGCCCACCTGGCCGAGGACATCGGCAAGGCCGGCGCCGCAAACGCGCCGGTGTACTCGGTCGCCGACGGCGTCGTGCTGGTGGCCTCGCCGAACAGCAGCTCGTACGTCAACGTCGCGCTGATCGAGCACACAATCGCAGGAGGAACGAAGGTGTGCTCGTTCTACGGCCACATGGGCTCGCTGTCGGTGTCCCCCGGCCAGTCGGTGTCGCGCGGCGCGAAGATTGGCACTCTCCTCGATCAGGGCGGCAACTCGCACCTTCACTACTTCATCGCGCCGAAGCCGCTGTGCGACCACATCGCCGGCCTCACGGGCGGCGGCGCCTGCGGTTACGACGGCAGCTCGGGCGTCCCTGGCCTCGGCCACTCAGCGTGGATGAGCGCGCCTGCTTCGTACAAGCCGAGCGGCGCGAACAACGGGTGTAACCTCACGGGGTATACCGTTCTCGCGCCGCACAACTTCATCGATCAGAACCATTTCTGATCGGAGCGTCGGTGCGCCTGGTGGGCCAAAAGAAGACACGGGTACGGGCACGGGCCAATACTCCGCGCAGACTCGCTCGATCCCGGCGGACTACTTTGCCACCTTCATCACCTCCCCTGAGCTCTGGCCATAAGACAGCCATTACACGGCGGCTGCATCGATAGCAATCTCGGTCCCCTCGTTCGGTCCGGTGGCCAGGACCGTGGCAACTCCGCCGCCTTTCGGCGCGCGCATCACCGTCTTCGAGGCGACATTCACCCAGTAAACGTGGGTCCCATCGACGGCGACGTCGAACGGGCTATCCTGTCCGGCGGCCAGGATCGTGGGGGAACCTCCGGACTTCGCCATCCGCATCACGCTTCCAAGGTTGTTGATCGTTGCGGCGTTGCACCAGTAGAGCGTGTCCGCGTCCATCGCGAACCTCCATGGATAAGTCAGGCCGGCCGCCAGCGTCGTCACGGGGCCTCCACCGATCGGAATCTTCTGGATCGTGCCCATTGGGCCTCCATTGATCCAGTACAGGCTCGTCGCGTCGATGATAACGCTGTTGAGCTGGGAACCGCCCATCGTGGTGAGCGTGAACGTCGCACCTCCGCCGATCGGTATCTTGAACAGCCCCTTCTTGCCGTTATCGGCCCAGTAAATGGACGTCGCATCCACGGCCAGGCCCGAGAAAGTTACATTCGCGTCCCCGGGCTCGAACTTCGTGCTTGGCCCGCCCCCGAGCGGCGTCATCTGAATGCCAACGGCCGTCATGTAGTAGACGTGATCTGTCCCCAGCGCTAGTGCGACGGCGCCCGTGCTGGTGAGCACGGTCGGCGCCCCGCCCTCGACAGGGACGCTCGTGACGCCCTTGATGTTGTCGGTCCAGTAGACATCGGTAGCGTTGACCGCGATGTTCATCGGACTCAGCGAGGTGGCCAGCTGGATGGGCTGGCATGCGGACGCGACGCAGGCGCCACCGAGGCAGTCGTGGCCACAGGCGCCACAGTTGCTCGGATCGCTCGTGGTGTCGTTGCAGCCGCCTCCGCCGCCACTGGTGCTCGCCGCAGCGCTGCTCGACGCACCGCCTGCGCCGCCTGCGCTGGAGGCGGAGGCGGAGGTGCCGACACTGGCCGCTGCGGTGCTGGTCGACGAGCCGCCTGCGCCACCCGTGTTGGAGGCGGAGCTGCCGCCACTGGTCGCTGCGGTGGTGGTCGACGAGCCGCCTGCGCCACCCGTGCTGGAGGCGGAGCTGCCGACGCTCGACACCGAGCTGGTCGACGCTCCGCCCGCGCTTGCGTGGGGCGCATCGATCACGACGTCCGAGCCACACGCGGCGATGCCGAGCAGGGCCGCTCCGCCGACACAGGCCGCGATTCCGGGGATCCCCGTTTGTTTACCGGATGTCATTCTCATCGAACCAGCTCCCCCGCGACACGTCGCTTCGACGGAATCGACCATGGCACGAAGTCGGGTGCGCACGCCACGCGAAACCTCACCCCGTCGCGTCCGAACGCGAGGTTTCGGGCTTGGAGCTTGCTCGATGTTCTGGCATGGTTCCTTCCGCGTCTCCAGCTTCGGCAGGGAAAGCGTCACGCTCGCGCTTCACTTCGTGGAACGGGAGCCCCATCGCGCCGAACCGCTCGATCCGACGAACGAAGGTGAAGCCGCACCAGCGGAGCCAGCGGATGTGAACCTCGTTGCGCGCGTCCACGTAGTTGGTGAGCACGCGGTAGCGCTCGTGGAGCGTTGTGAGCCACGCTTTGCTCGATCGGACGATGAAGGCCGGGCGCGCGGCGAAGTCGTCGGACGCAAGGAGCCACACCGAGCCGGTTTCGGGGAGCCGTGCGATGGGGACGACGCCGAACAGCGCGACGACCGAGCCGTTTGCCACGACGGCGAAGCAGGGATCGGAGGCGTATACCCCGCGGCGGAGGACGTCAGTCGGAGACGTGCTTCCCAGGGCGGCCTGGATCTCGCGGCGGTCGGCGGACCTGAGGCGCGGGGCGAGCGCGGCGGCGTCGCGGGGCTCGGCAGGTCGTATTTGGATCATGAGCCTAATCTCGCGCCCGTGAACGAATCTGACTTTTGACTTCTGCGGCCTGGGACTCAGGACCAATCGACGTCGGCGAGATCGACCGGCAGCTCCGAGCGCTCGCCGCTGTGCCATTTGCGCATCAAGGGCGCCAACCTCGTCATGCTGAGACATCGGATCTTATAGCCAAAGTAAGTTCTCTCTCGAACCCTGAACGTGTCGATTCCTCCGCCGAGTTCGACGTGAAAAACCTCAGGCACTCCATCAAGAAGAACATTTACCGTGTAAACCCCATGTTCGCATTCTACTTGTCTGATTGCAACTACGACGGCATGCTGAATTCGTTGGTTGGGCGGGATATCCATTGCATAGTCCTGGTTTCTAGCTGCTTACTGGCGAGCGAGAAAATCGCCGTTCCACACACGAGTGAACTCGGCAACAGTCATTTCATAGCGGTAACCGGCCGGATCTAGTATCACGAGATCACCGATGCCATCCCTTCCAACAACAGTAACCGCGTGCCACACGTCTGAAGTTTGGATCTCCGCGACCCACGGCCCGTTCGCACCTATGCGATTGATTTCGGCGATACCCTTGGACACGGCTGAACGTGACACCCACGTCAGTCCTTCCTCGGAGCCTGCTGCCGGGTCTAGATGATTTGCCGCCTCGGCCACCTCCACACCATCAATTCCACCATCACCGAGCGCAATTCTAGGGTTGTCGTATTTTTCCCGGAGATAGGAAAGGATCGCCTCTTCGGTAACGGCCTCATCCACGCCTGACAGGCGAGCAACCATCTCCGCGCTGGCCGCGTTGCACGAAGTTTTTGCACTTTGTACCACAACGTCACCATGTGGACGTAGGTTTTTTACCTCCCACTTGGGGGGACCGAACAAGTCGGGATTGTATTTTTTCGGCCGTACGCCACCTGGGCCATGCACGTTGTCGACAGCGCCTGCGGCTTCACTGAGCGCCCGCACGCCTTGGGCCGCCTCGCCGAGTATGCCCAGAGCAAAGAACCCATCGCCGAGGGCTTCCAGCGCGTCGAGCGGATGACCCATATCCGCCTCGACCAATCCGTGGAGGATCAACGTTGGAATGTTCGGAATGTCGTTGAAAGCTTGCGGGAGAGCGAGAGCGCCGCTCATGGCCAGGACAAACGGCAGCGTGAGGGCGGCCTCCACGCCATGGCTCTTTCCCCATGCCGCCCAGACCGCCTGGTTGATGGGCTTGATGACGTTGGGGAACCACCGGCCATCTTTGAAGACTCCTTGGCGAGAAAAATAGCCCGGCTGAACGTCGGCCGCAGATACCCCAGGCGTTGGCTGCTCGTTCGCCAGCACATCGGCGGGACCGTACCCCGGCGCCGCGGGCACCGCCGGAGCTGGTCCCGATGCGCTCGCGCTCGCGGCACCGACCTGTGACATGTCCTGATCGATCCGGGACCACTTGGCGGCATCCTTGGCCGCCTGGTTCGCCACATATTCGGCCTGCTGTGCGACTTCGGCCTGTGCGAACCCGCCGGCGAGGTTGCGCGCACGCTCGGCCGCCATCTCGTTGGCGTACGAGCTGCTCAGCTCAGAACCAGCGGCGGGTGCGTTGCCCGAGCTGTTGATACGGGACGCGTTCGTCCGTCGCTCGACGCTCAAGTCGCCGGTCGGATCGCCTTCGACTTGCGTGAAGACCACGGGTGGGGCGTCAGTGACCGAGGTTGCCGCCGAGCCCAGCTGCGCGGTGATGCGTGACGCCAAGCGCTCGTCGGGAATCGACAGTCCGAGCACGCCATCGAAAGCGGCATTCGCCAGCAAAGATCCGCTGCCTGCCAGGGCGAACGCGCTCTCGGGGATTTCGAGGAGGCTATTCCCCAGGACCTCACCCGTGACGGAAGTCGTCGGGGGCGGTTTCAGCACCCCGTCCTTCAAGGTCCAGTCTGGACCGGACAACACTCCCTCGCCCGAGTCGAGACGGCTGCGCGTCGAAACGACGCCGTCTACGCTGTTAAAGCTCAACCCATAGGCCGCCAGCACCGCAGGATCGACGTTCGCCGCGTCGAGGACCAGCGTGTTGCCACTTGCGAACTCGAGCCGAATCTTGTCGGATCGCGAGTGCGCAATCCAATCGCTGTCGCTCGCCTTCGCGTTCGCCGTCAGGATCTGGGAAACATAGGCGCCCACGGGGCCCAGGCCCTCGAAGGCTTTGCCCCAGGCAAAGCTACCAGCAGCAGCGCCGAAGGTGGCTTCGTTGCCGCTCGAATCGACTCCAGGGATACACATGATGGCTACTCCCCTTTGTTCTTTCCGAACTTTATGCCACCTGGCGGGTTGCCGGTAGTGTATCCGGGGCCGGTGTGGTCCGCCGCAATAGGCGTCCAGTTCTCGTGCGTGGAGAAAGTGGGCTTGGCCGGCGTGAAATCTCTTCTCGGGAACAGCTCCTGCGAAGGGTGCTTCGACTCCCATAGCGCGAAGTTGCCATTGACAAGTACGTAATGGCCAGTGCTCAGAAACGCGATGATGAACCCGTTCGGAACGGTCACCGACGAGCCGCTGAACCCGCCCGCGTTCTTCAACCTCAGGATCGGCTCCCAGAGGATGAGCGCCTTTACTTCGGCGACAGTGCCTGTCTTCTGGGCGATGAGCTGTGCGGCGGTGACCGTGGGTAGGTCGTGGACAAATCGAACGAGCTCCGAGATGGCGGAGGTGGCGATCTTTTGCCCAGGACCATATTGCAGGACATAAGTCCTGGAGGATCTGGCCTGCGCACTCATGGCCGCCGCCACGGTCCGGGAGAACGCCTGCTCGTTCTGGTTGTTCCCCGTCGCCGTGATCCGGACGTGCGCCCGCACCGGGCCCCCCGTGGCTGTGAGAACGATGACCAGGCGAACCAAGCCCAGACTGGGCGAGGAGCCTCCGTCGAAGCCGAAGCTCATGTACGTCGGTGTCCCGATGTTCAACTGCGTTGGCGTGTCGACCTCTGGTGCCGCATTCTTGGCGACGAAGTGATGCCCGTCGGCCGAATGGGTGATCTGCACCGTCAATGCTGCCGGCGCGGTGCCTACCATGGTGTCGCTGACGACCACCTGGAGCGCGAGCTGATCGTAGAAGCCGAGGACGTCGTCGAATGAATCGTTCGTCCTCGCCACGACAAGAAGGCTCGACGATGTGCTCGCGTCGCTGAGGTAGTCGTTGAACACCGTGAGTGAGATGCTCTGCGGCTGAGCTTGGGTATGCGAGTTGCTGGTGGAGCTCATGCTTGTCTCGCGGGCGGCGTAGCCGCCGACTCGGGCACTTCGGGGGGCAACATCAGCAAGCTCGCCAGTGCATTGGTGAACGTCAGCGCTGCGTGCTTTTGCTCTGGACCCAGGTTGCGCAAATTGCTGGTGACCCGCTCCAGATCCGCGCGCGCCGAGCGGCTGAGGCGGTTGAGCAATTGCGTCGGACCATCTCCGGGCTGGATGGCGCGCACCTGCGTCTCCACCTCATCGAAGGTGGATGGGCGCATTCCCAGCAGGCGACCCATCGCCTCGCGACGACTCACCGGTGCCAGGCGAGGAGGTGCAATTACGGCTTCCCTAGAAGCCGCGCTCCGGTGCGACCGAGCCGTCACGAATAGCTGGAGCCTGGTCGCGGGAGGGCTGGCGTAGCGCGTGGTGATGTTGATGACGAGCCTCACGAACCGCAGTCGGGGGCGAGTTGGCCAGCTCTCTCCGCCAACAAACGACCACTCACCCATGATTGGTGACATGGTGATCGAAGCAGAGAGTTCTGGACCTTTGTTCTTGTTTAGCCAGTTGCGCCCGTCGGCAGACTGCTCGATCTGTACGCTCAGATCGAGTGTCCCG
>JBBREQ010000108.1:0-7129 GCA_038202795.1 Coriobacteriia bacterium | reverse complement strand
AACCAAGTCGACGCGTCCAACTACCCCTTCGCGACTATCGAGCCCAACGTGGGCATCGTGCCGGTGCCTGACGCGCGCCTCCAGAGCCTCGCTGTGATTGCAAAACCGCAGCGTATCATGCCGGCGACCGTCGAATTCGTCGACATCGCCGGGCTCGTCAAAGGCGCGAGTGAGGGTGCGGGTCTGGGCAACCAGTTCCTCGCCAACATCCGCGAAACCGACGCCATCGCCGAGGTCGTGCGGTTCTTCTCAGACGAAAACGTCATTCATGTGGACGGTAAGGTCGACCCGCTCTCTGATGTGGAAACGATCAAGATCGAACTCGTGCTCGCCGACCTCGCCTCCGCCGAGAAGGCGATTCCGCGTCTGGAGAAGGAACTTAAGCGCGACAAGACCGTCGAGGTCAAGATCGCGTTGGTGAAGCGGATGCTCGAGCACCTGGGCGACGGCCACCGGGCAAGCCGCATGGATATGACCGACGACGAGCGCGCCCTGCTGCACGATTTGCACCTGCTCACGATGAAGCCGATGCTCTACGTCGCCAACGTCGATGAGAGCCAGGTGGGAGCGGACCTGCCGGAGATCGACGGCGTCAAGCCCATTCCCATCTGCGCGAAGGTCGAGGCCGATCTCGCCGAACTCGAAGCGGATGAGGCAGCAGAGTACTTAGCCGATCTGGGTCTGACCGAGCCGGGCCTGAACACGCTGATCCGAGAGGCCTACCGCCTACTGGGCCTACAGAGCTACTTCACCGCAGGCGAGATGGAGGTCCGTGCCTGGACCGTCCCCGTGGGCGCGAAGGCTCCCCAGGCCGCAGGCGTCATCCACACTGACTTCGAGCGTGGCTTCATCATGGCCGAGGTGATCAGCTGTGACGACTACGTCGCTCTGGGCGGCGAAAAGGGCGCCAAGGACGTAGGCAAGCTCAGGCTCGAGGGCAAAGAGTACGTCATGCAGGACGGCGACGTGGTCCACTTCAAGTTCAACGTGTAGCCATGCTGACCGCACTGGTTGCTACGCTCGGCGCTGCGCTCTTCGGCATAGCTGACTTTCTGGGTGGGCTCGCCAGTCGAAGAGACTCGGCGCTTGTGGTGGCCATCGCAGCTCAGGCGACCGGGTTGGTGCTGCTGGTCGTGGTGAGCATCTTCTTCCCGCCTGCGAGTTGGGCCGACTCCCGAATCTTGTGGGGGGTTGCCGCGGGTGTGCTGGGCGGTACCGGGGTGCTGGCACTCTACGCGGGGTTGGCGACAGGGCGCATGAGCGTGGTCGCCCCCATCACAGCGGCGCTCGCGGCCGCCGTGCCGGCGACGGTGAGCCTGTCGAGCGGAGAGCAACTGCCCTGGACCGCTCTGGTGGGGATGGCGCTCGCGTTCGCCGCCGTCATCATCGTGAGCGTGTTCGCCCAAGACGAGGGCCACGGCGATGCGCGCAAGGCACTCGTGTTCGCGGTTGTCTCGGGGCTGGGCTTTGGCACGTCTATCCTGTGCTGGGCCCAGACTCCGGCCTCGACGGGTTTCGCCCCCTTGCTGATGGCTCGCGTGACCAGTGTGGTGCTCTTCGTCGCTGCCGCGCTTCTCGTCCGAGGAGGCCGGGTCGTCGTGTCGCGCGAGACGCGCGGACTGGCGATTGCGACCGGCGTCGTGGACGTGCTCGCCAACTCGGCACAGGTCACGGCGCTTCGCATGGGGCCCGTCGCGCTCGCGGCGGTGCTGGGTGCGCTCTACCCGGTGGGCACCATCGTGCTCGCGCGGTTCGTGCTCCACGAGCACCTGCGCGGGTGGCAGCGGGTGGGCATCGCGATGGCGCTGGTGGCTGTGGTCCTCTCGGCGGTTCCCTAAGCGCTAGCGGTCCGCCTTGGCGAGCATCGCGTCCATCGTGTAGGACATCTTCGAGTCGTCGATGATGGTGAATCCGCTGATCGCTGATCGGCGGTTGACTATCCATTCGCGGGTGAAGGCCGGCAGCGTGTTGGTCTCCACGGCGATGAGCGGCTGATTGATGCGGCCCGCACGCGTCGCAGCGGTCAGGTAGCTCGTGGGCGATTGGTAGCTTGCGACCACCGGACGGGTCGCGCCCGCAGTCCTGCTCCTGAAGTAGCGGGCGTTGAGCGCTGCGGCTCGGTGCGCTACGTCGATGCCATCGACGCGCACGTAGGGAATCCCGCTCGTCACGGTCCAGGGCACGCCGGAACCCGGCCCCAGGAGCACCATCCGTGAGATGAGGGGCTGGCTTGCGACGACGACCTGCGCCGCCTCTGGCTGCATCGTGCCGCTGGTGGTGAGCAGGATCGGGATCCGTCTTGCCGCAGCGATCGGAGCCGCTGCGAGCTTCGCTGCATCGTTATCGGCATCGACGACCAGCACCTCTCCGCTCGCGGGAACGCCTACACGCGCAGCAATCGCGGCGGCCAGTGCACCACGGTCGGGCCCGGAGACGAACTCGACTGCGGAGGTCGGGATGCTCGCGGCTTGGGCAAGTTCAGCGACGGCCGTCTGGTTAAACGAGCCCTCAACACCGGTGAGGACAAGGAGCGTCGGTGCGAGTCGTGCGAGCTCGGCTGCCGTCGATGAGGCCACTGTGCTCTCGTCGGTCCAGAGAAGGGGGCCTCCCAGCGCCACAGCGAGACCCGGTGCTCCCGGAAGGTCTGAGGCCTGGTTCTCCCGCGCGATGATGGCGACCGGCGCGCCCCCCGCGAAGTCGGCTGCCGACACTGCGGCCGCAAGCGTCGCTGCCGTGCTTCCGCTCACGCGCGAATAGATCTGCTTGTACGGTTTGGTCGCCATCCACTGGTCGACTCCGTTGGCGATGCCGATCGCAACCCGGCGACGGAACCAACTCCGCTTGAGCAGGCTCGAATCGTGCTTGCTCGAGATGAATGCGGTCTCGACCAGCACGGCGGGCATGTTCGTCCACCGGCACACGTAGAAGTCCGCCGAGAAGGTGCCGCGGCTTCTGAGCCCTGTCTGCTTCACGATCTGCGTGTGGACGTAGGGGGCGAGCTGGCCGCCGAGTTTGTCTCGGCGTGAGGCCCAGGTCTCGGTGCCGCGGGCGGCGCGGCTCACAGAACCATTGGCATGGATCGAGATGAATAGGTCCGCACCGGCTTGGTTCGCGATACGTGCCCGTGCCTGAAGATCGTCTTTGGGGAGGCCACCGTACATGCCCCTGTGGCCGTCTGCCCTGTAGTACCAGCGGTCAGAGCGGCTGCTGTAGTTCCAGGTACGGCTATCTGTGAGCCGCACCGCGCGGTCAGTGGTGCGGGTCATCATGACCCGATAGCCGCGCGAGATCAGCTGACGGCGCAGCTCCAAGCCGACGGCAAGGTTGGAGTTCTTCTCCTTGAGTCCGTTGGCATTCGCGTTGGAGTACCGCCCGCCGTGCCCTGGATCGATGACCACGAGCGGAGCCGGTGTCGGCGCGGTCGCCTGAGCGAGGGCGGTGGTGCCGAGAAGCGCGACCCCCGTGACGACGAGGGCGATGAGTGTTCGAAGATGTGGGACGGTGGGCACGGTGAGGCCTTCCTGCCAAGGCTACGGTTGGAGTGTGGTGCAGGTGGCGTACCGCCGATTATAGCGCGCAATCCCCTTCGTGCCGCATGCGTGCCGTAACGACCACCTTACGGATTGGGCTGCAGCGCTGGCATGCGCCTTGAGTGTAGTACCGTAGCCCGACCAGTCAGTAGTGATGCGGAGGTCCCGTGAGTCTGTCTTCGAAGTCAACGAACTCGCGCCGTGTGGCGCGGTCACACCGCGCGAAGCGCAAGAAGATGCCGCGATGGGTGCTCGTCGTGCTCGCCGCGTTTGCCGCCGTGTCGGCAGTGGGCGTTGCGGCGATCGTATATGCGACATCGACGTATCAAGAGGTCTCCGAGCAGATCGCGCCCCCCAAGGCCGAGCGCCCGGCAATCGTCCAGCAGCTGCAGCCGGTGCCCAAGGGCGAGCCAACCTATCTCCTGCTTCTGGGCAACGACCGCAGGCCGGGCCAGGGGTGGGCGAGAAGCGACACGGTCATGCTGGTCCGTCTGGACCCCGTGAGCGATGCCGTATCGATGATATCGCTGCCGCGTGATACACGAGTGGCGGTGGCCGGTCACGGCACCACGAAGCTGGCTCACGCCTCGGCCTACGGCGGTCCCGCGTTGGCGATCAAGACCGTCAAGGCGCTTACGGGACTGCCGGTGAATCACTATGTGCAGGTCGACTTCCAAGGCTTCGCTGCCATCGTGGATGCGATGGGCGGAGTGAAGATGAACGTCGACCGAGCCACCACCTCTCCTGAGGGGGTGTACGTTCCCGCCGGCAACCGGGTGCTGAGTGGCATGCAGGCGCTCGCGTTCGTACGCAACCGCCACGGCTACGCCTCTGGTGATCATCAACGAATGAAGAACCAGCAGGCGTTCCTGTTCGCCCTGGCGAAGAAGGCGAGCAAAGAACGCAACTTCGCCCGGCTTCCCAAGATCATCACGTCGGTCTCGTCGAACCTTCAGACGGATCTCAGTGTGAAGGAACTGGTCGCGCTGGCGGGCAGGTACCGCGGAATCAAGAAGGCGAATCTGAGAGCCAAGTCCGCGCCGGTACAGGGCGCGATGATCGGGGGAGGTTCGTACCAGATACTCAGCGAGTCGGCGTTCCGCGACATGCTGGCGGACTTCGAGGCCGGCGGGTTTGGCGTCAAGGCTAAGAAACAAGCGCAAGACGCGCAAAACGCGGGCCTGAAATAGGTTCCGCCAGAGGGCACGAGCGCCTAGAATACGATAAACCTGAGAGCGGCCTTGCGGCGGCAATCTCACGGTTTCGCGTTCGAACGTCCCACACTTCGTAAGGGTGCGTGGATATTCACTCAGCGGTCAGTAGGCAGGTGCCCCCGGTGGGGCAAGCGAGGAGGCAGGCATCAGTATGGAGATCGAAATCGGACGAGGAAAGACCGCTCGACGCGCCTACGGATTCGACGACATCGCAATCGTGCCCTCACGGCGCACGCGCGACCCGCGCAACGTCGACATCAGCTGGACGTTCTCGTTCAAGGGTCGTGACTACCACTTCCCGCTGCCCGTTCTGGCCTCCGCTATGGACGGTGTGGTCGATCCCAACTTCGCCATCGCTTTGGGCAAACTAGGTGGCATGGCCGTCCTGAACCTCGAGGGCATCCAGACTCGCTATGCCGACCCCGCCCCGCACCTCGATGCGATCGCTTCATTCGACAAGGAAGAGGCGACCGCCAAGATGCAGCAGATCTACGCTGCCGAGGATGTGAAGCCCGAACTCGTCAAGCAGCGCGTCGCCGAGATCAAGGCCGGTGGCGTTCTCGCAGCGGCATCGCTGACTCCCCAAAACGTCGAGAAGTTCATCGGCCCGGCGCTTGAGGGCGGGCTCGACATCCTGATCATCCAGGGCACGGTCGTCTCGGCGGAGCATGTCTCGACCTTCGACAAGCCGCTCGACCTGTTCGCGTTCGTCGAGTCGCTCGAGATTCCCACGATCATTGGCGGGTGCTGCAGCTACCAGGGCGCGCTGCACCTGATGCGTGCGGGTGCAGTAGGCGTGCTCGTGGGCGTTGGCCCCGGCCACGCGTGCACCTCGCGCCGCGTGCTGGGCATCGGCGTCCCGCAGGCGACCGCGATCGCAGACGCCGCCGCCGCGCGTACGCGCTGCCTCGAGGAGACCGGCCGCTACTGCCACGTGATCGCCGATGGTGGCATGCGGACCGGCGGCGACCTGGCCAAGGCCGTCGCGGTGGGTGCCGATGCGGTCATGATCGGCTCGCCGCTTGCGAGCGCAGCCGAGGCGCCCGGCCGTGGGTACCACTGGGGCATGGCGACCTTCCACCCGGATCTTCCGCGCGGAACCCGCGTGCGCGCCGGCGTGATCGGCTCACTCGAGGAGATACTGCTGGGTCCGGCGCACCAAAACGACGGAACGCTCAACCTTCTGGGCGGGCTGCGCACGTCGCTTGCAACCTGCGGCTACGAGAACCTCAAGACCTTCCAGAAGGCCGAAGTGCTCGTCGCGCCTTCGCTCCAGACCGAGGGTAAGGTTCTGCAAAACACCCAAGGCGTCGGAATGGGCCGGTAGGGGAGACGTGACCAACTACCACGAGCAGCAGCACGCGGTCTTCGTACTCGACTTCGGCGCCCAGTACGCCCAGCTCATCGCACGCCGCGTGCGCGAGGCGCGGGTCTACAGCGAAATAGTGCCTTTCGATATCTCCGCCGAGGAGATCGCGGTGCGCAAGCCCTCGGCGATCATCCTGTCGGGCGGCCCGGCGAGTGTCTACGCCGAGGGCGCGCCGCACATGGACCCGGCCATCCTCGAACTGGGCATCCCGGTGCTGGGCTTTTGCTACGGCATCCAAGAGATAGCGCTGCATCTTGGCGGTGAGATCCCCAAGACCGACATTGGCGAGTACGGGTTCGCCGAGCTGACGGTGATGGAGCCCACGTGTCAGCTGCTCACTGGTGTGGCGGAGACCTCGCAGTGCTGGATGAGTCACCGCGACAGCGTTGGAACCGCGCCTGCGGGCTTCTCGGTAACGGCTCGCACGGCCACCACCGCGATCGCGGCGATGGAGGATCCGGCCCGCAAGCTCTACGCGACCCAGTTTCATCCGGAGGTCGCGCACACGGAGTTCGGCCAGCAGATCATCCGCACCTTCCTGCACGATATCGCCGACATTCCGGCCACCTGGACGATGCTCAACATCATCGAGGAGACCGTCGACGCGGTGCGCGCGCAGGTGGGCACGGACCGCGTGATCTGCGGGCTCTCCGGCGGGGTTGACTCGAGCGTGGTGGCGGCGTTGCTCCATCGAGCCATCGGCGACCAGCTGACCTGCGTGTTCGTCGACCACGGCATGATGCGCCTCAACGAGGCCGAGCAGGTTGTTCACGCGTTCCGTGACAACTTCCACGTGAACCTGATCCACGTCGATGCCGAGGAGCGCTACCTGTCGCTGCTCGCCGGGGTGGACGAGCCGGAGCTCAAGCGCCGCATCATTGGCGAGGAGTTCTGGAACATCTTCTTCGAAGAGGCGACCACGCTCGAGGGCGTGAAGTTCCTCGCACAAGGGACGCTGTACCCGGACGTGATCGAGTCGGGCAACAAGCACGCCGCCAAGATCAAGAGCCACCACA
>JBBREQ010000107.1:0-7135 GCA_038202795.1 Coriobacteriia bacterium | reverse complement strand
GTGGGCAGGTTCCTGCGCAACTACCGCATCGACGAGTTGCCGCAGCTCTTCAACATCCTGCGTGGCACCATGAGTTTTGTGGGGCCCCGGCCCGAACGCGGCTTCTTCGTCGAGAGCTACCTCGCCCAGATCCCCGGCTACCGCGAGCGTTTCCGCGTGAAGCCCGGCGTCACGGGCCTCGCACAGGTTTCCGGCGGGTACGCGACGACCCCCGAGCGCAAGCTCAAGTACGACCTGATCTACATGTTCCACCAGAACCTCGCGATGGATGCCCAGATCGTCGCCGAGACCCTGCGCGTGGTCCTGACGGGTCGCGGCGCGCGCTGATCCGTCTGCCCGCCGCGCGTCGCACTTCTGGAGTATGTGCGGAGTGCGTGTCACGGCGGCGCGTTTGCGTCACAATACCCAATGCGTGTTGAGACCAACTCGGACACAGGAGCTTCCTCGCATGGCCAAGCGCAAGAACTCATCGGCCTCTCGGCAGGCCCCCGCACCAGCAGCTCCCGCCAATGAGATGAGCATCTTTGGCAAGATCTCGTGGTATTCGCTGCTCGCGATGGTGTTCATCACCCCCATCGTCATCAGCAACCTGACGTTCTTGGGCTTCGATCTGCCCATCACCTATGACCAGTTCGACATCATCAAGGTGTTCATGCAGCGTGTCTTGGGGCTTATCGCCCTTGCTGCTTGGGGCTGGGACATGCTGGCCCACGGCGGCAAGATCCGCCGCACCCCCGTCGAGTGGCTCATCCTCGTCTTTCTTGCGTGGGTGACCGTCTCGATGTTCCTCTCGATCCATCCGGCCACGGCATTCTTCGGCAAGTACCGCCGCTTCGAGGGTTTGCTGTCGCTTATCAACTATGCGGTCATCTACTTCCTGATCCTTCAGTATGCGGATCGCCCCTCGCGTATCCGCCTGTTCGCGCAGACGCTCTTCGCCTCCGGAATCGTCGTCGCGGGATATGGCGTGTTGCAGAGCATGGGGCTCGACCCGTTGCAGTGGGGTCAGTTGCCCTTCGAGGCCAACCGGGCCTTCTCGACCTACGGCAACCCCGATCTTCTCGCCGGCTTCCTCATGTTCTCCATCTTCATCTCTCTAGGCCTCGCCCTCGCCGAGCACAACCTCATCTTGCGCGGTGTGTACTGGTTCGGGTTTTTGCTCAACATGTGGTGCACCGTAGTCGCATTCTCCCGAAGCGCGTGGGTGGGTGGTCTTGCGGGACTGGTCATTATCGTCATCATCGCGATCTACCAGAAGACGCCCTGGAAGACCGAGGACTGGGTGTTCTCAGGTGTCACGGCGGCTGTGGCCGGCTCGATTGCCATCAAGAGCTTCTCGAACCCCAACGAGGTCATGAACTTCGGCAAGCGGTTCGCCTCGATCCTGGAGTTCGGTGAGGGCAGCGCGAAGACCCGTTTCCAGATCTGGCAGTCAGCGATCGACGCGACGAAGGATCGTCCCATCTTCGGCTTCGGTGCCGATACCTTCCGCCTGATCTATCCGCGCTACAAGCAGTTCGACTACGTCGCCGACGCGGGCTATCTCTCCGTCGCGGACAACGTGCACAACTACCCGCTGCAGCTCATGGCGGGCATCGGTATCCCCGGTGCGGCGCTGCTCTACGGTGTCTTTGGCTGGGCCGCGGTCCGCTCGTTTCCCGTGGTGTTCAACCGCGAGGGCGGTTCGAACCGGATGATCCTTGCCGGCGTGTGGACGGCCTGTGCGGCATACATCGTCCACCTGCTCTTCGGACTCTCGGTTACCGGTACGAGCTTTCTCCTGTGGGCCTGCATGGCTGTCGTCCTTGCTCCCACCGCCGTGTCCCATGAGTTCAAGGCACCCAAATGGGGAATCCCGGTCGCTGTGGGACTGGTCGCGCTTTCACTGTTGGGCATTGGCTATCAGGTCGTCTACATGCGAGCTGACAACTACTACCTGAAAGCTCGCATCGCGACGCAGGGTGCACAGCGTACGGAGTTCGCGCAAAAGGCAGTCAACCTCAATCCTTACAACGACATGTACCGAGCTGAAGTGGGCCTTGCCTACACCGACGAGCTGTTCGCTGCCGTAAACTCCGCCCAACAGGGGCAACAGGTCTCCAAGGAACAGATCCAGGGTCTCTTCACCAAAGCCGAGACGAGCCTGCGCGATACCATCGCGTTTGTGCCGTGGGAGTACGACAACTACGTCTTCCTCACCAACCTGTACACGCTCGGAGGAAGCGTCTTGAATCCCTCGTATCTGGACCAGGCCATCGAAGTCGGCCGAGCGGGTGTCCGCGTCGAGCGGTACGGTCCTGCGATCCGGTTCCAGTTGGCTCGCGCGCTGTCCGAAGCCGGACAGAAAGACGAAGCGATCAGGCAACTCGCCTATGCTCGGCGCATGGACCCCGCGTACGTCGACGCGACTATCGCACTTGCCAGGCTCTACGAGGCCGAAGGCCAGCTGGAAAAGGCCATCGACATCCTGAAGCTCAGTGAGACGCAACGACCGGGTCTCGCCGGCGTCGCTGACCTGCTCAAGGAGTTTGAGGCCAGCGCGACCGCTCAGCCCAGCACCACAACCACGCCGTAGGGCGACAAGCGCCTCGGGGGCGACCGTGCACCGCAGACACTGGCTGATACTGTCGCTTGCGATACCGCTGGCAGTGCTCACCGTCTTTGTGGCGCTCGCGCTGACGCGCGAGGCAGCGCAGGTCCCGGTGGCCCAGCTCACGCCTCGCGACGCGCGGATAGCGAGGTTCCGGCACTCCGTGGCCGACAACCCCACGGATTACGACTCACGCCTTCGCTTGGCGTGGACCTATCAGCAGGCGAAGCTCTACCCAGAGGCGCTCGATCAGTACGCGATCATCTTGAAGCGGCGACCGCGCAGCGTGGCGGCGCTCTATTACCGCGGGCTGATCTACCGCGAGACGGGCGCAGATCCGCAGGCGGTCGAGGCGTTTCGCTCAGTGCTGGCTATCAAGAAGGACCACGTTCTCGCCTCGGTGGCGCTTGGTGAGTACCACTTGGCCCGCTCGGAGTACTCCGGGTTGCTCGAGGTCGTAGGACCCGCCGTGAAGGCCCACCCCAAGGTTGCCCAGCTGCAGTACCTCGCGGGACGCGGACTTGAAGGCACGGGCGATATCGACGGCGCACGCACGCGGTACCGAGAGGCCTTGAAGTACGCTCCCGACCTCGCCCGAGCGCGTGCGCGGCTCAGACGGCTCGACGGCTCGCCCGAATAGCCCGTCCCATGCACCTTCATCATCGGTAATGCCGCTTCATATGCCCATGGGGGCATGGTAAAGTCAGTGAAGGCGTTATCAGATACCAGCGTGCGGTTTCGGGGGAAACGAAGCGGCGAGGAGGACCGGTGGGCGAGTCCGAGGTCGTCGAGTCCGACGGCATCGACATCGACTCCCAAGAGGAGGAAGACCAGCGTCGGGCACGCAGGCGGCGTAGTCTGGTCGCCGTGGTCCTGCTGCTCGTGCTGCTCATGTGTTGCTGCGCCTCGGCCTCCCGGGTCTGGTTGACCGGCGAGCGCGAAGACAAGGCGCGGTTCATCGCACGCAACCTCGAGTGCCTCCAGTGTCACACCGAGCTCATACCTGACTTCAATGACCCCGTTGTTCACAACCCCTTCGCCCTGCAGCACTGTACGGTGTGCCATGTCGCGCACGGCAAGAAGGTCACCTCGACCACGACAAGCTTCACGAGCTACGCCTTCCAGCGCATCCGGACGATTCTGCAATGGTGGCCGCTGCGCTGGTGGTTCTCGCTGTCCCAAGACGGTCTCTCGCAGAGTGGGTCCTCCGGCGCGACGGCGAAGTCCACTTCTCGATCGTCAGCTGAGATACAGGGAAACGAGTCGGGTCTGATACTGCCCGAGGACCAGCTGTGTTGGATCTGTCACGGCGAGCTGGGACCCAAGCTCGAGGAAGAGTACCCGCACGAGCCCTTCACAGCCGGGCGCTGCACCAAGTGCCACAATCCCCACACATCCAAGTTCGAGACTCTGATGGTCGTGGCGCCCACCGACCTGTGCTTCACGTGCCACCCCATGGGCGAACAGCTGCAGCGCATGCAGACGCACCCGCCGGCCGCAGAGGGGCGTTGCGTCGAGTGCCATGACCCTCATGCGTCGAACTACCCCAGCATCATGGTGAGTACGCAGCGCAGCCTATGCCTGGGCTGCCACTCTGCAGTCGCGTCCAAGCAGGGCATGGCCGTCCAACACGCGCCGTTCCTCAATGGAGACTGCACCGGCTGCCACCAGCCCCACGGCTCGAAATACGAGCCGCTGCTCAATGCGGTGCAGCCTGACCTGTGCTACCAGTGCCACAGCTCCACCGAGAAGGATTTCCGGCGCCCCAGTCATCACCCGGTTGGTGGTACGTTCATGTGCACGAGCTGCCATGACCCCCATGCGGCGCAGTATATGAACCTGGTGGCTGCGACTGGGAACGGTTTCTGCTACCAGTGTCATACGCAGGTTCGTGAGCTCTACGACAAGTCCACCCACGTGAACGTTCGCTGTGATCGCTGCCATCAGACCCACGGCTCGAACTACATTCCGTTGCTCGATGAGAAGAACCCGCAGTTGTGTTTTGAGTGCCACTCGCGTTCGCACTTCGACGAGCGGACTCACAAGGTCATGAACAAGAACCACCCCGTACGTGGAGCGCACTTTGACGTGAACGCCGAGGAACCTCTAACCTGCACCTCATCGTGTCACGATCCACACGGGACAAAGCTCAACAAGATGCTACGATATTTCGATTACTATAAGGACGGAACGTGCCTGATGTGCCACGCTGTCACTGAAGGCGCCCGGGTAGGAATCGATTACTAGAAGGACGACATGCCGCGAATCTCACTCGACGGATTCAAAGACCCTATCCGGCGTCCCCGGTACATTCTGTGGACACTCGTTGCCGTACTGGCGGTCGCCGCGGTTCTGATCGTGACTCTGGGCGTCACCTCGACGCGCTGGTTCTGCGCCGAGGGCTGCCACAAAGTCCAGGACGACACCATCACCGCGTACCAGCGCTCAACGCACGCGGAGATAAGCTGCATGGCATGTCACATGCCGGTCAGTGCGAACCCGGTGATCTTCATGCTGCACAAGGCAGAGGCCCTAGGGGAGCTCTACCTGACCGTCACCGATAACTTCGAACTCCCGCTCAACGGCGAGAGTGAAGTCTCGCTCACCATGGTCTCTGGCCAATGCACACAGTGTCATAACCTCGCGAAGCGCCCTATCACTCCCACAAGCGGGATCATCATCAAGCACGAGCCGCACGAGGAGAAAGAGGTGACGTGCGCGATCTGTCATAACCGGATCGCTCATGTCGAGAACTTCGAACTCGTCCTCAACGACCCCCTGACCGGCGAGCCCAACCGGGTGCACGAGGACTTCATGTCCATGACCGCGTGCTTTCGGTGTCACTCGCAGGGCGAGACGCCCGAAGGCGGCCTCAAGGCACCGGGAGCGTGTGAGGGCTGCCACACCGCCGAGTTCCAGCTCAAGCCTGCGAGCCACCTGAAGAACGGCTTCTTCCCCGAAGGACACGCAAAGCTGGGCCAGGAAGAGGCCAGCCGTGCGGCCACGTACGCCACACAGGCCGAGGACGCCACACAGGCCGAGGACGCCACGCAGGCTGAGGACGCCACGCAGGCTGAGGACGACACACAGGCGGTTGCAGCTGAGCGTTCACACGGTGGAGAAGAAGAGGGAGTCGGACCGGGGCTCGCCAAAGTCGAGAGCATCAACGAGTGCTATACCTGCCACTCCGAGGACTACTGTTCGGGCTGCCACGGGTTGCCCATGCCGCACCCGACCGACTTCATGGAAGCCCACGACGAGCTGGGCGAGAACAAACCGGAGGTCTGTGCGAACTGCCACGGCAACAAGAAGCAGTTCTGTGATGAGTGCCATCACGGCACCGCAATAGCGCGGGAATACGACAACGATGTCTCCTGGAAGGCGCAGCACCCCGGTGCCGTGCAGTTGACGGGCGCGTCTGCGTGCTTCAAGTGCCACGACCCCACGTTCTGCGCAGAATGCCACGTCAACGGAGGCGAGTAGGAGTCTCTGGCTCGCCTGAGCGTGTGGCACGTGTTTTGCACCACAGCGCCCGCAGCTGAACCGCGTGCGCTGACCCCCGGTTTCGTTGCACCCCAGAATTGGCACATACCATCTGGGCGGACTGACGAACCGGACCCGTGAGAAATACGAGAGTGAGGTTCCTCAGTGGCTGAAGCGTCGACTGTGTCTGAAGCATCGGTATACCGACTGTCCCTCTATCATTGCTGGCTGGGTGACGTGGTGCGCGTTGGGGATATCGAGAAGATCACGTCGCGCGAACTGTCTGAACAGCTCGGAATCAAGGAAGAGACAGTGCGGCGGGACCTGTCATTCGTCGGCGCCTCGGGTAGGCCTGGATCGGGCTACGATGTCGTTACGCTCTTCGGCGCGATTCAGACATTTCTCGGCCTCAAGGACAGCTATCCCATCATTCGCATCGGCTCTGCGCAGATGCTCGAGTCGCTCGCTGTGGTGTTCCCGCCCGACGCGTACGGCGTCAAGCCCGTGGCTTACTACTCGGAGCTTCCTGAGGACACCGGCAAGGTGATAGACGGTATCGAGGTGAAGCATCTGACTGATCTACCCCAGCTCGATCCGGAGCTCGGGGTGTCGGTCGCCATGGTTGCTTGCTCGCGGTCGTGGGTGTCGATTACCCTTGAGCTGCTCGAGAAGGCCGGCATCGAGGGTGTGCTGCTCCTGACCCCCCAGATGCGGCTGGACAAGCCCGAGGGCATGAAGATCATTCACGTGCGCATGCCCTGTGACGTCAAGTCGCTCGCGTGCCAGTGCCAAACGCCCAACCTGGTGAAGTCCTCAGGCGTGGGTTCGCTGCCGGCGATCAATGATATTCAGTCGCGCTAGTTTGCATAGCGCTTCTGGGAGACAAAAAGAAGGGCCTCGTGGCAAGTCCCCCGAGGCCCTTCTTGCTTCCGATGTACTGGCGCGAGCTACTCTCTCTTGGGCTTCTGGAGGCTCTTCGTCTTCGTCTTCGCCTCGGGAGCCGCCGTCGACGTTGCGGTCATCTCGGCATCGGGTCCCACCAGCCAGAAGAAGTTCTCCTTG
>JBBREQ010000106.1:0-7267 GCA_038202795.1 Coriobacteriia bacterium | reverse complement strand
GCCCGAACGAGAGGGCCCGGAGCGGTCCCCGAACGGGTGGTATGAGCGGACTCAGGACCAGCTGATTCGGGCGGGGGCCCCGGGCGTCACGCCGTGGGCGCTCGTGGGAGCCTCGGCGGCGGTGGGGCTCGTCGTCGCGCTGTTCGCGACGGGAGCGTCTGGATCGCCCGTCATCGGACTCGCGTTTGCAGGGATCGCGTCGCGAGGGCCCTTCGCGCTCGTGGGCTCGCGCGCCGGCAAAAGGCAACAATCGATGCGCGACGTGTGGCCCGAGGCCGTCGACCATCTGGCGTCAGGGATTCGTGCGGGCCTGTCGTTGCCGGAGGCGCTCAGCCAGCTTGGAGAGCGCGGTCCCGAGCAGCTGCGCGAGCCGTTTACCGCGTTCGCCGAGGACTTCAGGGCCTCGGGGAGGTTCGGCGACTGCCTCGACGCGCTCAAGGCCAGGCTTGCCGATCCCGTCGCAGACCGCATCGTCGAGGCGCTCCGCATCACGCGCGACGTGGGAGGCACCGACGTCGGCCGACTTTTGCGCACGCTCAGCCAATTCCTGAGGGACGACGCGAGGACGCGCGGCGAACTCGAGGCGCGGCAAAGCTGGACGGTCAACGCGGCACGACTCGCGGTCGCGGCGCCATGGATGGTTCTGGCCCTCTTGGCGACGAGGCCGGCGAATGCCCAGGCGTACAACTCGCCGTCCGGGGTGAGCGTGCTCCTCATTGGCGGCGCGAGCACCGTGCTCGCTTACCGGATCATGGTGCGCATCGGCCGCCTGCCTCAAGAGGCCAGGGTCTTGCGATGACGCCGACGACGGGGGTTCTCGGCGGAATGCTGGGACTAGGACTTGCGCTCTTGGTCGCGTTCTGGTCCGCGCGGATGCCGCGCCTCAGCGACCGGATAGCCCCCCACGTGCGCGCGTCAGCCGCCGAGGAAATCAAGCGCCTCAACGAGCCGATAACGCCCTTCCCGACGATTGAAAGGCTCCTCGCCCCCGTGGTGCGCGACGGAGTGCGTTGGGTCGAGCGGTGGGGCTCGCCCACTCAAGATCTGCGGGTGCGCCTCGCGAGGGCAGGGTCCGACGTGACGGTCGAACAGTTCCGTGCGCAACAGGTGGTGTGGGCCGTTGGCGGCCTTGTGGGCGGAACGATCTTCGCATTGGCGCTCGCGGCGTCGAGGCATCCCTCACCCGTCACGCTCTTGGTTCTGGTCGCCGTTGCAGGGGTGGGCGGCGCCGTCGCGAGGGACTATGCGCTGGGACTCGCGGTGTCGAGGCGCGAGGCGAGGATCGTGGCCGAACTGCCCACCGTCGCCGAGCTCTTGGCGCTGTCTGTGTCCGCCGGTGAGGGGGCGCTGGGTGCCTTGGAAAGGGTCGCTCGTACCACGAAGGGCGTGATGGCGGAGGAACTCGGGTACACGCTCGCGTCTGCGCGGGCCGGGGCACCCCTGTCTCAGGCGCTTATGCAGCTCGCGGATCGCACGGGCGTTCTCGCCTTGCGGCGCTTTGCTGACGGGGTGGCGACCGCTGTGGATCTTGGGACCCCGCTCGCCGAGGTGCTGCGATCCCAAGCTCAAGATGTGCGCGACGCCGGCCAGCGCGCGCTCATGGAGGAGGGTGGAAAACGGGAGATCGCCATGATGGTGCCCGTCGTCTTTCTCATTCTCCCCGTGACCGTGATTTTCGCGGTGTTCCCTGGCCTCACCACGATACGACTTGGTCTGTAACAACGCGGGCCGAGGGGGAAGGAAAACCACATGCGAAAATGGGAATGGCTGGTCAACCGACAGCGTGACGACAGGGGGGATGTCCCCGGCTGGGTGCTCATCACGTTGATGACCGCTGGCCTCGTGGCGGGGCTGTGGGCCATCGCGGGCCCCAAGCTCAACGACCTTTTCACGTCGGCAATTGACTCGGTTACGGGAGGCTAGGCGTCACGACGACGGGGGGAATGCACTCGTCGAGTTCGTCATGGTCTCGGCCCTGGTGATCGCCCTCGCGATGGGCGTCATCCAGTTGGCCTTGACGCTTCACGTGCGAAACATGATGGTGTCTGCCGCGTCGGAAGGTGCCAGGCTCGCGGCGACGAACGACCGCGGGCCTCATGACGGCGTCGAGCGCACCCAGTGGCTTCTGAGCGAGTCGCTCGGCGGCCTCCAGACGAGCGTGACGGCCGAGGACGCGACGATCGACGGCGCCGAGGCCACTGAGGTCACAGTGAGTGCGCCCGTGCCGCTCTTGGGGTTGTGGGGTGCGGGGACGATGACGGTGCACGCGCGAGCGTTTGAGGAGGCGGCGCGTGGCTGACATGCGCGCGTGGGCAAGGCGCAGGCATGACAGTGGTGACGACGGCGCCGCGATCATCGAGTTCATCGCCTTGTCGCTCCTGCTCCTGGTCCCGCTGACCTATCTGGTGGTCACCTTGTCGCGCATACAGGCTGGAGCCTTTGCGGCCGAAGGGGCGGCTCACGAGGCGGCGCGCACTGCTGTGGTCACGGGGGTCGCATCGCGCGAACACGGCGCCTCGCGTGACGCGGCCATGGCCGCCGGAGCCAGCCGCGCCGACGCGGCATTGAGGCTGGTCGCCGACGACTTCGGCTTCGAGGCGGGTGACGCCTCTCTGGTGCTGACGTGCGACGGCCCCTGTCTCGAGCCCGGTGGCAATGTGGACGCCGAAGTCACCATTGCGGTGGCGCTGCCCGGCATCCCAGGCTTTCTGAGTGGAGCGCTCCCGCTCGCCGTCGACGTGGTCGCCTCGGCTCGCGCACCGGTCGACTCGGTGGTGACAGACCAATGAGACGACTGCTTAACCGCCGAGACGACGAGGGCACCATCGGGATACTCACGCTCGGCTTCGCGGTGCTTGCGATCATGCTGATCCTCGTGATTTCAGCCGCGACCTCGGTTCATATGACCCGCATGCGCCTGGTGCACCTCGCCGACGAACTGGCCGAGGACGCCTCCGATGCCGTGTCGAGCGAGGGGTACTTCGCCACGCAGGCAGGGACGGCAGACGTCGAGCTGGCGCGGTCGCGCATGACAGACGCCGTCGTGGCGCACGTGACTCAGCGGGGAACGGATCGCCTCGAGGGCGTCAGCATCGTGTCCGTCGACGCTCCCGACGCGATCACGGCGCGCGTCACCGTCGAGATCACCGTCTACCCCCTATTCGGGCTCGAGGCCCTCATGCCCTTTGCCGACGGGATCACCGTCACGGCAACGGGCCAGTCGCGCGCGTTCTAGTCCGACGTGCCGCGTCGGGGACCGGCCCCGGATGTGCCTGTTCGGGGGACCGTGTCTGTAGGGTCAGTAGATCTTGCCGGAAGGGAGTTCCGCGAGACCAGGGGCCGAAATGTGTAAGACCTGGTAGAGATCTCCTTCTGCACCGTTGGGCATGGCCTCGCCGTTCCAGAGAACGATGCGCGCCAACCGCCAACTTGACGGGTCAATCGCCAGGGCGACGGTGTGTACGCCCACTCTTGCGGCCAGGAGCCGAGCCTCGTCCGCGGCCTCCTCGATCAAAGCGGTGAGGGCTAGACCAGTCGCGTCGAAGTCCGGGTCGATCGGGAATTGCGTGAGCCTCCGTGTGACCCAGAGCGGGAGCGCGGTCCGCGAGCCGCCTTGCGCGCAGAAAACTCCCGTCCAGTGACTTACCTGCGGCCGTCCGAAGTCACGAATGATGTTCTGAAAACCGCCTCCGACGAGGAATCTCGCCATGGCGTCGGTGTCGTTCCACAGGTAGAGCGGAGCGTATTGGTTCACCTGCGAGCCGGATACGCCGCGCTCGCGAATCGCGTATGCCTTGAGGCCAAGGCCGGGGAGGTGATCCAGAGCCGCGCCTCCGATCGCGACCCGGGAGCGAATGATCTGCATGTCGTAGTCGGCGGGCAGGGTGATTTCGTATTGCATGGCATACATGGCGCGGCACTCCTCGTTGATGGACGTTCAGTGGATGGATTCCCGCGAAGGCGCGGGAGTGGCCATGTGGTGGGGGAGGTTGTCGCGGGGGAGGAAGCTGTCCAAAGCCGTGACGACCAGATCCGGAGTCTCGAGTGTCGGCATGTGTGGAGCGCCCGCAAGCTCAAGGTACGAACTATGGGGGATACCGGAGATCATGGACCTCATCACGTCGGGGCCGGTGGAGGCATCTCGGTCGCCGCAGAGCACCAGCGTGGGTGCGCGGAGGTCGCTGAGTCGTCCCACGACGTCGATCCCTGAGAACGCCCTCCAAGCAGCGGCGACCTGCGCCTGGCTGCCGCGCAGGATGCGATCCCGTGCGTACCTCACGCCCCAGCCGTTCTCCGCCAAGGCCTCGGGCGTGAACCAGCGCGTAAGCGAACTCTGAACCTGTGCTGACAGGCCCGCCTCCTGAACCGCGTTCGCGCGCTGCTCGAATGCGGCGAAGGGCACGCTTGTGGTGGCAGCGAGTACCAACGATAGAACCGAATCTGGATGTTCCGCCGCAAAGACCTGAGCCACGGCTCCCCCATACGAAAGACCGACTATGTGTGCGGCCGCAAGGCCCTCAGTGTCGAGCACCTCCCGCAGATCCGTGGCGAGGGTCGCCAAGTTCCCAGGGATGGGTGCCTCTGCCGCGGCGCCGTGACCTCGCAGGTCGTACGCGAGAAGCCTCCGACCTCGAGCCAGCGGCTCCATGATGGGCGCCCACATATGCCACGACAGCCCCAGTGCGTGGAGGAGCACGACGGGTGGGCCGCTTTCGCCCATGCGAGCTACTTGAGTGCGGTGGTCGGATAGACCGATCATGCCTGTGGGAACCGGTTCGGCACATCCGTGTTCGCGCAAGACTTCGCTCACGATGTCCAGCGCGTTGAGTGCTCGTGGAAAGCCTGCGTACACCGAGACATGCTCGACGAGCGCCCGCAATTCCTCGGCCGTGACGCCTTGGTGGAGTGCCGCGGCAACGTGAACGCGAAGCTGGTGTGCGGTGTCACCGAGAGCCGCCAGTATCGCGACGGTCGCGACCTCCCTGTCGCGGGCGGCGAGGCGAGGGTCCGCAAGCGGTTGGTCAAACGCGCCGCGGAGCAACCAGTCATGCATCTGGGGCGAGAGGCAGGCGATGCGTGCCAGGGACTGCTCGGCGAGGCGTCCGGTAAGTTCCGTGAAGACGCGCTCGCCACGTGTTTGAGTGAGGTTCATGAGGGCTCCTTGTGGTGGGGTTGGTTGTTCAGGGCAGTGGGATTGGCGAGATCGGCGTCACGGTAGTCATGGTCGTCACGGGAGCCACGAGAGGGGCCCACGACTCGGTACGAACTCGATCACCGTGTAGGTCGCCGCGCCCGCGAGCACCAAAGGGTCGCGAGACACCACGTTCTCGAGCTGCGCGCTGGTGGTGCCACGCGCGAGGATCACTCCTCCGGTGCGAGGTACCTGAGGGCCAGAGACAAGAAACCTGCCGCCAGCGATGTGTTCGTCAAGCCACTGGCGGTGGCTTTCGAGAAGCTCGTCGATGCGGCCGACAGGAACGACGTAGGTAACGAGCAACACGAACGCCCGCTCGTCGAAAGTCATGGAGCCAGGGTGCCGCTCCCTGGGAAGAGGCGCGGCGGGGGCTTTCCGGGCCGGAGGAGCGTGAGGGTGCGTCATCGTGTGTTGCCTTTCGGTAGAAGCGCGATGGAGCCGTCTACTGCGCTCCGCCACTCTTTGAGCGTGCCTTTGAAGGGGCCCGGGTGTGTACGTCATCCGGCCGACGCAGACGCGTGCTCTTGATCCGGGACGGCTGCGCCCACAGGCCGACGCTCAGGGTCGCGGTTTCTGAGATGCTGACCGAGCCGGGCCGCGGGTTCGGCGCACACCGCGGATTGCGTGTGGTGCCGGGCCGTCCAAAACCGGCACGGCGCGCCTGTCGCAAAGGGGGGCTCCGCCCTAAGCGAGTGGTGTGTCCCCTAGTGCGTAGAAACGAAGGATCGACCGTGAGGAAGGACGCTTGCGACGGTGAGTGTCGGCGCCCACGCCCAGACCTGCGCCCGGCAAGGCGACGCACTCCTCCTACCGACAAGCAGCTTGCATGGGTGCTGATCGTCGACGATGACGCCAGGGTCCGCGCCGCTTTTCACGCGCTACTCGATCACTCGGACGAGTTCCGATGCTTGGCGGTTGACGGGCACGACGCATTGAAGTTGGTGACCACTCGCGGTGGCGGCGTCGATTTCCAGGTTGCCATCGTCGACATGTCGGATGCGAGGACTGTGCCGGCGGGGTTGCGGCTCGTCGCCCTTCTCGTTGAGCAAGCGCCCGTCGTTGTCGTCAGCATGTCGGGCACTGCGCGAGCACTCGCTCTCCACGCAGGCGCTAAGGCATTTGTTGACAAGAATGGAGATGCGGGCGCCCTGCTCGCAGTGATCCGTTTGGTGGCGCGGCGCGGCGCCGGTGGGGGCGCGCTCCCCGGAGTTTCGGAAAAGCGAGTCACAAAGACGCGCCCACCGCCCGATGACCAAGCGGCAGTGACATGGTGACGGTGCAGCCGTCGCCAGGCGCGCTGCGTACCTCAAGGGTGCCTCCGACGGCAGCCGCTCTATCACGCATTGTCGTTTGTCCGAGGTGGCCCGGTGGGGCCTCCTCGGGGGCAAAACCGCGCCCATCGTCGTGCACCCGAATTGTCAATCGCTTCAAGGTTTCGTCGACGGCAAGGTCTAGGTCGCAGTGGGTGGCGGAAGCGTGCTTGACCGCGTTGTTGAGAGCCTCGAGCGCCACGCGATAGACGTGTTCCTCGGCGCGCGGGTCCAGAGGGATCCTCTCCCGGGGTCCCGTGACGGTCACCACGAGAGCCTCGCGCGCGTTGACCGCCTCGGCCTGCCTAGTGAGCGCGGCGACCAGCCCCTCTTGCTCAAGCGCGCGTGGGCGGAGTTCGAAGATGAGCGCGCGCATCTCTGCGAGGGCTCCCCGCGCGAGGTCCGCGAGTGCGGTGATGCTTTGGGCGATGGGCTCTCCGCTCGCGATCTTCTGCGTGGCCAGATGGCGTTCGGCGGCTCGCACGTGCAACGTCATCGAGAACAGCGCTTGGCTCACGGAGTCGTGGAGTTCACGTGCGAGTCTTTGCCT
This sequence comes from Coriobacteriia bacterium, assembly GCA_038202795.1. Taxonomy (GTDB): domain Bacteria; phylum Actinomycetota; class Coriobacteriia; order Anaerosomatales; family PHET01; genus PHET01. The sequence goes on along the minus strand of JBBREQ010000106.1, from coordinate 213 downwards.
TTCGACAAGAGTTGCGTGCGATTCTGCGTCGAGGAACAAACGGGAGTTTTCGACGGCCACCGCGGCTTGATCCGCAACCGCCTGGATGAAAGTGCGCTCGTCGGGGTTCACTTCGCGCCCTGATTCGACGTAGAGCAACAGGCAGCCGACGCAGCGGCCCCTGGCGCCAAGCGGCACCACGACGGTGTCTTGGAAGTCCATGCCCACCCACAT
>JBBREQ010000105.1:0-7364 GCA_038202795.1 Coriobacteriia bacterium | reverse complement strand
GAAGTCGCCGGCGAGGAACAGGTCCGAAAGAAGCACATGTACGAGGGAATCCGCCTCATCGAGCCGCAGTGCTTCGTAGCAGGCTTCGACCGCCGGGGCGACGTGCCCCTGCCGAGCCAGGCCTTCGGCAAGCAGAATCTGTCTCCCGCGCGGGCTCATCGGGCACCGCCGTGGGTGGCAGCGATCTTCGCGACGAGCTTCATCGCGCTCTCAGCGCCACGTACGACCGCATTGGCGCCCACCTGTTTGGCAAGAGCGACATCCGCCGAGAAGGGCCCGCCGGCCACGAACAGCGCGATGTCGTCTCTCCCCCCCGCATGGAACATCTCGCGTATGCGCGTGACGCTTGCTGCGACACCGATCATCTGAGCGTAGACGATGACGATGCGAGCGCCGGTCTCCTCTGCGCGCTCAAGGAACTCAGCGGGGCGCACGTCCACCCCTAGGTCGATGACACGGTGGCCGGCCTCTTTGAGCGCGGCCGCGGTGATGTCCTTGTCGATGGCATAGTGGTCGCGATGCATCGTGCCGAGAAGCACCGTCACCCCGGTGTCCTGCGCCGTGGTAGGCGGTGTGACGAAACTGGTGATCTGCTCGGCGACTACGGACGCCTGCGTGAAGGTGTACTCGTCTATCGCGCCGTCGGCCCACGCTCCGCCTAGCAGCGACATCGCCGGTGCGAACAGCTGGTCGAACAGCTGGCCCTGGGCGACGCCGGCTGATCGCGCTTTCTCGATCACCGCGATGGCCTGTGCCGGGTCCTGGCTCACGAAGGCCTGGTACAACTGCGCGGGTCTGTTATCCGCCATCCGTATCCAGGCCCCCTCTCGCATCGCATCGGCGGCTCACGGCGCTTGTGAGCCGAACTATCCGGACTATCTCGTCAGCGGCTGAAAGCCGCACGTTTTCGCTGGTAGCGGCGGTGGGGGTCGAACCCACACGGTCTTTCGACCAGCGGATTTTAAGTCCGCCTCCTGTGCCAATTCGGATACGCCGCCATCCCCTCCACGAGCTGCCGCTATTCCCGCAGGTCGCGATAGGTATCCAGAAGTATCCCATACAAGATGTCATGCTCGCTCACTACCATACGGTCAAGTCCCGCCAGTGCAAGTACCGTCTCGAATATCAATGCGCCTGCGACGATCACCTCCGCACGTCCGGGGTGAAGTCCCACTACCCTGCGCCGCCTGTCCAAGGTAAGGGCGGCCAGGGACTCGACTTCGTCGGCGATGTCGGCGCCTGAAAGCTCGAACCCATGAACAACCGTCGGGTCGTACTGGGCCATCTCGAGCCTGATGGCGACGAGCGAGGTGGCAGTTCCGGCCACCCCGATCATCTGCAACGGACGCTCGTCGAGCCGATCGAAATACCCGCGCAACTCATCGGCTGCCCAACCGCGCGCCTCGGCGATCTCGTTTCGTGTCGGTGGATCCGAGCGCAAGAACAGCTCGGTCATGCGCCGGCTCCCCACGTCGATCGAACGAGCTGCGTCGATTCGCGTCTCGCGGGCCGGGCCCTCGCCGCGAACACTGCCCATCACCAGTTCAGTCGAGCCGCCGCCGCAGTCGACCACGAGCATTCCCTCGCCATAGCGCTCGGCAGTGGCGCCCAGAAAGGCCAGCTCCGCCTCGCGCGATCCCTCGATGATACGCGGCGTGATTCCCCGGCTCGCGAGCAGAGCTGTGAACTCCTCGCTGTTGTCGGCGTCTCTGCTGGCGCTCGTGGCGAGTGCCTGGAAGTGTTCGACGCCCAGCTCCCGCATCGTCTGGTCGTAGCGCGCAATCACATCGCCTACCCGCCGCATTGCACCGTCAGACAGGCGCCCCGTCGCGGTCAGGCCCTCACCCAGATGGGTGATGTCGGTTGATCTGCCAACTTCGACGATGCCCTCATCCGCTACGTCGGCGATCAGAAGCCTCGTCGTGACCGTCCCGATGTCGATGGCGGCAAGCCGGTGCTTCGCGCTCATCTCCGACTGACCTTCTCCGCGCCCTGGCTTACGTGGGCGCAGCGCTCGTCAGGGCACTCCCGATCCAGAGCGGCTAGCACGCCAAGCCCCACCGGATCCTCGATGCCCAGTAGCGCGAGTGCGACGTGGGCATGCAGACACTTCACCAGGAGCGCATCCTTCTGGCCGGCGATCCCCACCGATGCACACGCATCGCAGCCACCGCTCTGCGCGGCGCGCAGGGCACGCAGCGTCGAGTCCGCCTGGATCAGCGCGCGCGCGACATCGGGCTCAGCGGCAACCCGAGCGGCCCACAGGGCACTGCCCCCGGCCGACTCCAGCGCAGACACGCGCTCGCTCAACCAAGGGCATGAGAGCCAAGCGAGGGTGGGAAACGGGGTTCCGTCCTCCAGTGTGGAAGGAGAAACGATCACCTTCGGGTTTCCCCAGCCGCATCGCACCGCAACGCGCCAAGGCTCTCGGGGAGCACGTCCGATCTGTGCCCTGAGGAGCGATGCCTCCAAGTCAGTGTGGACGACCCCGATCACTCGACGCCAAAGACCAGGTCGAGGAAGGCCGTCCACGGTCCTACCGGCGCCGCTGTGGTCTCATCACTGTCTATGCGCAATACCGCGGGCTGCGCAGGGGGCTGCGTCGAGGCGCCCTGATCGACTACCACCACACGGTGCTCGCCCTTCTTTACCAGCCCCAGCTGGCTGCGCGCATAGTCCTCGACCCCTTCCGGGGTCTTGAGCCGCTCGACCTGGGTACGCAGGCGCTGGTTTCGTTCTTTCAGATTCTGAAGCTCGACGGAGAGGCGGGCATGCTCCCGCGTTTCACGGTACTGAACTCGCACCACCGGGTAGTAGGTCCAGGCGAACACCGCGAGGGCCACTACTACGGCTGCGGGGATGGTCCACCACCGGTCGAATCCGGCTGCCCGACGGACGCTCTTCTTCGCCGAGGAAGTCCGAGGCTTCTTCCGGGCGGGCTTGCTCGCCGAGGCGGCGGATGCGCGGGAACGCGAAGCTGGCGACGTGCGCACCCCACCCCGCGTGGGCGTGCGCCGCGTCGCCGCTGAAGCCCCATTCTGCGTTTTCCTCGGTGCCATGAGCCCCTGAGAAGTTCTGTGTGCAGGCCAGCGTGATGTCCAGGCCTCTCGGCCGGGTACGCGGGCATTCTAGCACCAAAACAGCGGTGTGTCGCCTAGACGTCTACCTGAGGCTTAGACATACGAACGCTTGTTCGTATGCTCACGGGGCATCGTCCGACGCGCGGTGAGAGGCACTGCGTCGTCGCCTCACACCACTCGAACGTGGAGGAAGTCGGTGCCCCCGGGCACGCGCGACCACAGCCCCGCTGTCATCGCGATACGCTCCCCCTGCTGCGCGAATCCTGCCTCGTGCACAGCAGCGGTGACCTGGTCGAGGCGCGCGTCGGTATGCTCGGCGAACGGCAGGGTGACCGCCCGAACACCCCACGCGAGCTGCAGCAACCTCGCCACCTCCGCCCGCGGAGTCGCCGCGATGATGGGCGTCACGGGTCGGTACCGCGACACAGCGAGCGCGGTCGCCCCTGACTGCGTGAGTGTCACAATGGCGGCGAGATGCAGGTCCGCCGCGAGCTCGCTTACGGCGGCACTTACCGCAGACTGAACATCATCGGTGTCTGAGGGCGCATGCGGCGGCCGAGGTGGTGGTGCCGCTTCCTCGGCGGCAAATGCGATGCGTGCCATCGTGGCAACCGATTCGACCGGATACAGACCCACAGCGGTCTCGCCCGAAAGCATCACCGCATCGGCTCTGATGAAGATGGCCGAGGCGACGTCGCTTGCCTCGGCTCGTGTCGGCCGAGGCCGTTCGCGCATCGAGTCAAGCATCTCGGTGGCGATCACCACCGGTTTGCCCGCAGCCCGGGCTGCTGCGACGATCTGGCGCTGTAGCACGGGCACGCGCTCGGGTGCGGTCTCCACGGCCAAGTCACCGCGGGCGACCATCACCGCATCGGCCGCGCCCACGATCTCGGCGATACACGTGGCCGCCTCGTGCTTCTCGATCTTGGCCACGATGGGAATCTGCCGAGCGGTCATGCACGAGCGCAACTCATGAATGTCGTGGTCGGAACGCACGAAGGACTGCCCCACCCAGTCGATCTGGGCGCTCATCGCCCACTCCAGCACCGATCGGTCATAGTCGGTGATGGCATCGACGGACAGCGTGACGCCGGGCACGTTCACGCCCTTGTGACTGGTCAGGGCGCCGCCTGTGATGACTCGAGTCACTACTTCACCCGGATGCACCTCGACCACGACCAGCTCAAGACGACCGTCGTCGAGCAGAATCCGGTCGCCTTCTGAGACATCGTTGGCAAGTCCATCGTGCGAGATCGAGGCCCGAGTCGAATCCCCAACGCACGCGTCAACGGTCAAAGAGAATCGCGCCCCCGCCTCGAGAAGCGCACCCTCTGACACATCTCCCACGCGGATCTTGGGCCCCGGCAGGTCGAGGAGTACGCCTACCTCCCGGCCAGCGCGGGCGGCGGCCGCACGGACCGCGAGCAGCCGTGGCTCGAGCTGCTCCGGCGTCGCGTGTGCGGCATTGAGCCGCACTACGTCCACCCCGGCGGCGATAAGGCCGTCAAGCACCTCTGGGGTATCGGTCGCGGGACCGAGAGTTGCGATGATCTTGGTACGGCGCACGTTGGTGCCTCCTGACAAACGACCGTTCTCGGGTCACGTCAGTAGGTACCCACATTGGTGTTGGAGGACCGTGAGCGCGACGACCTGTACTCCGGTCCGCCTGCTGGCACGGCCCCCGGATGTGAGTTCCCGCGGCTTCGCGGCTACTCCACGGCCTTAGGCAGCCGCACGAGTTGGATGCCGTCATCCACACGCCTGACCGTCAGTTCGTCACGGCCCAGCCGGTGGGCGGCGGTACGCAGGTTGCCGTAGAGCCGCTCTATGCCTTCGGCTTCAGTCTTCACCACGATGGCGCGATCGCCTCCGTTGAGGAAGTAGCGCATGAGTCGGGTGGCAGCGCCGCGTGGCGCCGGGAACGGCACATCGACGATGCGCGCTTCGAGCTCCCAGAGCTCCTCCGGCGAGCACTCCTCACACCATGACGCCACGCCGGCCGTGAGCAGGATCGCGCGCTTCTGCTCGTGTTCGCCACACACGCTGTTGGTAACGATTCTCAGCCGCACATCGAAGCCCTGTATCGCCGCCGCACGAGCGACGTACGCCCAGTCCATCGAGCCGTCGTCATCGAGCAACATCACGATTCGATTTTTGACGTGACCCGCTAGATGAGTGAGCAGCGTGAGCAGGCCCATCCCCCGTCGCGGGGTGAACGTCACAACAGCATCGTCGAACAGCGCAAGCTCGGTCAGGTCCTCCACCATCCCCTGAATGGTCGCTAGGCGCTCGTCATTGGCGACGTCACTTTCCAGGAGGCGCATGAGCATGCCCGCCGAAGGCTCGAGCGCCGTCAAGGTACCCGCCTTCGTCAGCAAGGGCCGGGTGAGCAGCCCGGCAGCCGCCCCGACCTCCAGCAGGTTCGTCCCTTGGGGTATCTCCTCCAGCAGTGCGACCACCAGTTCAGGGAAGACACGCTCCTGCCCGAAGATGTAGTCGTAGCGGTTGGCCAGCCGGTCCCTACGGGCCAAAGCGGTTTCGATCGGCACGCCGAAACGGGCGTCCGACGTATCAGGGGTCTGGCGGATCCTGTCTTTCACACGACGCCCTTCTCGACTCGAACGGCCCCTACCGGCTCTTGATGTTGTAGAACGCATCCATCCCGGCGAACCGGCTTGAATCGGAGAGTTCCTCTTCTATGCGCAGCAAGCGGTTGTACTTCGCCACACGGTCGCTGCGAGCAGGCGCGCCCGTCTTGATCTGGCCCGCGTTCGTGGCGACCGCCAGGTCGGCGATGGTCGTGTCCTCGGTCTCGCCGGAGCGGTGGCTGATCACGCAGGTGTATCCGGCCTGCTTGGCCATCTCGATGCACTCGAGCGTCTCGGTCAGCGTGCCGATCTGGTTCACCTTGATGAGGATCGAGTTGGCCACCCCCATCTCGATTCCGCGGCGCAGCCTCTCGGTGTTGGTGACGAACAGGTCGTCGCCCACCAGCTGCACCTTCTCACCCAACCGCTCGGTCAGAAGCTTCCAGCCGTCCCAGTCTTCCTCGGCCATTCCGTCTTCGAGGCTGATGATGGGGTAGCGCGAGCACAGGTCGGCCCAGAACTCGACCATCTCGGCCGAGGAGAGCTCGCGGCCCTCGCCGGCGAGCACGTAGACGCCTCGCTCGGCGTCATAGAACTCCGTCGCTGCGGGGTCGAGAGCAAACATGATCTCGCTGCCCGGCTTGTAGCCCGCCTTCTCTACCGCTTCGACGATGAGCGCTAGCGCGGCCTCGTTGCTCTCCAGGTTGGGAGCGAACCCTCCTTCGTCGCCCACACTGGCGCCCAGCTTGCGCTCCTGCAAGACGCCCTTGAGCGTGTGGTAGATCTCGGCGCACCAGCGCAGGCCCTCGGCGAACGTGGACGCACCCACCGGCATGACCATGAACTCCTGCAAGTCGACGTTGTTATCCGCGTGCGCGCCGCCGTTGAGGATGTTCATCATGGGCACGGGCAGCAGGTGCGCGTTGGCTCCACCGAGGTAGCTATAAAGCGTCAGTTCCGTCGACTCCGAGGCCGCGTGCGCACAGGCAAGTGACACGCCGAGAATCGCGTTCGCTCCCAGCCGCTCCTTGTTGGGAGTGCCGTCGAGTTCGCAGAGCAGAGCGTCGACCGCGCGCTGATCGCTCGCGTCAAGACCAACGACCTCCTCGGCGATGATTCCGTTGACGTTGTCCACGGCAGTGCGGACGCCCTTGCCCAGATAGCGCTCCTTGTCCCCGTCACGAAGCTCAACAGCCTCGAAGGCACCGGTCGAGGCACCCGAGGGCACTGCGGCGCGCCCGAAGCTCCCGTCGTCGAGCACGACCTCGACCTCGACGGTGGGGTTGCCGCGCGAATCAAGGATCTCGCGGGCGTAGACGTCAACGATGTTACTCATGGGTTCTCTCCCTCTGTTTGGCCTGTTGCCAGAGCGCTTCTTGCTCTTCGAGCGTGTGGTGCGCGACTTCCCTGTTCGCCAACGCGGCGGACTCCTCCATCGATGACCAACGACTGCGGAACTTCTCGCAGGTCGCGCGCAATGCCGTCTCAGCATCGATACCCTGCTTGCGGGCCAGGTTCACCACTGTGAAGAGGATGTCTCCGATTTCCTCGGCAGCGGCATCGCTTCCTGGCTGCGTCTGGGCAAGCTCGGCTACCTCTTCGTTGAGTTTGTCGATCACACCATCGAGCGACTCCCATTCAAACCCTGCGGCAACCGCCTTGCGCGAGATCGTCTGTGCCATCAGGAGCGCCGGCA
>JBBREQ010000104.1:0-7393 GCA_038202795.1 Coriobacteriia bacterium | reverse complement strand
GGGGCACGCGGTCTGAAGCCGCGGCCCAAACGACTCTGTCGTTCACCACCGCGTACCCGTGAGCCAGAACCTTGCGCAGCCCGATGATCCGATGAAGGTCTGGGATCCGCTCAGCGTTTGCCTCATCGACTCGCCGCAAGTTTCTCATCGCCTCGCCGATGACTGTGAGTCGGCGCACTACGCCGCTCTACGGCCAATCGCCGCAACTCGTCCTGCACATACGCGCGCTCGTCGAGCCCCTCGGTGAACTTAGCGATGCGGTCTGTCGCCAGCGCCCCTGCTTCGAAGTAGGGGTTTCGCACGGCATCTGTCATGACTAGATCGACCCGCCGCCCAATGATCTCTTCGAGATCTTCCTTCAGCCCGAAATAGGCGTCGAACGAATCAACGACGCCAGCCGCGAACTTAACAAGCAGGTCGATGTCCCTCCGCGCGTCGTTGGACAGGTCGCCTGTCGCGGAGCCAAATACCCGCATCCGGACAACGCCGCGGGAGGGTTGGTCCGGACTTCGCTGGCAGATCACCGAAAGCCTGTGCCGAGCTGGGTACAGGGTTAGTCCTGGAACAGTGAATCGAATGCGAACCTTGCCCGGTCATCGTCATTGGTTACGTCCCCGCGAGTGGAGTAATTTCCGGCCGCTAAGCGACGCTACTACGACGTGCTGAGCCACCGTGTGACGGTCAGTGAGAACCGACAAAAGCTCCTCACACGAAGGACACCACACGATGGCTCTTGACCAGTCTGTCCTGCTCGATCTGCTCGCCCAACTGAAACTCACCGACGTCACCGACCGCATTCGCATCGCGGCCGAGAAGTGAATCGCCCCGGGTTCTGTGGAGGGTCTGATTCCGCGAAGGATGATGATCATGCCAGCACTGAGGAAGTATCCGCCAAGCATGGGTTCTACGCGAGGAGGTGATACTGGCACACATGTGACCTAATACAGAACGAGGCCACCTCATGTGCAGGCGAGGGTCTGTGGCACTTCATGCCTGAGCGCCACGGCCGTCGGGATGACGGTGGCCACCAGCAGGAGCAGCAAGCCTGCGCCCGCCACCGCCATGGTCGGTGCAATGCCGAACGACGCGGCCGTGCCCGGGAGAGTGGTACTTACTGCCCACGCAGTGATGAGGCCCGTGGCCACAGTCGCGACCGTGCCGAGCATCGCCGCAGTAAGAATGTAGATCACTGCCTCAAAAGTGGCTCCGGTAAGGATTGTGCCGTGGGTGCCACCGGCTGATTGGATCAGCGCGAACTCTCGACGCCGAAGGTGCCCCGACATGAAGACTGTCATGGCCGCACCAAGTGCCGACAGCAGCAGGGGGCCGCCGAGTATCAGCACGACCGAGTCGACGCCCGGTGCGAAACTCTGAGCGGCATTGGTTTGGATGGATGACCCGTTCGCGAGAGTCTCGCCGGCACTGTACAGGCCGCCCGCCATCGCGATGGCCACCATGAGCGGGCTGATGGCGGCGGTGCTCTGGCTGAGCCGGTAGCCAGCGGAATGGCGGGCAAGATACCAAGCGGCCGAGGCTCTTTGAGGAACCACCGCGGTCCACGCTCGCAGCAGAGCCGGGAAGAGAATCGGGCCGATGGCGGCAAGCCCGCCGGCGATGATCGGGCCGATGAACACGGCCTGAGAGGCAATGAGGGCGACATCCGCCCCCACAAAACTGACCATCATCGCGCAGAGGCAAGCCACGACGCCAACGAACGTCACCCAACGCACCCAGCCCATCGTCGCCCCTCGCGGCTCCGGCTCACGCAGCGCCTCCAAAGGGGCGACCTGGCTAGCGTGCCTAGCTCCACGCCAGCCGCCGAGCACGACGATCGTGGCGGTGGAACAGATCACCCAGCAGAAGCTCCCAGCCCCGAGTACTAGACGAACAGAGCCGAGGCCGGGGAAGGGAGTGCGCACGTAGTCGAAAAGGACCTGGAGCAACGGCCCGGCAAATAGACAGCCTAGGAGGGCTCCGAACACTCCCACGATGGCCAATTGACTGACTACGACGAGCCGAATGAGCCCGGGGCTCATCCCGACTAGTTGCCAGAGCGCGTAGTTGCGCTGCTGCAACGACACGGTCAGGTTCGCTATGGAGCCGAGTACGACGAGGGCCGCAATGCCGGTCAGCAAGATGACCGAGCTGCTGAGCCCGATGAGGAGCTCAAGGATTTTGCCGCCCAGCATCACACCGGTTTCAATCAGAGCGGCACTGAACGCCCCGATCGCGCCGGTCGCCACGGTGACGATGAGGATGCCGAGCCAGATGCGTGCGTTGGCCGCGAGGTCGGCAAAGACTAAGCGGATCATGCCTGTGCTCCACTTCTCGTCTGGGTGATAGCGGCGAAGACCTCTTCAGCGGAGGGAGCGAGAAGTTCGCGGTGGATAAGGCCGTCCCGAAGGACGAGCACGCGATCCGCTCCTGCTGCAGCATCAAGATCATGCGTAACCATCACGACCGAGCGAGTTCCGTCGGCAGCCTTCCGAAGCAGATTGAGCACTTCGCGCCCCGCGACCGTATCGAGCGACCCTGTCGGCTCGTCCGCGAACACGATGTCGGGGTTCGTGGCAAGGATCCGCGCAATAGCTACCCTTTGCTGTTGGCCCCCAGAGAGTGCGCCTGGCAAGTGCCGGGCCCGGTCGCTGAGGCCCACCTCGGCGAGAGCGAGGTCAACGTCACTTCGCTCGATCTTGCGTTCGGCCAATCGCCCAGACAGCGCCACGTTTTCTCGAGCGCTCAGGGAGGGAATTAGATTGAAGGATTGAAAAACGAACCCGATGCGATCTCGTCGCAGGCGGGCGAGGTCAGCGCGACGTAGCTGAGTGAGCTCTTCGTTCATCAGCCTCACCGAACCCGAGCTGACTGCCTCGAGGCCGGAGAGACAGTAGAGAAGGGTAGATTTGCCCGACCCGCTCGGGCCAACAATGGCGACCATCTCGCCGGCCTCCACCGTGAGGCAGATGCCGCCAAGCACGGCGATGCGCTCCGCGCGCCGGGTAGCGCCTGGGAATGTTTTTGTGAGGTCACGGGCTTCGATGAGGGCCATGGGTATAGTCCAGTGCGTTGCTGCGGCGATGTCACGGGTGCCTGGTGGAGACCTCAGGTAGTGCCAGCACTACCTTTCAGCGCCAAGCATTCTGTGTGACGACCAAATCCCGTAGTCTCGCGACATGAACCGAACCCCGGCGACGGATGCCTGGGTCGCGATTCGCCAGGCGCCGTGGTCTTTTCTGCTCTCGGCGTGGCCGTGGCGCGCGGTTATCTATCTTGCCTTCAGCGTGGTGATCGCGTTTGTAGCCCTGCTGCTACTCGCAGTAACCTTTTTGGTTGCGCCACTCTGGGGCGTACTCTTCGCGCGGGTCGAGCGTTGGCGGGTAAGCCTCCTCGGCTTCCCTCGGATCGGCTCAGCCCATATTCGGCTGGGCTGGGATCGTCGCGCCGAGTGGCTTGTTATTCGGCTCGGCGAACCTGTCACATGGCGTGAGCTCGGCCATCTCGTTGTCTCCATCGTGCTCGGTTTGCTCACCCTTGTGCCCCTTCTTCTCCTCGCGACGGCCGTGGCGACACCGCTCTGGGCGTTGCTGGGTATGTCACCGCGCGTCGAGCTCTCGTTCCTCAATGTCTCGTGGGTTGCGACCGGCACCCCCGAGCTGGTTCTCCTTGCGTTGGTGGCGCTGGGCGTGGTGCTCGTCTTGACCTACGTAAATACCTTGTTCGCACTAGCACAGGCCTCGCTGGCACTGGCACTGCTGTCGCCCCGCCAGGAGGAGTTGGAGGGCCAGGTTGCACGGTTGATGGTGTCAAGAAAGTCTCTCGTGCGCGCTTTCGAAGGAGAACGCCGGCGTATTGAGCGGGATCTGCATGATGGTGCCCAGCAACAACTGGTCGCTCTGTCGTTGAGCTTGGGCATCGCATCCCTCGAATTGGATGCCCTCGCGCAGCGTGGTGTCGAGGTTGGTGCCGCACGCTCCGTCGTCGGCAAGGCTCACGACCAGGTGGAATCAGCGCTTAGCAGCCTTCGAGATACAGTGCGGGGCATCCATCCGCAGGTTCTGCTCGATCACGGACTGGCGGCGGCGATCGATGAACTCGTGGGCAGGTTGCCGTTGACGGTAGACCTCGATCTTGATCTTGATGCGAGGCTCCCGGTCGCGCTTGAGGCGTCAGCGTATCTGACGGTGAGCGAAGCGCTCACCAACGTTGTGCGGCACGGTAAGGCGAGCGTCGTGACCATATCGGCTCGTCGGCCAGGCGACGATTTCACGCTGTCGATAGTCGACGACGGCATCGGTGGCGCTGACCCTGGCGGCGGATCCGGTCTCACCGGTCTTCGGGAGCGCGCGGAGATGCTGGGCGGGAGTCTCGCAATCACTAGCCCATCCGGCGGCCCTACCGAACTGCGATTGAGGCTCCCTGTCACGCCTTCGCAGGAGGGTTGAGTCGGGCGTGCAACAAACAGCTATGAGAATTGTGCTGGCCGAGGATTCGGCCCTCTTGCGCGAGGGTCTCGTCGGCCTGTTCGAGCGATTCGGGCACACCGTCACCGACGCTGTTCCGGATGCACTCAGCCTCGTTGAGGCCGTCGAACGAGCGATCACGGCCGGTCGTGCCCCGCACATCGTCATCACCGATGTTCGCATGCCGCCAGATAACACAGATGACGGTCTGAGGACTGCGGTGCAGTTGAGGCACCGATACCCGGAACTACCCGTGCTTGTCCTCTCTCAGTACATTGCGGATGCCTACGCAACGCAGCTGCTCGATAGCGGCACTGGCGGTGTCGGTTATCTGCTGAAAGACCGAGTCGGCAGGGTCACCGACTTCATGCAGTCGGTACAGGCCGTCGCGGCGGGCGGAATTGTGATCGACCCCGACGTGATTCGGCATCTTGTCACCCGGTCGACAGACGCCGGTCCGCTCGCGCGGTTGACCCCGCGGGAGCGGGAGGTGTTGGCGAGGATGGCCGAGGGTAGGACGAATAGAGAGATCGCTGCAATCCTCAGTGTGTCTGAAGCGGCCATCGCCAAACACATCGGCAACATCTTCAGCAAACTCGAGCTCGCACACGATGATGGGCACCGTCGGGTGCGAGCCGTGCTGCTTCACCTACGGGCGTAGTCGCTACACCCCAAATACCGCGACGCAACATACTGACACCATGTTTGGTATGGAAAAGAAGGAGTGGGAGCCCGCCGTGGCTACCATCGTGCTTGTCAACATCAAGAAGGTCTCCGGTGATGGCCTCACGCCTACACGAAAATAGGCAGCCGATGCGCGCAAGGCCGACGGAACCGTCGTGCGCGCCAAGATCGATGAGCCATGCTGGGCCGCGGGCTTCTGGCCACGGGACGCCGGAGCCGTCGTCAAGGTCGAGGCCGATTCCACGACAGGCTTTTCGCTTCGAGTTCGCCTACGAGGGTACCTTCTATCGTCGGCCCAGACGCCGATGAACCGTGAACAGAAAATCGCTACATCGCCACGTGTGACATACGCACTGTGTCATGTGAACTGTCTTATGTGAACAGTGCCGCGGAGCCCGCATGGTCTGCGGCTGAGTGTGCTACTGAGTAACTCGGCGACGGTTGGCTCCGACAACGAAGGCGAGCCCGAGAAGGAGCAGGGCTGAGCCCACGGCGAGCGGCGGTATAGCGTCGCTACCGGTAGCGGCGAGGGACGACGCGACGACGCTGAAATCGAAGAACTGGCTGTTGGGTACAATGCCGTCAAAGACGAACTGGTAGTTCCCCAACTCGGAGCTGGGCGCGAAATACGTGTAGGTAGCAACGCCATTCGCGTCTGCAGTGGCGGAGGCGAGCAGCTGACTACTGGGAAAGCTTGGCCCGGTGACGAAGAGAAGAATACCGCTCTCGTTTGGCAAGAATCCGCTCGTGGTGACCGTGAAGCCTGTGCTGTCGAAAGCTTCAGGCGTAATCGTCGTCGGCGCGGTGAAAACAGGCTGCGGCGTGAAGATGTACTGCACGCCATTCACCCTGAAGTCAGTGACGTTGTGCGGTCCAAACCCTGAGTTGAAGGCCGACGCTCCTTCGATATACCCGCCGGCGAAGTTGACGTCGCCAGCAAGTTGCGTATCAAACTCAGCAAGGGTGTGCTGCTCATATGCTAGGTAACTACCCACAGCCGTGTTCGTCTCCCATAAAATCGCCGCGTTGAAGTCTCCGGTGCGAGTCTGCGCGTAAAACTGCAGCTGGTTACCGATCGAGTCTCGGTAGCTGATCAACGCCTGAAAACTCGGGACGTCAGAAGAGCCGAAGTATGTGCCGCTTGCAAAGTCGACGAGGGCTGTCCCTGTGTCAACCGGGAGAGTTGGGTTCATGCCAAAAGCGAGCTCAGCGTTTACAGGCAACGCAAGGCCACCCGTGTTGCTGGAAACCGGGCCAACACCAGTGTTGCCCCAGCCGTCTTGGCCGAAGACCGCACCCTCAGTGACGTCAGCGGCGACGACATACGTTACGCCAGGAGTCGCTGCACTCGCTGCGCCGGCGACGCCGAGAAAGGAAAGGACGATGACGGCTGTCACGACAACGGGAGCAGAAAGGGCGAGCTTCATGGACGATCCTTATGGTAAATATGTCAGCGTGCCGCGAGTGGACGACCCGATAAAACTGACGACGACAGACAGTACCAGTTGTGGAGACCACTTCTGGTTCGTTTGCCAAGATTTTTGTCATTTTCTCGATTCATGTACACGGTCGGTCTCATGCTCACCGGCCAACCAGGCCCTAGTTACTCGCTACTTTGTACCGTGAGGATAAATCTTTTTCGGGGTGCGTCGGGATGCGTCTTGACGGTCACGTCCCTGGGAGTGGTGTAATTTCCGGCTGCTGAGCGTCGCTACGACGACGTGAAAAGCCGCCGAGGGATGGTTAGTGAGAACCGACGAAAGCTACTCACGCGAAGGGCACAACACGATGGCCCTTGACCAGTCTGCCCTGCTCGATCTGCTTGCCCAACTGAAGCTCACCGATGTCACCGACCGCATTCGCATCGCGACGGAGAGGCTCTATCAAGAACTGATCGATGCCGAAGCTTCGGCAGGGCACCTTTTCTGAGGACTGGGCAGGGGCGCTGCGGGTGCGCAGGAGCACTAGCTCGCGGCGAGCCGTCTCTTCTCAACCTCGACGTCAAAGTCGGCGGGCGGCCACTGCGGGTCGATGGTCTCGAGCGCATTCAGCACCAGGGTCTGCACCGCGAGACGCGCGTACCACTTGTGGTTCGCAGGCACGACGTGCCAGGGGGCATGATCGGCATCCGTGCGCTCGATGGCGAGCTGGTAAGCCGCCTGGTAGTCGTTCCAGAGCATCCGTTCATCGACGTCGCCCGGGTTGTACTTCCAGTGCTTGTCGGGGCGGTCGAGGCGTTCGGTGAGCCG
>JBBREQ010000103.1:0-7444 GCA_038202795.1 Coriobacteriia bacterium | reverse complement strand
TAGATCCTCGTCGCCTGTGCCACATCGAACGCGCCTGGCTTGTTGTAGTCGGGCAGATCCTTAAGCCACTTGCTCACCGTGGCGCCGGCGACCAAGGCACCCGTGCCCGCAAGCGCGATCACGAATACGAGCAGCACAGCGAGGAGCTGCAGGGCGATGATGCCGCCGCGGCCACCCTGCTTCTTGCGGATCTTTCTGCGTCGAGCCGACATCTCTCTCCGATTGACCGAGGTCTATTGATGTTACATTGTCGCCTATTGCGGCGAAACACATGCCATCGGCGTCGAAGCCGTCACCTAGCCGTTCCTCTGCGAGGACACATCCTATGACTCGAACGACAACGCACACGCCTGAACTGCTTGCACCTGCGGGCGGCATGGAAGCCCTCCGAGCCGCCGTTGGCTCGGGCGCTGATGCGGTCTACTTGGGCGTTGAGCAGCTCAACGCCCGTCGTGGTGCAGAGAACTTCACCCTTGAGACGTTGCCGGATGTCTGCAGGTTCGCCCACATCCGCGCAGTGAGGACCTACCTCACGGTCAACGTCCTCGTGCTGCCTGATGAGCTTGATGAGGCGCTGGATCTCGTGGACACGGCCTGGGCAGCGGGGGTCGACGCGGTCATCGTGCAGGATCTGGGGCTCCTGCGCTCGGTGCGGGAGTCTCTTCCGCACGTACGGGTGCACGCCTCAACTCAGTTCGATACGCACAGCTCGGGCACCGTGCGGGTTCTCGCTAGACGCGGGGTCTCGCGGGTGACTCTCGCACGCGAGACATCCCTTACGCACATCACCGATCTGGTCGATGCGGGGCGTGAGGCCGGAGTCGAGGTCGAGTCGTTCGTACACGGTGCCCTGTGTGTTTGCTATTCGGGGCAGTGCCTGTTCTCGTCAATGGTGGGTGGGCGCTCGGCGAATCGCGGTCAGTGCGCGCAGCCGTGCCGGCTCACCTACGAGCTGCTCGACGAGCGCGGGGCCGTGGTTGCCACTCCGGGCGCGCACCTGCTCTCGCCCAAGGACCTTGCGGGTCTCACGCTTCTGCCGCGACTGATAGAGACGGGAGCTGCGGCCCTCAAGATCGAGGGTCGCATGAAGAGCGCCGACTACGTCGCACTTGTCACGGGCGTCTACCGCTCCGCATTGGACAGGGCATCCCAACAGGGCGAGGAGTTCGTGGTCCGAGAAGGGGAGCTCGCCACTTTGAGCGAGGCGTTCTCGCGCGGCTTCACGACCGCCTATCTGACCCATGAACGCGGAAACGCGATGATGAGCTACACACGGCCCAACAACCGGGGCGTGCCGGTGGGCCGCGTAGTGTCCCTGGGTGAGGGAAAGGCGACGGTCGCCCTCGACGAGGCACTCGACTCCGAAGACACCATCGAGGTATGGACCTCCCGCGGGAGGTTCGCACAGAAGGTCGGTCCGATGACCCACGGTGGCGGCACGCACCGCTCGGCCCCCAGCAAGACCAAGGTCGTCATCTCCACCGAACAACCGGTAGGCAAGGGAGATCGTGTCTTCCGCGTCCGCAACGCCGCGCTGTCCTCAGCAGCGCAGAGGATGTACTCCGGACGTGAGCCGGTCGAGGGCTTCGACCTGACCTTCTCGGTGAAGCTTGTCGTAGGGGAGGCCGTCGAGATCGGAGTCGTTGATGGGCAGGGACGCTCGGGCGCATCGACGGGCCCGGTCGTCGAAGTCGCACGCACTCGACCGGTGAGCATGGACGACGTCATCGAGCACGTGGGCCGCCTTGGTGGGACTCCGTATCGTCCAGGGTCGTGGGACGTCTCCCTTTCGCCGGATGCGGGTATCGGTTTCTCGGTTTTGCACCGTGTTCGCCGAGAAGCCCTCGATGCCTACGAGAGTTCGCTGTTGGCGGCGTGGGCTGGCCGGGAGCGTCAGGCGCCCGCTCTGCCGTACTTGGCGCGCCCGTTCAAAGAGTCCTCGCCCGCCCCTCGGCTGGTTGCAGCCGTCTCGACGGTGGCTGCCGCTCGGGCGGTCATCCAGGCCGGCTGTGAGTCCGCCTACGTGCCCGCATGGGAACTGGACGGCGGTCCGATTCCGCGGGGCGTGGTCCCGTACCTGCCCAGAATCGCTCACGATCGTGAAGCGCGCGCCTACCTCGAGAAAGCCAGCGGCGCACCGCGCGTCTTGGCGGGCACGCTCGGCCTGCTCGATGAGGCAGCAGCGCTGGGCGTTGAAGTGGAGGCGCACTGGTCCTTGAATGCGATGAATGCGCACGCGGTAGCCGAGCTCGCTGATCTGGGTGCTTCGTTCGTGTGGCTCTCGCCCGAGCTCTCATCGAGGCAGATCAAGGCGGTGGCTTCCGAGAGTGTCGTGCCAGTGGGGGTAGCAGTGTCGGGCCGGCAGGAGCTGATGGTCACCGAGCACTGCATTCTCATGTCCGAGGGCCTGTGCAAGCAGGGTTGCGAGAGCTGTAACCGAAGGTCGAAGCCGCGTTTCCTGCGCGACCGCAAGGGCTACGAGCTCCCCGTCATCACCGACCCCACAGGCCGCAGCCATCTCTACAACGCGGTTCCTCTCGATCTTACGGCCGCGTTGCCGGAGCTTCTCGGGTGTGGCGTCGCGGCGCTCAGGCTCGATCTGGAAACGGTGCCCGCCAATACCGCCGCGTCATGGGTCGCCCGCGTCAGACAGGCACTCCAAGACACGCTGGCAGGCCGCGTCCCCGTCACTCCCGAGAAGGGCACGGTGACGGCGGGCCACTTCTATCGCGGTGTGAAGTAGGCTCAGTGACTAGCGGACCACGACCACACGAGTGGTGGATCCCTGTTTGTCGGCCTCATCGGTGACCCACAGGGTCACCTCGTAGGAGCCGGGCGCCGTCCACACATGCGTGGCCTTCTTGCCTTCACCCGTCTGGCCGTCGCCGAACTCCCAGTAGTAGGTCGTGATTCCCGTGTCGTCGGCCGAACCGCCGCCGTCGAGCCGCGTCTTCTTTCCTGCAGTCGGATTGCCCCCGACCGAGAAGGAAGCGACCGGGGGTTGATTGCCAGCGTCGCCGGTAGCGACCACGATCGTCACAGTAGCGCCAACGTCGGCCTTGGTGCCGGGGGGTGGATCCTGCGCAGCCACCATGCCGGCCGCGACTCCGGAGACCGGCCCCTCGTTCACGATCGCTTTGAGCTTGAGCTTTGCGAGCCGTGCGAGCGCGTCTGACTTGGTTAGACCCACGAGCTCCGGAACTGCGATCTCGACGGGCATGGTGTGCACCGTGCATTCCTTGGGCCGGTACTGAGACAGCATGAGTGCACTGAGAGGCTTGGGGCAGAACTCCGTGGTCAGTCCACCGGTCTGAGAACAGACAGTGACGCGGCTCAGACCGTCCGGGCGCTTGAACCCGTGTTCATCTATTCCGGTATGGGCCGCGCGCATGAACTGGGCCCATATCTGCGCCGGGAAAGAGCCTCCGGTGACCTTGATGCCGTGCACCGAGTTCATCGCCCTTTGCGCATCCGGGTAGCCCACCCACACCGCTGTGGAGACATCCGGGGTGTAGCCAACGAACCAGGCGTCGCGATACTCCTGGGTCGTACCGGTCTTGCCCGCCGCCGGACGGCCGATCGCTGCCGCTCGACCGGTGCCGCGCTTGATGACGCCCGTCAGGATGTCGGTGGTCAAGTACGCAACGGCCGGGTCGATTGCCTTGCCGGTCTTCGGCTTGCCCTCAAACAGGACGCGCCCGTCGGGTCCCTTGACAGACGCGATGGCATACGGCGCAGCCTTCGTTCCGCCGGCCGCAAGCGTCGCATAAGCGGTTGCCATGTCAAGCGGTGAGACGCCGTTCTTCAATCCTCCCAGCGCGATTGCCGGAACGGGCTCGATGTCCTCTTGAATCCCGAGCGCTCTGGCGGTCTTCACGACCTTGTCGGCGCCCACCTCAAGGATGAGTTGAGCGAACACGGAGTTCACTGACTGCTCCGTAGCGGGGCGTAGTCGCATCGACTTGGCAGATCCGCTGTGCGCGCCGGTGACGCTCCAAGTCTGATTGCCCACCTTCAGCTTCACAGGACCGCTCTTGTAGGACTCCTCAGGGCTGATTCCTTCCTCGAGGGCTGTTGCCAGCACGAACGGTTTGAACGAGGACCCGGGCTGGCGGCGTCCTTGCACTGCGACATTGAACTGCTGCTCGGCGAAGTCGCGTCCGCCCACCATCGCCAGGATCTCGCCGGTGCCCGGCTTGAGTGCCACCAACGCCGCAGAGGGGTCGTTCTTCTTGTCGAGCGTGGATCCGATCGCCTTCTCGGCGGCCTTCTGCGCCGCGGGGTCCAGCGTGGTGCGAACACGCAATCCACCTCGATACACCTGTCGTTCGCCGAACTTCGCTATCAGCTGCTCCTTGATCCACTCGACGAAGTACGGAGCGCGCGCCGATCGGGCCTTGATGCCCTCGAGTTCGATGGGAGAGGCAACCGCCTGGTCGTGGGCCGCTTGGTCGATGTAGCCCTCGCTGAGCATCTGGGCCAGCACGGTGGCGCGGCGCTCCTCGGCGTTCTCGGGCTCAAGGTAGGGCGAGTAGCGGCCGGGTGATTTGATGACGCCGGCGATCATCGCCGACTCTGCCAACGTCAGCTTGCGGGCACCGTGCCCGAAGTACGTTCGAGCTGCTGCATCGACGCCGTAGGAGCCGTGGCCGAAGTAGATCGTATTGAGGTAGCGCTCCAGTATCTGGTCCTTGGTGTAGCGCCGCTCGACGCGCCGAGCGAGAATCGCTTCCTGCAGCTTGCGCTTCAGCGTCTTCTCGGATGTCACGAACGCCTGCTTGACGTACTGCTGGGTGATCGTCGAACCGCCTTGGGCCTTGGAGCGCTGCGCGATATCGGTCGCCAGCGCGCGGGCGATTCCCAGAGGATCGACGCCGGAGTGCTCGTAGAATCGCTGGTCCTCTGTGGCGATGACCGCTTGGCGCAGGTGCATGGGCATGTCGCTTAAGGGGACGTCGATGCGGTTTTCCTCGGCGTAGAGCCGCACGAGGACCTTGCCGTTGCGGTCGTAGAGGTAGGTTGTTTGGTCCCGGCCCCGAGCGTTGGAAATGTCGGGGTCAGGAAGTTGCTTGGTCATAGACGTGTAGACCGCGCAGCCGGTGATGCCCACAGCGATCACGAGAACGACGAGGAAGAGCGCGATTCCACGCATCACGCGGGAGAGACGGCCCGGCTGCGCCGACTGCTGACCCGTGGGTTTGCGGGCCGCCGTCCTCTGGGGAGCCGGGCGCTGGGCCGAGGGGCCGGCGATGCGCCGACCCGCGGATTCGCCCTGCGCGCCACGGGCCTGCGACGACCGGCGGCGGGGAGGAGGAGTGCTGGGATTGCCCTTCGAACGGCGTTGAGACATGTACTGCTTCCTCGTGTGCGATCAGGTGGCGTAGCAGTGATTGCCATGACAGGCACAGGCACGGGACCTAAGGGCGGCTGCACGTCTTGGGGCCACCCGCTTCTGCTAGTATGACACGCAAACCGCACGCCACGACCGCTGGCTGAGGCGCTTGTCGCCACCCCGTTACCGGTGTGCTTCAACCACCCGAGGAGGATTCCCGGTGCTTCCAGCGAGCGAGCAGCTGCACGTCATCAAGAGTGGTATCGCCGATGTGGTTCCCCTGGCGGGCCTCACCAAGAAGCTTGACCGCGGCATACCGTTGCGGGCTAAGCTCGGGGTCGATCCCACGGCCCCCGACCTGCACCTTGGCCATGCGGTACCCCTACGCAAGTTGAGGCAGCTCCAGGATATGGGGCACACCGTCGTGCTCATCATCGGCGACTTCACCGCGCTCATCGGCGATCCGTCAGGACGCAACTCCACGCGGCCGCCACTCACACTCGAGGCTATCGAGGCCAACGCCGAGACCTACATCGAGCAAGCCTTCAAGATCCTCGATGCCGAGAAGACTGAACTGCGCCGCAACTCCGAGTGGCTCGGAGAGATCGACTTCGAGATGATCCTCAAACTCACGAGCCAGTTCACTGTGGCGCGCATTCTTGAGCGCGACGATTTCTCGAAGCGCTACTCCGAGAACAAGCCGATATCGCTGCACGAGTTCCTCTATCCGGTGATGCAGGCCTACGACTCGGTTGCGATCAACTCGGACATCGAGCTAGGTGGTACCGACCAACTGTTCAACCTGTTGGCGGGACGCGAACTCATGGAGAAGTCGGGTATGGAGCCGCAGGTCGCACTGACGCTCCCGCTGCTCGAGGGTACGGACGGCGTTCAGAAGATGAGCAAGTCGTACGGCAACTACATCGGATTGACCGATGAACCCGACGACATGTTCGGCAAGGTCATGTCGATACCCGACGCGCTCATGACCAAGTACTTTCGCCTGTGTACCGCGCTGCCGGTTGACGAGGTCGATGCACTTGAGGCCGAGCTGGGCGCCGGGAGCCTGCACCCCAATGCGCTCAAGCGCCGCCTCGCCCGCGAGGTAGTGGCCACCTATCACCCTGAGGGGGCCGCCGAGGATGCTGAGGTCGCGTTCGATCGGGTGTTCAAGCAGCACCAGGCTCCTGAGGATGTGGCGCAGATCGCTGTGGAGCTGACCGACGAGGTTCATCTTCCTTGGCTGCTCAACGCACTCGGGCTCGCTTCGTCTGCCTCAGAGGGGCGCAGGTTGATCGATGGGGGCGGCGTCAAGATCGACGGCCGAGCGGTTGAGCCGCGCCACTATAACCACGCGCGAGCACAGGTGCAGGACAAGATCATTCAGGTGGGCAAGCGTCGCTTCGCGCGGCCCGTTTCCGGCTCCTGATCGTCTGGGGCTGACCTGCGCCGTGCAAGTTCGCGTCCGCCGCGGTTGCGTGCCGTCTGGATCGGGTATAAACAATGCCCTGCAGTCGCTCAGAACTGGTGCTTGCCACTGCCGGATAGTACGTGTAAAGTACGCCTTCGTGCCGCTGGCGCCCTCGAGTAGGGGGATGGCCGCGGGGGGTCCGATTAGGGCCTCTCGGAGGAGACCGGGATGGCCGCGGAGTATTCGCGGAAATCTTCCGAGAACCTGTTGACACACTCTGGGAGAGTCGCTAATGTATCTCCTCGCCGCCAAGAACGCACAGGCGGCACGCGGCGGGTAAAAACCGCAGGGTAATGGGTCTATCCGCCGCAGCTTGAACCTTGAAAACCGGATACTGTGACAAGCCAAGAAATGAACCCCGTCAATCGAGAGGGTCGATTAAAAGACCAAACCGAATGACATTTTCGGTCCAAACCGCATCACTTCGTGTGCTGTAGGTGGACCACTCCGGATAGAACCGGATCTACTTTCGTGAAACGCAGACCTCGGTCTGTGAAAGTTTCCACGGAGAGTTTGATCCTGGCTCAGGATGAACGCTGGCGGCGTGCTTAACACATGCAAGTCGAACGATTAAAGCCCCTTCGGGGGTGTATAGAGTGGCGAACGGGTGAGTAACACGTGGGCAATCTGCCCCTCACTTC
>JBBREQ010000102.1:0-7449 GCA_038202795.1 Coriobacteriia bacterium | reverse complement strand
GGGTGGGCTGATCGCACATTCCGATAACGGGAGCCAGTACACGTCCTACGAATACACCGAGCGGCTGAAGAGGGCCGGCATCGCCCCGAGCCGCGGGCGTACGGGCACCGCCTTGGACAATGCGATGGCGGAAAGCATCATGTCGACGCTGAAACGCGAGCTCACCAAACGCTACACATGGAGGACCAGACTCGACCTCGAACTCGCGCTCGTGACCTACATCGGTTGGTACAAAGCCCGGCGCCGGCACCGCAGACTCACGACGATGAAGAACGGGGTCACGAGACGGCAGGCACCCCTGCAAGTGCTCGGGCAGTACAATCAGGAGGTCGCCCGGGAGACCGTGGCTTCCACATAATCGAGCCGACGTGGAACCCGGGGCGTTTCACTCAGTAGCTACTGCCCTCGTGTGGTCGTCGACAAGAGTGTTGGTCCAGAGACGTGGGCCGAATACTCAGCTCGTCGGACGGTCGGGCTGGTTCAAAGCGGGCAGTGGGGCGGCGCCCCCGTACGTGGTTGGCGTGCCAACAGCAACGTACAAGAAATCTCCGAACTCGAACTCATCGGTGGCACTGGAAACGAATTCCAATGTTTCGAGGCGAAGACCGTCTGTAATCAGCAGCTCGAAACCAGGCTCGTGAATAGGCGAGTGCCCGGCCTTGAGCGCTTCTATCAGGGCCGGATTGGTGTCCACGATGGTGATCATGGTGGCCCGACTTCGCGAGGCAGGCACCAGTCACGAGACCGGCGTACCCAGCTCCGAACATAGTGATCGACTTGCAGTGCATGGACTCGCCTTTCGATGTCGCCGATGAGCGGCGAACTCACACCCCCCAGGTTATTGGATGAGCGCCCCGCTATGGAAGTCCCGATGATCTATAGCTCCCCCAAAGGCCGCCTACCCGTCTACACGTTTCGAGCGCGCCGTTCCCATCAGGCGTTGGCTGGCAGCAGGTGCTTGTCGAGGCACAACGGACGTTCTCTCACCGCTGCACTCAGCGATACTTGGGGTATGCTATGCGCTGCATTCGGCTCCGCTTCACACGGAGGAACAGGCGATGGCGATCAGCGACATTCCAAGGACTCTGTGGTGGGACGCGACTGAAGACGGCGGCGTGGCGGTCTTCATGATCGACCAGACGCGTCTGCCGCTCCAAGGCGATGTGCTCCGCTGCAACACCTACGACGGCGTGTGCATGGCCATCAAGTCGCTGGCGGTCCGAGGGGCGCCGGCGCTTGGCGTGGCGGCCGCATTCGGCATCGCGCTGTGGAGCGAGACCGAGGGCGCCGAGATCGACGAAGTGAACGAGTATCTCAATCGCTTGGTCGAGGTCGCCGACGAGATCATGGCCACACGCCCCACTGCCGTGAACCTGTTCTGGGGTGCGAGCCGGATGCGCTCGATCGCCTTCGGAAACTCGGAACTCCCGCTCCCCGAGCTGCGCGCCCTCCTGCTACAAGAAGCGCTCAACATGGCCGAGGAGGACGAAGCGCGCAATCGCAGTCTCGGTGAGTTCGGGGCTGCGCTGCTCCCCGAGAACTGCAAGGTGCTGACGCACTGCAACGCCGGCTCGCTGGCTACCGCCTATTTCGGCACAGCGCTCGGCGTCGTGTTCACCGCGC
The DNA here is from genome assembly GCA_038202795.1 of Coriobacteriia bacterium. GTDB lineage: Bacteria > Actinomycetota > Coriobacteriia > Anaerosomatales > PHET01 > PHET01. Next base: position 5,826 of record JBBREQ010000102.1, on the reverse strand, counting down.
ACGAGCAGGGCAAGATCGAGCACGTCTGGGTCGATGAGACTCGCCCGGTCAACCAGGGTGGGCGGCTGACCGCCTGGGAGCTCAGGGTAGCGGGTGTTCCTTCGGCGCTCATCGCTGACAACATGGCGGCCAGCGTCATGCGCAATGGCTGGGTCGATGCCGTGATCGTGGGGGCTGACCGGATCTGTGCCAACGGCGACACGGCGAACAAGATTGGCACGTACGGACTCGCGGTGCTCTGCAAAGAGCACGGGATTCCTTTCTACGTCGCTGCGCCGACCTCCACAGTCGACCTCACCATGGGTGACGGCTCTCAGATCATCATCGAAGAGCGTGACCCACGCGAGCTCGAGGGCTTCACCGTCTCGGGTTTCTTCGAGCCGGACAGCCCGGACGCATCGCGGGCCTTCGACCTGCTCACGGCCAACGGGGCGTATCAGGTGCCGCTCACGAAGGGCCACCAGATGGTGCTCGAGCGAAAGGGAGGCGCGTACAGCTTCGACGCTTGGTTCAAGATGACGCCCCCGGGCATCGACATCTACAACCCCGCGTTCGATGTGACGCCTGGAGAACTCATCACCGCGTTCATCACGGAGCGGGGGGTCATTCGGCCCGAGCCGTCTTTCGAGATGACGCTCGCTCTCATCTGCATGAACAGCGGGGGAATGCACGAGCTCGATCTCGAAAGGTAGTGCGAGATGGCGTCCGGCGCGCTTGCGTCCACGGTTCTGATCCTCGCTGCAATCGTGGCCCTTGGCGCGCTGCTGCGCGCGTCCGGTTTGCTGAGCGCGAAGGACGCCCACCCGCTGAACACAGTCATCATCTATGTCGGCCTGCCCGCATTCATTTTCACCGCGGTGCACGGGGCGAGGCTCAGTCCGTCGCTGTGGCGTGTCATCGTGGTGAGCTGGGTGGTATTCCTGGTGACCTTGGGCGTCGCGGTGCTCGCGCAGCGGCTGCTCAAACTCACGTCGAGGCAAGCCGGTGGGTTCCTGATCGCGGCGGCACTGGGCAACACCGGTTACCTGGGATATCCGCTCACGGCGGCGTTTCTTGGAGCGGCCGCGGTGCCCGTTGCTGTCTTCTCGGACATCTTCGGAACGGTCTTCGCGCTCGTACTCGTCGGGCTGCCCGTAGCGGCTCGGCTGGGGGAGCACGACGAGAAGTACCCACACCCGGTCAGGGAGCTTGTCACGTTTCCGGCAGTGATCGCGTTGGTCGTGGCCCTTGTGCTTCGACCGGTGGCGATGCCAGAAATGGTAAGCGATGGGTTAGGACTCCTCGCTAGCATTGTCGCGCCTCTGATCATGCTGTCGGTGGGGTTGTCGTTGCGACCGCGCTCACTTGCGCGTTCAGCGCTGCCACTGGGTGTGCTCGCGGTGCTTAAGTTGCTGGTTGCGCCACTGATCGCACTGGGATTCGGCTCGTTGCTGCTGTCGGGTGTCGCATTTCAGGTGGCGGTACTGCAAGCGGGCATGCCCGCGATGATGCTGACCTACGTGGTGGGGGAGCGGTTCGGACTGGATACCGAGTTCATCGCTGCTGCGATCTTCGTGACGACGGTCGCCTCGGCGGTCACGCTGCCGTTGGTTCAGGCGGCAGCATTCTAGGCTGCGGTAGCGCGCGAGGCGGAGACGCGCATGGGATTGCTCGAAGGACTGCTCGAACTGATCGCGCCCACGCGCTGCGCCGGGTGCGAGCTGCCGGGAGCCCTTCTGTGCGAGCGGTGCGATGAGGAGCTGCCTCGAATCCAGGTTCCGCAGGCGTGTCCGCGCTGCGGTGCGCCTTGGGGCTCGCTCATCTGCACGGAGTGCTGGTCGGTTCAGTACTCCTTCGAGGCCGCACTCTCTCTGGGCGAACTCGATGGGACGCTGGCGCGGGCGATCGTACTGCACAAGGATGCAGGCGAGCGCCGGCTGGGGGAGGTCCTGGGCCGCATGGTGGGGCAGAAGGTGGTCGAGGAATGGCCCGGATGGGCCGAGACGGTCACGTGGATTCCGCCCTCACGGGCGGCGATCAAGCGCCGTGGGTTCGATCACGGTCGCGCCTTGGCCGACCCGGTGGGTAGCGCCTGCGCCATCCCGGTCGAGGCTCTGCTCGGCCGGCCACGCGCGTGGGACCAGCGCCGGCTCAGCAGAAGCGCGCGTCTCTCTCATGCCCAGGGCAGTTTCGACGTTGTGGGCAGTCCTCCGAACCACGTGCTGATCGTGGATGATGTGATGACGACCGGGGCCACGCTGGATGCCGCCGCCGCCGCGCTTCTGACAGCGGGAGCTTCACAGGTACGCGTGGCAGTGGTCGGGCGCGCGTGGTGACGCCCAGCGGCCCCGGCGTGCTAGAATCGCTTCGCTTCCGCCCGGGTCTGTGGTTGCGGGCGCGAAAGCGCCTTAGTCCATGGTAGACGCGGCCGAAAGGACCCACGTAAGCCGGTGGCCCCCGGGTCATCGCGCGAGCATGGCGCGTCTTAGGGGTAAGTCGTACCGTCCGACGATGACCGCATACCGCGGTCTCGGGCGAGAGGGTCGGTAGTGAGATAACATCAAGCAGAAGCCCCCGTACGCGAGTGTGGGGCCAAAGACCAGGTCAGCCGGGCGGAAGCACTCATCGGCTGATTGGGGAGGAGCACGATGGCACGTTTCATTCGCACGATCGCTCTCGTCGGCCTCGCGGCGGTGCTCGTTGCCGTTGCGGGATGCGCGCCGGCACCCGAGGAGAAGGCGCAGCCTAAGGTAGCGCCACCGGCGGTGAAGACCGCAGGCAAACTCGTGGTTGGCGTCGATCTGTCCACGCCACCCTTTGCTGGTGTCGACCAAGGCAAAAAAGCCGGTATCGACATCGACGTGGCAGCCGCGATGGCCGATGAGCTCGGTCTCGATGTCAGCTATGTCGACGTCAAGCCGTCCGATGCTGCTACCGCACTGGCTCAAGGCACCGCCGATGTGGTGCTCTCGGTGCCGTTCACCGGCAGTGGGCTGACAGGAATCGCTCTGTCGGGCACCTACATCACAGATGCCCCCTCCTTCTTCGTGGCTACCGAGGGAACCGCCTCGATCGAACCTTCCCTCACGCTCGACACACTTAACGCGACGAAGGTCGGTGCGCAGAGGGAGTCGGCCGCATTCTGGATACTCCAAGATCAGATGGGTCCCGATGCGGTCGATGTCTATGACTCGCTACGCGCCGCGATCGAGGCCGTGGATACCGGAACCATCCAAGTCGTTGCCGGTGATGCGCTCGTGGGTGCCTATATCCTCCGAGACTTCCCCAAGGTCCACTTCGCCGGCCAACTGGAGCCGGGTCTGCCCTTGGCGGCCGCCGTGGCTGAGCAGAACGCGCCGTTATCTGATGCGGTGCGCACCTCGCTCGATCAGCTCGCCTCCGACGGAGTCCTCGATTCCATCCGCAACAAGTGGGTCGGGGGACTTCCGGCGCTGAGCGTCCCAGAGAGCGTTCCAGCCACGCCGACTCCGTAGGTATGCTGGATGGAATGTATTGCATAGAACGACCGTCCACCACGAATGGACGGTCGTTTTGCATACAGACTAGTGAGCTTTGCATACTCACAGATCTGCTCTCGCAGTTGCAGAACAGGTGTATGATTATGCACTGTAGTTGAGGGGGCGCCGATCGATTCGGTGCCGTGTCCGCACGTACGAGTATGAGGAGGCACGATGCTGAAGAACCGAAGTGCACTATCGATCCTGTTGGCGCTCGCGCTGGCGCTCAGCCTGTTCGCTCTGGCTGGTTGCGCTGCCCAGGAGCCTGCACCCACGACGCCGCCGGCGTCCGAGGAGCCCGCAGCGCCGACAATCACCACCGTCGAGCCGGGTACGATCATCGCCGGATCCGACACCTCGTTCCCGCCGTTTGAGTCCATGAACGGCGATGTGGCCGAGGGCTTCGACGTCGACCTTCTCGCGGCCATCGCCAAGGAGATGGGCCTCGAGTCGAAGTTCCAGCCGGAGGGCTTTGACACCCTCATCCCGACGCTGGTTGCCGGTGGAAAGTTCGATGTCATCGCGTCGGGTATGACCATCACCGACGAGCGCAAGCAGGAGATTGACTTCTCGGATCCCTACATCGACTCGAACCAGTCGATCGCCATGAAGACCGGCGCGGCCTTCACGGACGAGAGCTCGCTCACGGGCAAGAAGATCGGCGCGCAGGCTGGCACCACCGGGCTTGACTGGGCCAAAGAGAACATCAAGGACGCCAAAATCGTCGAGTTCAAGACCGCCACTGACGCCCTTGCCGCCCTGCAGGCTGGCAACGTCGACGCCGTCGTCAACGACCTGCCCGTCACCGCGGCACTGGTCAAGGACGAGTCCAAGGGTCTCGCCATCGTCAAGGAGATCCCGACGGGCGAGCAGTACGGATTCGGCATCAGCAAGTCCAACCCGGAGCTCCTCAAGGCCTTCAACGAGGCCATGGGCAAAGTCAAGGAGAGCGGCGAGTACGACGCCATCTACGAGAAGTGGTTCGGCGCCGCGAACTAGTACGTTCACGCTTCTGTACCGCAGCAGGTAATGTGCGGCAGTAGCTAGGGTCCGAGGCCCCCGGCCGAGACGCCGGGGGCCTCTACTACATCGGAAGACGGGATGCATGAGGATGCGTGTACTGGGCAGAGGGACTCGACGGGTCGCCACTTTGGGGCTGGCGGTACTGCTGGCGGTGCTGCTGCTGGGTGCGCTCGCAGGCCCGGCGTTCGCGCTCGAAGACGCGAAGGTCACGATCAAGGCCGAGACAGGAGGCGTTCCTACACGGCTCACGTTCAAAGCCCTCGTTGATTCTGATGCGCCGATGGACTCCATCACGTTCACCTACCCGGAGGGTTTCGATCTGGGCGAGGGACGAAACAAGGTGGTCACCCTCGACGGGATGACACGCATTCCAGTTACTGCCGGAACCTCAGTGGACGGTCAACAGCTTACGCTCGTCTTCGCCCCAAGCGTCCCGGCGGGCGCCGAGCTACGCGTCGAGATGTTCGAGGTCATGACGCCCATCAAGGGCGGAGACTACCCGCTGGGCGTCAGCTACGTGGCGGCCGGTCAAGAGCGCACTGCCGATGGCCTGACGTTCTCCTACAAGACGCCGCCGCGCGAGGAGATCATCTCTCGCGCACTTGATCAGCAGGCGTGGGTGAAGTGGTGGAACGGCTTCAAACCTACGGCCCTATTCTTCAAGCCGCAGCTGATCGCGGTCGCCGTTCCGCTGTTGTTCTGGGGATGGCTCTACTCGATCAGCATGATCCTGTTCGCCTTCCCGCTCGCGATCGCCGGTGGTCTCGCGCTCGCGTTCGCCAAGATGTCCAGGATCTTCATCGTGCGTTGGCTCGCCAGCGCGTACATCAACGTCATCCGAGGAACGCCGCTCTTCCTCCAGATCGCAATCTTCTTCATCGGGTTGCGCATCGCGGGAATCCGCGTGAACGACTACTCGACGGCGGTCTTCGTCCTCGCACTGAACTCGTCGGCGTACCTCGCCGAGATCTTCCGTGCGGGCATCCAGTCGATCCACAAGGGTCAGCTCGAGGCGTCGAGTTCGTTGGGCATGACGTATCGGCAGTCGATGCAGTACGTCATCATCCCGCAGACCGTCAAGCGCGTGCTTCCCACGATGACCTCCGAGTTCATCCTGCTCTTCAAAGACACGGCGATCTTCTCGGCGTTCGGCATCATCGAGCTGATGTATCGCGCGAACTCCATCGTGTCGCGTACGGGCAACCTGACGCCGTTTGTCGTCGCAGCTGTTTACTACCTGCTGGTCACCATCCCGCTTATCAACTACGTCGGGAAGCTGGAGCGCCACCTCGCAATCGCCGAAGGT
>JBBREQ010000101.1:0-7551 GCA_038202795.1 Coriobacteriia bacterium | reverse complement strand
CGCTGCTGGGGCTCACCGGCCGACTCGCGGTCTTTGGTCGCTCCGTCGATGCCGAGACGTGCATCTCGTGCGGCCGCTGCGAGGACGTCTGTCCGCTGGATGCAATTCGCGACGAGTATCACGCCACCGATACGAGCCGCTGCCAGCTCTGCCTCGAGTGCGAGGATGTGTGCCCGGTCGACGCGATTGCGCTGGGGGCTCCTCGGAAGGTGGACTTCGAGCCTTCGCGCCGCACCGTGCTGGGCGCTGGAGCGCTCGCACTCGCGGCCGGCTTCTTCACCTTCACCGGCCTGCGCCGGGCCCAGCGTGACGCGCGCTTGATTCGCCCGCCGGGTGGCCGGGGCGAAGACGATCTGGTGGCGCTCTGTTCCCGCTGCGGGCAGTGCCTGAAGGTGTGTCCCACCAACGTGCTGCAGCCTGCGGTGTTCCAAGCCGGTGCCGAGGGGGTGTTCACGCCGCGGATGGACTTCCAGTCCGGGCAGTGCGAGTGGTCGTGCAACGAGTGCGGCAAGGTCTGCCCCACCGGGGCGATTCAACCGCTCACCCTGCCGGTCAAGCGCCGCACGGTGATCGGCCGGGCCTACATCGATGAGAACCGCTGCATCCCGTACGCGGACGGACTCACCTGCCTGGTGTGCCAAGAGCTCTGCCCCGTGGCGCCCAAGGCCATCGAGATCGACACGGTGGCGATCACCATGCCCGGCGGTGCCAAGGCGACACTGGGTCGGCCCAAGGTGGTGGCGGAGCGCTGCATCGGCTGCGGGGTGTGCGAACACGTCTGTCCGGTGCCGCACGAGTCGGCGATCGCGGTCTATGCGGTGGGCGACGAGCGGCGCGGTGGCTGACGTAGGGCAGACCGACTGACCCGGAGCGCACAGAGAGGGCAGCACATTTCGCCGGCGGTCACTCTTGCTGGTAAATCTGACATCATCATGTCATTATTACTAGCATGAGTGCCGTACATCCACAGCTCCCCCGCCACCTCACGAGCGTGGTGAACCGCCTCCTCGGCGAGTTCCGCGTCGTCGTGATCACCGGTCCGCGGCAGGTGGGCAAGTCCACACTGGCGAAAGCGGTTCTTCGCGAGCGGCCCGGCACCTACCTCACTCTCGATCAGCCCGACGTCCGCGAGAGGGCACTCGCCGACCCGCTGGGGCTCGTCACGGCGAGCAGCGAAGGCACCACCGTGATCGACGAGGTCCAACTGGCCCCCGAGATACTGCGCTCGGTCAAGCTCGCCGTCGACCGAGATGAACGCCCTGGCGCGTTCCTCCTCACCGGCTCGGCGAACCTGCTGCGGATGCGCGACGTGTCCGAGAGCCTCGCAGGGCGAGCAGCCTACCTGGAGCTTGCGCCACTGACGCTTTCGGAGCGGGTGGGCCTGCCGGCGCCAACTGCGATCGAGGAAGCGTTCGCCGCCCCGACAACCGATGCTTTCCTCGCAGCGCTCCCGTCCTCCCCAGCGGTGTCACCCGACATTCTGCGTGACCAGTTGTGCCACGCGGTGGTCGAAGGGGGCATGCCGGGGGTTCTCGGCATGGGGCTGGAGGCGCGGCGGAACTGGTACTCGGCGTACCTGTCGACGTTCGTGGAGCGCGACCTGTGGCAGTTGGGGCGCGTCGACGACCTCCTCGCTTTCAGGCGCCTGTACTCCCTTGCGTTGCTCAGAACCTCGGGGCTGCTGAACCGAGCCGACCTTGCGGCCGATTCCGCACTCGACCAGCGCACGGTGAACCGCTACCTGGACCTGTTGGACTTGGGCTACCAGACACGCACGATCGCGCCCTTCTCGGCGAATCTTGGCAAGCGGCTGGTGAAGATGCCCAAGCTGTTCGCACGCGACAGCGGGATGGCGGCTCACGTCATGCGGATCGACTCATGGGCGGCTGCCCAGAGCGCTGGCTTGACCGGGCAGCTGTTCGAGACGTGGATGCTGAGCGAGTTGAGCGCGATAGAGTCGCTGTCCGCCTCGGCGTCCACCATGCACTTCTGGCGCACGGCGGCCGGGTCGGAAGTCGACTTGCTACTGGAGCGGGGCACGTCGCTGGTGGGAGTCGAGCTCAAGTCCTCGAGCACGGTGCGCTGGAACGACACCCGTGGCCTGCGTGGCCTGCGCGACAGCATGGGCGAGCGGTTCCGCAGGGGGATCATCGCCTACCTGGGCGACGAGGTGCGCGTGCTCGACGATCGCATCTGCGCAGTGCCCGCGTGGCTGCTCGTGGGCGGCCACGGCCGTACGCTGGCTACCGCCCGTCCCGGTGACGAACAGACCTGCCGAGAAGACCGGGAAGGCTGGCTTGTCGCGGCGCGCGTCTCAACCGGGATGCGCGTCACCGAGGTCGCCGCACTGCTGGGAGTCAATGAGACGCAGGTCGCACAGTGGGAAGCGAGCGACTACGAGGACGCGCCCCTGCGGGTGGTGCGACGACTCGCGGAGACACTGGGTGTCAGCGTGCGGCTGGGCTGAGTCGCGGGCTTCTCGGCAGGCGCCCCGCTCCCCTACTCGTACGCGATCGCGTCGCGAATCGACACCTGGCTCGCCCGCCACGCGGGCAGCAGGCTCGCGATCGTCGCGATCACCAGCACCAGGGCCAACCACACCCCCACGCCCAGCCACGAGAACGAGTACGACAGCGGTATCACCATCGCGTCACCCAGCGCACGCACCAGCCATGCCGAGAAGGGCCACGACAGCACGGCACCGATCGCCCAGGCCATCACGCCAATCACGATCCCCTCGGTGATGTAGATGCCGAAGATCGAGGCGTGGCTCGCCCCGATTGAGCGCATGACGCCGATCTCGCGCGTGGATTCGAGTACGTTGATCGTCATCGTGCCGGTGAGGCCGATCACCCCCACCGAGGCGAGAATCACCGCCATGATCACCAGAAACGTCACAAGGATGCCCAACTGGCTGGCGATCGTCTCCTTCTGTGCCAACTGGGTCTGCGACCCTGAGATCGCGAGCGAGGCATCGTCGAGCTGTTGCTCGAGGTTACTGGCGATGCGGTCCTGGCCGGCCGCGCTGTGGTCCTCACCCTGCACGAGCAGTCGCGTGACGTTGCCCCCCGCCCCCGTAGCGGCGTCGAGCGCGTCACGATCCACGAACGCCACGGCGCCCATGAGCTGGCCGGTGACGACGCCCACGATGCGCCACTCCTTCTCCTCGCCGCGGATGGTGAGACGCATCACGTCGTTGACCCGCAGGTACGGCTCGTCGCGCAGGACGTCGGTGTTGATCACCAGCTCGTCTTTGGCGCCCTTCCCCAGCCAGCGACCATCCACCAGCTGTGGGGTGATGAAGCGCGTGTCAACCGGCACGCCCAGCGCGTAGAGGTCCTGGTTCTCGCTGCCGTCCGGGCGCTTCAGAGAGGCTTGTGAGTCAAGCCATGTCTCGACGGCAGCCACCCCGTCGACGCGGGCGGCCTCTCGTTCCAGCGGTGCTCGCGGCTGGGGGCGCGCCATGAACACCTGCGCGTCGTAGTTCCACCACGCGGCCATGTCGTCGACGGTCTGCAACATCGAGGAGCGCACCGTCCACACCCCCATCACCACCGCCGAAGCGAGCACCAGCGTGATCAGCGTGAGCACGAGACGCCCCTTGCGCACGAACGTATTGCGCAGAGACAGCGCCACGGGGCGCGGCAGCCCACGGATCATCCCCAGCGCTCGGTCCACCATCCCATGCCCGAACTTCGCGCCGGTCCCCGCCGCATCGAGCGCGCGAACCACCGGCAGCGTCGAGCCGCGCCTGACGGGCACCGCAGCGGCCAGTATCGGCACGATGATGCCCACCACGAGCACGAGTCCGATGACCCACTGCGGCGGATAGTCGCTCGCCAGCTTGAAGTTCAGGATGCCCGCAGCGTAGTTCGCAAACCACGCACCCACCCACAGCCCCACCGGCAGCCCGATCGCCACCGCGATCACTCCGTAGACGAACACGAGCGCCAGATACATCCAGGCTATCTGCGTCTGCCGCCCGCCAATCGCCTTCATGATGCCCACCTGACGCACCTGCTGGGCCATGATCGCCTGTACCGTGGTGACCACGAGGAATGCCGACAGCGCCAACGCCATGATTCCCATGGCGAGCAGAAGCAGCGATACCGCCTTGAAGATGTCGCCCAGAAAGTGGCTCCCCGGCTCGGGGACTGCCAGCCTGAGCGTCCGAACACCTGCTGCCACCAGATCCGTATCGCGCACGTCGGCCGCTATCCGGCTGGCTGCCGAGCGCGAGATGGTGGGATCGAGCACGATGGCCAGGTGGTTGAACTCCGAGGGCTCCTTGAGCAACGCGAGCGTCTCCACCGAGATGAACCCCGAGATCGCGCCCTCGAACTGGGCCGGTACCTGGTTGATATCGTGGGCGAACCCCTCGATGCGCAGCTCCGTGCGCGTTCCGTTGGCCGCTTCGACCGTGACCGTATCTCCTACCGAGAACCGCTCGAGCTGAAGCGCGCTGCGCTCCAGGATCACTCCGCCCGGCCGAGGAGGCCACGACGTGTACTCCTCGCGCACGAGCTTTTGGACGCCACCGCGGCCGAATTCGGGGATGGCCCACAACCTGAGCGTCTCCCAGCCAGCCGTCGAGTCGCCCTCGGCCACGGGGTTATCGGTGTAACGCACCGTCACGCGGCGACGTCCCTCGGCCGCGCGCACATCCTCGCGCTCGGCAATCCGCTCGGCCACGCTCTGGTCGAATCCGCTCGTGTCGAATTCGGCCGAGGGCGGCACGCTCGCCGCGAAGTCGACATCGAACTCGCGCAACAGGATCGACCGCCCGCCCATGACCACCGCGATGGCGAACACGCCCACGGCAATCGAGAGCACCACGAGAGCGGTGCGTACCTTGTGGCTGCTGAAATCGCGCGCGACCTTGCGCCAGCGCGGCGCGAGCATCACGCGCCCTCTTCCTCGGCGAGTTCGGTCTCCAACCAGCGCCTGCGGTCCTCGACAATCTCACCGTCGGCCACGTGCAGCGCTCGGGTGACCCGCGACGCGAGGTCGTTGTCGTGCGTCACCATCACGATGGTCTTGCCCGCCGCCACCAACTCCTCGAACGCCGAGAAGACCGCGTCCGCCGTCTTGGAGTCGAGATTGCCCGTGGGCTCGTCGGCCGCGATGATGGGCGGGTCGTTGGCGAGCGCCCGGGCGATCGCAACGCGCTGCTGCTGCCCGCCCGAGAGCGTCGAGGGGAGCTTGTAGGCCTGGTCGGTCATCTCGATCTGGCGCAGAAGCTCCATCGCGACCTCGGGCCGGTCCTCGACCCGGTGCACGTTGCAGAAGTCCATAGGCAACATGACGTTCTCGATGACGGTAAGCGTGGGCAGCAGCTGGAAGAACTGGAACACGACACCTACGGTCTTGCCGCGCCAGATCGCGAGTCTGTTCTCGTTGAGCCCGTGCACGGGCGTGCCACCGATCTCAACCTTGCCCGACGTGGGATGATCGATGCCGGTGATCATGTTGATGAGCGTGGTCTTGCCCGACCCCGACTTGCCGATGAGCCCCACGAACTCGCCGGCGTTCACGTCGAGGCTGACGCCTTTGAGCGCCGTGAACGGCACCTCACCCGTGTCGTAGGTCTTGACGACGTCCGTGAGGCGGATCAGGGGGCGTGCGGGGCCGGTCTCGGGCATCGGGCAGCTCCCAGGGTTCGCCAGATGGGACGCTGGAGGATAGCGCGTCCTGTGACTATGAATCTACCCCGCCGCTCACCACTCCTTGCCGTCGATCAGCTCGTGAGTCAGGTGGAAAGACCTGTCCTTCTTGTGAAGGTCTTTCTCAAACGCCTTCTCGAACTCCTCGAGACGGTCTTGAACAGCGCTGTCCCCGCCCTGCACGTACTCCCACAGTGGCATCGTCTGGGGCGGCATCAGCTCCTGACGCTCGCCTCCCGAGTAGGTCTCAAAGCGCACCACCACCGGGTCTCGCACGTCGAGCCTCCGAGAAGACTCGGCGTAGGCGACCGAGGCAGGCGCCCGATCGAACGCGCCCACCGACAGAAACACCATCCAGACCGTGAGCAGCGTCATCCAGACAAACAGCAGCCACACGACGCTCCGCTTCACAGTATCCACCCCCCACTATGCCGACCGCATGCCCCCCGGTATGCGTGTCGCCCCAAGCTCCTCCATCCGGCAGAGGGAAGAGCGGCATGCGAGTCTATTCCCACCGGGACAGAATTGCGACAGCTTCGGAGCAATTTCATCCGAAAGGATGAGGCGCGAGGCGTCCTACTGGCCCATGCGTTTGGGTTCGCTCTTGTTGAAGCGCTTGGCGGCTTTGCTGATCACCTTGCTAGCCTGCTCCTTCTCGCGCCATGCCTTCTCGTCTTGGCGGCGTGAGAGCTCGGCGAGTTCGCCGGTGAGTTTGCGGTAGCTGTCGAGGCGTCGCTGCGGCAGATCGCCTGCAGCCGCCGCAGCGATCACGGCACAACCGGGCTCATTCTCGTGTTGGCAATCGCGGAACCGGCACTTCTCGGCGAGCGCCTCTATCTCGGGGAATGCAGCGATCATGCCGCTAGCAGCCTCCCACAGGGCGACCGCGCGCATCCCTGGCGTGTCGATGATGACCCCCCCGCCGGGGACGATCACGAGCTCGCGCGCCACCGTCACGTGGCGTCCCTTGTCATCGGCCTCCCGCACCGCACCGGTCTCTTGGAGCTCCTCGCCCACCAGCCAGTTAACCAGCGTGGACTTACCGACCCCTGAGCTTCCGAGAAGTGCTGCAGTCACGCCGGCCGGAACCTTCGCCAGCACCCGGTCGATACCCACACCGGTCACCGCGCTCTCCACGATGACATCGACACCGAACGCCACTTCCTCGGCGATGCGTTGTTGTTCGGCGCTCGCTTCCGAGAGGTCGTCTTTTGTGAGGACCACCACCGGTTTCGCGCCACTCTCCCATGCAAGTACCAGTTCGCGCTCGAGTCGCGAGATGTTGATCCCGCTTCCCGACAGCGACTGCACCACGAACACCACATCCACATTCGCGATCAGTACCTGCTCGCCGCCCTCTTCGCTGGGATCCTTGCGCGCGAAACAGCTGTGTCGTGGCAAGATCGCCTCAATGATGGGCATGTCGTGGCCGTGCGGCCGTGCGAGCGCTACCCAGTCCCCCGCGACGGCACGACTCATCGAAACACCGGCGGTCTTCATGAGATGTGTTGCTGGTTCCGCCCGCTCGATTCCCGTCGCGGTCGCAACCAGCGGCAACCCGCGGTCGACGCGTGCCACGCGCGCCAGCTCGAAGCCCTTCTCGGCAAGCGGAGCGAACAGCGCCTCTTCACGTGAGGTGAAGCCGAGGCGCTCGAGCACTGCGATGTGGCTAGGGTCGGACACAAGGGAGAGCATACCCCACGGGGCGGCATTCGAGGTCTCGACGTGCCCCAGGTTGAGAATGCAGTGCGACTAGCCTCGATCTTTCACGAAGGTGCCGAGACCCTCGTCTGAGCCTGTGAATCGGCTCCATCCCACGATATCGCATCCTCGTCAGCGCCGCTCCTGCGGCGCTGACGGCTTTTGAGAGGCCGAAGGAGCGGATCGA
>JBBREQ010000100.1:0-7566 GCA_038202795.1 Coriobacteriia bacterium | reverse complement strand
GAAACAGCCTGACCCTCGTCGAGGCTCTTGAAGCCGTCGCCCTGGATCTCGCTGAAGTGAACGAACAGATCGTCGCCACCGTCGCGCTCGATGAAGCCATAACCCTTGTCAGCGTTGAACCACTTGACTTTGCCTTCTGCCATTCTGAACCCACTCTCTTGCCCCTACGGGGCAAAACAAAAGACGTGACATTCCGCACTCATGCGGTGTGTCACGTCGCACTTCCGCGAACCCATTCGGCCCGCCTTTGGTCAGTATAGCGTGTTTGCGCCAAAAACACCCGTGCGGTCGTCAGTGGCGATGGACAGAGGCGAGAACGGGGCTAGGGCACAGACGTCGTCGTGACCCAGCTCCGGGCGCCCTGGCGGTATGCAGCCAGACTCCGCAGGGAGGACTCGATGCGCCAGTCACGTTCCTTGTACCGGTTGAACCACACGACCCCGGTGATCCGCGGATACGCCGAGCCCAACGCTTGGAACATCTCATCGATCCACGCTGCCTTGTCGCCGCCGGACTCCGAACTGCCTATCTCCGCGATGAACAACGGCTTGTCGGAGAGTCGAGTGACTTCTCGGTAGCCGGCGTCGAACACGCGAGAGAAACTGCGCCATCCGCCCGGCCCGCCTTGGTTGTACCCTTCAAGCGCAACGTAGTCCACATACGCGTCACCGGGCCAATAGGTGCCCAGGGAGTTTGCGGGGGTCTTGGGCACGCTGTCAGCATTGGGACTCCAGACGAAACGAACCAGATCGGCACCCTCCTGTTCGAAGAGATCATGCACGTGGCGCCACGCTGCGACGAAATCGGCGGGCGAGTTGCCGTTCGCGGTACCGGACCACGAGTACCAGGATCCATTCATCTCATGCAGAGGGCGCACGAGTATCGGGCGCCCAAAGGCCTTGGCATCCTGCGCGAATCGGCGCAGGTACGCGTCGTGGTCCCCCGCTGTGATGCGGGTCAGACGGTACTCCGGCTGCTCAGGGGTCTCCTTCCGGAAGTCCCAGAACTCGAGAGTGATCAGGGGAATCGAACCGTGAGCTGCGGCGTTGTTGGCCATGGTGACGTTGAACGGCTCGATCGCCACGCCTAGGAAATAGTGTGACACTGCCGCTGGCTGGCCCGTCTTGGCCTCAAGCGCTGCGAGCGGGGCGGTCTGTGTTGGAACCCCCGCGATGTAGTAGCCGACCCAGCGTGCTGACGCCGGCGGAGAAACCGTGCTCTCGGCGCTCGGCAGCGGATCAGGCTCTCGGAGCGCGACCGGCTGCGAGGGCGCACAGGACACCGCGCACAGCGCGAGGGCTCCGACGAACAGCGGCAGTGCAGCGATGCGGTTCAACTCCTTGTGGCCTCCCGCCGTCGAGTATACCTACCGCGGGCCATCAGGCGCCCCGCTGCTCACCCTGGCGCCGGCACACGGCCGCAGGACGGGTCAGCCCTCGCGCAGCTGGACCTCCTTGAATCGTATCCAACCGCGTTTTGCGACATAGTGCATGAACTTGGAGACCCTCTGCGCTGAATCGTCGATGTCATCCCCGGTCCTCTCACTTTGGATGCGAGCGATATCCAGGATGCTGCGCTCCCCGTCGATGTGAAGCCACGCCGAGGAAGACAGCTCATCGAACTCGATGTCTGAGGAGGGCTCCCTGTTGACGAGCTTGCCCATGAGCTGTTTGACGGGATTGATGCCCAGGTCCAGTACGACTATGCCGGCATCGGTCACCTTGTAGTCATGATGCTTGATCTGAGGAACGTAGAGCACGAAGTTGTATTTGTCTTTCGAGTGGTCCTGTTCATCGGTCATCTACGACCGCGCCTTACGCGTCGAGTACACGTACATCCACACGGCGAGTAGCAGGAACATGACAAACGGCGTCAGTTGGCTTCCGGCAATCGAGGGGAACCACTTGGTTCCCAAGGCGATGTCGGTGCCCAGGGCCGCGAAGATGCCGATGACGATACCCACCAGCGCGTCGCCTGCGACCAGACCCGATGCGAGCAGGATGCCCTTCTCCACGGCCTTCTCGGCGGCCGCGTCCTTGCCGCTGTCGGCACCACCCGCAGCAACAGCAGCCTGCTCCTTGGCACTGCTGCCCATGACCCTCTCGACGATCTCTCTAACCAGGCCACCGGCGAACACAGCCGAACTCAGACCCAGCGGGAGATAGAGGCCCAGCGCGACGGCGAGGATCGGGATGTTGGCCAAGAAGCAGAACGCGGCGATCGTCACTCCGATGAGTACGAGCGTCCACGGAAGCTGTGCGGTCATGATGCCTTCGACGATGAGCTTCATCAGCGTCGCCTGCGGAGCAGGTACGTCCGCTCCGCCGATTCCGTATGCGGTGTTCATCAGGATCACGGTGCCCGCTGCGGCGACGGATGCAACGACGAGCGCCATGAACATGCCCACCTGGACGTTCTTGGGATTGCCGCCCACGATGAATGTCGTCTTGAGGCTTTGGGCGGTGCCGCCGGCCACGGCGATGGCGACACAGATGATGCCGCCGATCATCAGCGCGGTGGTCATTCCCTTGTCCCCCGTGTTGCCCATCAGCTTGAGGACGGTGGTGACGATCAGAAGCGCGGCGATCGTCATGCCAGAGACCGGGTTGTTGGACGCGCCGATCAGGCCGACCATTCGGGCCGACACCACGGCGAAGAAGAAGCTGAACAGCACTGCCATGATACCGCCCACGATACCGCCACCGACTGCCGGCACGAGCCACGTCAGCAGGAATCCCAGTACGGCCGCAGCGATGACCCACGCCAGAGGCGATTCCTGGTCCATCCTCGTGACGGACTCGGCCTTGCCGGCGCCCATGCCCGCAGCTGCCTGCTTGAAGCTCGTGATGATCGTAGGCAGCGACCTCAGAAGTGACAGGAAACCACCGGTCGCAACGGCGCCGGCGCCGATATAGCGGATGTAGTTGGACCAGACGGCGAATGCGTCCATCTGGGCAATGGGAACCGTTGAGGGGAACACCGGTGTCGTCATGCCGGTTCCGAAGAACTTGATCATAGGAATCAGGGCCAGCCATGCGACGACACCTCCTGCGAACATCAGCGTGGATGTTTTCACTCCCACGATGAAGCCCACGCCCATGAGCGACGCGAGGGTATCAACGCCAACTATCGTGCCTTGATAGGACTTGATGGTGTAAGAGGCGTTCTCGCCCCAAAACGCGAATCCTCCCGAGGCCATCTTGTACGCCCCGCCCACTCCCATGCCCAGAAGAACTGTGCGGAATCCGCCACCGCCTTCCGTTCCGGTGACGAGGACTTCGGCTGCGGCCATCGATTCGGGATAGATCAACGATCCGTGCTCTTGGACGATCAGGTAGCGCCTGACGGGAGTGATGAAGAACACCCCCATGACGCCGCCGATGATCGTGACGATGACGATGGTGGTGATACTTAGACCGAATCCCAGAAGAATGAGCGCGGGCAGAACGAAGATGATGCCGCCTGCAATCGACTCTCCCATCGCAGCGAGCGAGGCGACCATGTTCGCCTCCAGGATGTTGTTCCTTCTGAACAGCCCCCTGAGCAGGCCGATCGCGAGAATCGCTCCAGGGATGCCGGCCGAGATGGTGATGCCGACCTTGAGGCCCAGGTAGGTGTTGGCCGCAGCGAAGATCATCGCGAACAGAACACCCATGATGATGGAGTAGCCCGTGAGTTCGGGCATCACCTCGGTCGTAGGGACATACGGGACGTATGAGTCTCCGTCACATCCCCCATAGGCATACTTGGAGAGTCCCTTGGGCTCTGCTTTCTCGGTCATCTGGTGCTCCCTACCTCAGGTCCGCGAGGATCGCTGTCAGAAACGTCCACGTGTTGGCCACCGAGCGGATGGAAAGATGCTCGTCAGGCGTGTGCACGTTGAAGAGATTTGGTCCGAAACTGATCATGTCGGTCTCGGGCAGTTTCTGTCTGAGCAGGCCACACTCAAGCCCGGCGTGAATCGCTTGGATCTGCGCGTCGTTGCCCGTGACTTCCTTGTAGACGCGCACGCACAGATCGCGTACGGGCGAATCGGCCTCGTACTCCCAGGCGGGATACTGTCCCGTTCGGACACTCGTGGCGCCCAGGAGCGCCGCCAGCATCTCGACCCTGCGGCTGATGTCCTCCCTGATCGAGCCCACGCTGCTCCTCACCGAGACGGTGATAGTGACGGACTCGCCCGTTGTCACAAGCACCCCGAGGTTGAGGCTGCTCTCCACAAGGCCTTCCAGTTCCCTGCTCATGGACTGCACCCCGTTGGGCGCGATCACCAGGAAATCGATGACCTTCTGACTGGAGGTCTTGTCGAGCTGCCGCTCGATCTTCTGCGCGGGACTGACCGCCACTTTGATATCCGGGTCGGCGGTGGCGAACTCCGCCTTCAGGTCCTCGGCAACGCGTTCCACAACAGAGGTGATCGTCTTGAGTGCCGGGGCGTCCGCAGTGATGATCGCGCGCGCTTCTCGGGCGATCGCGTTTGATTTGGAGCCTCCCAAGATCGAGGCGATGCGGAACTCCCCCGCCTCTCGGGCGGCATCGAGAATGCGTGCCAGAAGCTTGATCGCATTGGCACGCTGCTGGACGATCTCAAGGCCCGAATGCCCGCCCTTCAGTCCAGAGACCTCGATGAGAAGTGCGCCGTCTGAGGCGTCCTCCCACCGAGTGTCGAACTCGCTCACCAGGTCCACGCCGCCGGCGCAGCTGACGAACAGAACACCTTCGTTCTCCGCATCGACGTTCAGCAGCGTCTTGCCAGTGAGGTGGCTCGCATCGAGCGCGGAGGCACCGTTCATGCCGGTCTCTTCGCTCGTGGTGACGAGCAGCTCCAGCGGAGGGTGCGGGATGTCCGTGCTGTCGAGCAGGGCAAGTCCGTACGCTACGGCGATTCCGTTGTCCGCGCCAAGCGTCGTGCCGTCCGCGCGCACGAGGTCGCCCTCGACCTTCAGGTTGAGCGGATCTGTGGCGAAGTCGTGCGTGGCGCCCTTGGTCTTCTCACACACCATATCCATGTGGCCTTGGATGATCACCACAGGCGAGTCCTCGTAGCCTGTGGTCCCCGGTTTCTTGATGATGACGTTCAGCGCCTCGTCTTGAACGACTTCGAGGCTGCGCTCCTTGGCGAACGCGACCAGATAGTCGCTTGCCTGTTTCTCGCTTCCCGAGCAACGAGGGATCCGGGTCAGCTCCTCGAAGTAGTGAAACACCGGCTGCGGCTTCAGGTCTTCCAGCATCTAGACGGCCTCCAGTCAGAGCGCTCCAATACGAGCTGAATTGCCAGATGACCCCTGCGGCGAATCAGCTCCGTGCTTAATCCATACCCCGTTCGCGCGGTCGCGAGCGTTTCCCGAGCCGCAAACGGGTATCAAGCCCCAAAGCGATTCGAGCTGAAGGAGTGCACGATGGGCTGTTGTCTTGGAGTCTTACTGCTCGCTGGCGCGCCGAGAATAGCGCTGTTGTTGTGGTGGTTCACCGACCCGTCGCGGGTCGTAGGCACGTTCGGTGGCTGGGCGACGACGGTTGGAAACGTCACTCCCCCGCAGTGGATCTGGCCAGCGCTGGGCTTCCTGCTGGTGCCTTGGCTGACGGTCGCGTTCGTGTTCGTGGCGCCGGGGGGCATCAGTACGCTGGAATGGGTCGTCCTCGGTGTCGCGCTGCTGATGGACTTTGGCACCCACGGCGGTGGCGGGCGTACCTACCAGAAGCGGCGGTCGGACCGGTAACGGCTCCGGCGGCCGCGATGCGGCGCACGGCACGGCACCACCACCGGCGCCGTGCCGTCACAACGGAACCAAGCTCTTCTCGGCAGGGGCTCTAGCCCAGTGCCTTCATCAGTGAGGCCATCTCGATGGCCGCGTTGGCCGCTTCCCAGCCCTTGTTGCCTGCTTTGGTGCCGGACCGCTCGACAGCCTGCTCGATGGTGTCGGCGGTGATGACCCCGAAGATGACGGGAATGCCCGAGTCCAGAGACGCCTTCGCAATACCCTTCGAGACCTCAGAGGCGATGTACTCGAAGTGGGGGGTACCGCCTCGGATGACGACGCCTAAGGCGATCACCGCGTCGTAGCGCTTGGACGCGGCGAGCGTCTGCGCGACCAGCGGGATCTCGAATGCGCCGGGAACCCATGCGACGTCAACGTCGGCGGCCTCGACCCCGTGGCGCACCAGGGCGTCTTGGGCGCCGGAGAGCAAGCGCGAGCCGAGAAGTTCGTTGAAACGGGCGATCACGATGCCGACCTTGAGGCCGGTGCCTATCAGGTTGCCTTCGAACGTTGCCATCTATTCGTTCCCTTCAGTCGTGGGCGCGGGTGCGTGCGTCAGATGCAGCATGTGCGCCATCTTGTCCTTCTTCGTGCGGAGGTACTCGTAGTTCGTGGGGCATGACTCGATTTCGAGCGGGACCTGCTCGGTGACTTTGAGGCCGTAGCCTTCGAGGCCCACTATCTTGCGTGGGTTGTTGGTGAGCAGCCGGATAGAATGCAGGCCCAGGTCTGCGAGGATCTGGGCGCCGATGCCGTAGTCGCGCAGGTCAGCCGCGAATCCCAGCGACTCGTTGGCCTCCACGGTGTCTTGGCCCTGCTCTTGGAGCTCGTAGGCCTTGAGCTTGTTGCCCAGGCCGATGCCACGGCCTTCGTGGCCCACGATGTAGAGGACGACACCCTCCCCCTGTTCGTCGACAAGGCGCATCGCCTCTTCGAGCTGGGAACCGCAGTCGCAGCGCAGCGAGTGGAATACGTCGCCGGTGAGGCACTCGGAGTGCACGCGTACGAGTACGTTCTCCTTGCCGGCGACCTCACCTTTGACAAGAGCCATGTGTGTGCGCTCGTCGACCAGCGAGGTGTAGCCGTAGCCCGTGAACTCGCCGTAGCGCGTGGGCATGGTGACTTCGCTGGTGCGCTCGACGAGCTTCTCGGTAAGGCGGCGGTAGCGGATGAGGTCGGCGACGGTGATCATCTTGAGGTTGTGATCATCGGCGAAACGCTCGAGTTGGGGACGGCGCGCCATGGTGCCATCGGCGTTGATGATCTCGCAGATGACGCCCGCCGGCGTGAGACCCGCGAGGTGCGCGAGGTCGACGGCGGCCTCGGTGTGGCCCGCACGTTCGAGCACGCCGCCAGGACGGGCTCGAAGCGGGAAGACGTGGCCGGGCATCGAGATGTCTTCGGGACGCGTCTGGGGGTCGATGGCGACGAGCACGGTGGTGCAGCGGTCAGCCGGGGAGATGCCGGTGGTGATCTTGCCCTTGGCACCGATCGCGACCTGGAACGCGGTGCCTTGCTCGGAGGTGTTCACGTCGATCATGGGCGGGATCTTGAGGTGGTTGAGGCGCTCGCCGGTGAGTGGCAGGCAGACCAGGCCGCGGCCGTGGGTGATCATGAAGTTGATCGCCTCGGGCGTGGCCTTGCTCGCGGCCATGACCAGGTCGCCTTCGTTCTCGCGGTCCTCATCGTCGGTGACGATCACCATGCGGCCGCGGCGGATGTCTTCGAGCGCCTCTTCGATCGTGTCGAAGGGAGAGTGCTCCTCGGTCAAAGCGCCACTCGGGCTGGACTCACTGCTGGACATCGT
>JBBREQ010000099.1:0-7821 GCA_038202795.1 Coriobacteriia bacterium | reverse complement strand
ACTCCGGCACCAACGGAGTGCCGATGGAAGACCTTGCGATCGAGCGACTGAAGCAGCTTTTATCATGGTTGCCGCCCCACGAGTTGGACATCGTCGTGACGGGCTGCCTGGGCAGGTTCAGCTCGGCAGCTGAGTATGCCGAGCGGACGCTCTTCCGCGAGTTCGAGGACGAGTGGCCATGGCTCCTCGAGCACCTCGATTTCGAGGCGACCGCGGCGGCCTGGATCGAGGAGGGACGGATCGCTATCCTCGAGGATCCGTCCGACGGGTACATGCCGGCCGGCGTCTTCGTGCTTCGGGGCTCATGGTGAGGCCGTGGCGGGCCCCGGCGTCCAGCGATCCGGCAGCAGCTCGCCCAGGCGTCGCAGCGGCCATCCGGCAGCGAGCTTGATCAGGACGTCGGACAGATAAGCCCACGGTTCGTGGCCATGCAACACCGCCGACTCGATCACCGTGTACAGCGTCGCTGCCCGCTCGGCGCCGGCATCCGAGCCGGCGAAGAGCCAGTTTCGGCGGCCGATGGCGATACCGCGGATCGCCCGCTCGACGGCGCCATTGTCGATCTCCAGCGCGCCGTCTTCAAGGAAACGCGTGAGCGCCGTCCAGCGATGGCCGACATAGAACAGCGCCTTCCCGAGCGACGAGCGCGGGGGCGCCGATTTGGAGGTATCGGCGAGCCACTTGCCAAGTTTCTCGAGCAACGGCCTTGTGTCGCGCTCACGTCGCGCCCGCCGTTGCTCGGAATCCTCGCCGAGGTCCTTGCTGACGCGTTCGACCTGGTACATCTCGGCGATCACCTCGAGCGCCTCCGCGGCCCGGCGATCGCCGAAGTCGAGCGCCTGCTTGAAATATCTCCGTCCGTGCATCCAGCACCCGACCTCGACAGGGCCGCCTTCGAGGGCATAAAGCGCCTTGTAGCCGGCATAGCCATCGCCTTGCAGCCAGCCCGTGCGTCCTTTCAGCAATTTTGCGGGGTGCTCGCCTTTCCAGTTGGGTGCGTACGCATACGAGACGAGGCGCGTATCGCCGACGAAGGCCCAGATTCTGCCGCGACTCGTACCCTTGCCTTTCTCGTCGCCGGGTTGCAGGACCAGGATGTGCGTGTCGTCGGCCTGCAGCACGTGGGCCTTCAGCACCCGCTCGTGGATCGCACGGGCGAGCGGGCCCAGGAGCCACGCCGCCGCCTCGATCCAGCCGATCATCGTCTTGGGGCTGATGTCGACGCCATGGCGCTTGTAGATCTTCGCCTGTCGCTCGACCGGCGAGTGATCGCGGTACTTCGAGATCACCAGGTGCGCAACGAGGCCGGGCCCAGGCAGGCCAGCCTCGATCACGCGAGGTCCGGCACAGGCCGTCACGGGTACGCTCTGACCGCAGGAGCATGCCGTTACCTCGCGGATCTCGACGATCACCTTGAAGTGGCCGGGGACCCACTCGAGCATCTCCGTGCGCTCTTCTCGGATCGTGTGCAGCTCCTTCCCGCACTCCGTACAATCGGTCTGCTCCGGCCGCAGCCGAATCTCCTCACGCGGCAGCTCGGCCGGCAAGGCCCGGCGACCGGGGTGGCTGTCGCGCTGCGGCTTGGGCCGGACCGCGGGCTCGTCGGGCGTCTCGGTCGCCGTTTCCGCCGCAGCATCGCGCTCCGCCGCGTCGAGCTCGCGCGCCAGCTCGACCAGCGCGAGCTGAAGCTGCGCCGGATCAAGCTTCTCCGACTTTGGGCTATAGCGGTCGCGCAGGAGCGCGTCGAGCCGTGTGCTGAGCTTGCCGATCACCGACAGCGCGACCTTGAGCAGCTGCTCGGAGTCCCCTTGCTCGCTGAGCCCTCGCAGGTGCTCCTCGATGGTCTCGAGTCGGTCGGCTGCGCTTCGTCGCGCCATGTGTCTCTTAGACCATGTTCGGAATCGACCGGCAAGTCTTTTCTATGCAGTCGGGTTTCCACCGCGCTCGTCGGACCGCGCCGCGCAGATCGATCCCACCGAGCAACAACATCAGGTCCGCCGCCTCGAGCTCGACGACCGTCTGCCCAGGCGCGAGCTCCGGCAGCTTGAAGGTCCCACGCTCGAGCCGCTTGCCGATCACGCAGAAACCGTCGCGGTCCCAGTACAGCGCCTTCACCTGCGTCCGTGTCCGGTTGAAGAACACGAACAGATGCCCGGTCATCGGGTCCTGGGCGATCACCTCGCGCGCCGCGTTCGCCAGCCCGTCGTAGCTGTTGCACATCCGTACTGGCGTCGCCGCGATGAAGATCCGAACGCTCGGTGGCAATGTCAGCATCTTGCCTCCGTCACCGCCAGCACTTGCCGCAAGAGCTCGCCGTCCACGGCCCCGCGGACCCGCACCACCCGGCCGTTCGTGAGCACGATCTCGATCGCCTCGCGCACCACCACCGCCTCAAGCACCCGTACGGCCACGAAATGCTGCTTCGGCTCCGGCGTGTCCTGGTCGTCCTCGGCCAGACGCTGTCGCCAGTAGTGCAGCCGTTGGGGAGGTATACCCACCCCCCGGCAGTACTCGCTCTGGCTCTTCCCGCTGGCTTGCCATCGCCGCACGAGCATCCGTCCTTCGTCAAGCTTTGCTGATCGCTTCGTCGTCATTCGGGCCGAGACCTTGCCCGACTACCCGGCACCCCCGCCAGAAGGGTCGCGCCGGGGGCTTAATCGCCCGACACGGCGGTCTCGTGGTCCCGCTGGAGGTCACGGGGCTGATGCCCAGCTACCAGGGTTGCTTCGAGTCGGAGGTCGCCTACCTCCGGCTCGAGCTCGAGATCTTCGTCGACCCCTGCGTCCACTGGCTGCTCGACTGCCTCGACTGGCGTCTCGTGCGGGACTTCTTCGGCGACCTGCGCACCCTCCCCCTGAACGACGGTGCCGTGGTCGTACTCCGTTGCGACGACCCTCCGCAGTAGATCTCGGCTCTCGAACCTCCGCCCAAAATCTCCCTCGTGGCCTCGCGCGAGCGCGAGCAGGCCGGGGCGCTCGGGGAAAATGGACCACAGGGTAGGGCTGGGCGAAGGCGTCGCGCAACAGGATGAAGATCGCGCGGCGTTCCGGCGCGAGCGACCGCAGGGTCGCGATCAAGCAGGTGCGCCGGAGCTCCGACAAGAGCACGTGCAGGCGGCGGGCGTAGCGATCGAGCGGTCGATACGTGGATGCCCGGGTCGGGGCAAGGGTTCATGCCCCGCCCGGGACCGAGGCGCGGTGCGAGTAATGCCAGCGGACAGCGCGTCCGCGACATGAAGCGCGTCGATGATGCCGTATCATCGCTGCGGATGTTGAGCTACTCGATGCGCATCATCGACTTGAAGCGCATCATCGACGTGAAGCGCATCATCAACGTGAAGCACACCTCCGATCGGAGATCGTATGCGGTCGGGCGAGGGTTCGCGCGCTCGGGGCGGGCAGGTCTGGGTCATCGGCCGGCGGCAGCTCGGGGCGCAGCCGTGGCGAACGTGTGAGACGGAAACGGCTCATGGTGTCTTCCTTGACTGTGCCGCGGTGCGTGTCCCCGCTGGTCTTCCAGCGGCCCCGCCCGTTGCCAACGCTTTGCCAAAACCTGGGGCACACCGGAGCGCCCCGGGGCAGCCCGTCGACCCTCTCAAAACGCCCCTGTGAGTGGGAATGCGGCCGGTCGGTCGTCCTGGTCGCCATCGTCACACTGCTCGTCGCCCTGGACCTGGCTGTCGCCGCATACGGAGGGAGCTTGCCCCGTGGTCACGCCGGTCGCCGGGCCGGTCGTCGGGTCGGTCGCCGGCGTCGAGGAGTGCGACGACGGCAACCAGATCAACGACGACACCTGCCTCAACACATGCAAGCTCAGCGCCTGCGGCGCTATCGACCCCAACACCTGCCCCGGCAACAGCAAGTCCGAGCTGGTCGCGGCATCGGCATCGGCATCGCCATCGACAACCTCGGCGACAAGTGGGACGACAAGTATAACGGCACGATCGCCAGCATGCTCTGCACCGACCTCCTCTTCCCCGACACCGACCTGCAATGGGTCGCCGGCATGAACCTCAAGGTCGGCCTCGACCACACCTACGTCGGCATGGGCAAGGGGCTCGACAGCGTCAGTATCATCTGCAAGGACGAGTTCCCGAAGATCGACCCCTGCGTCTTCAAGCCCTACCCCGGGCTCGCGCCGGGCAAGGACTTCACCGACTTCAAGAGCGCCAAAGCCCCCGGCACCTGGAAAGTCTGCATCGGCGCCTCGCGCGTCGACCCGAGGCTCTCGCCGTATTACCATCCGGGTCTGCAGCTTCTCGTCGTCGGCCGCGTGCTTGACGTAGGTGTGGGTCGGCGGGCCCAGGGCGTCGAAGGTCCAGCGGCGGATGTGCGGCGGCTGGTCTGTCCGCGAGCTCGCTCCCGCCTTCTGGCAGCATACCCTGCAACCTGCAACAACAGGACGCTCAGCTGCGCCTGGCCGCCAACGTCTTCCGGGGCGTCTCGCTCGTCGATCACGCTCCATCGACGTAGCCCGGATCGGCGCCGCGGTCACGACGCAGTTGGCCGAACGAATACGTCTCTACCGACGTTCCGGTGTGCAGCCTCTCGTCGGCTGCGTCCTTGACGTGGCGTGGGTCGCGCGCTGCAGTGAAGGTCCAGCGACGACCTCAAGCTCATCACGGGCGGCGACTTCGATCAGGAACGCACCCAGATATTTCTGTCGGGCGAAAACTCCAAGATGGGTTGCTGAACCTCCGGAAACGCCGAGAAGACTGCCATGAACGTTGCCCAGTTCGCATCAGCATCGTTCGTGTCCGTCATCAGACCAATGAAATCTGTAATGGTTACGAGTTGTGGCTCTTGGACCCACCCACGGCCACGCAGTTCGCTAATGGCTGCCTCCGCGCCAGCAAGCGCTGGAGTGTTCCATCCCCTGATCGAGTCCGCTGGGGCCGAGATCGTGAATTGATCGAAAGTGGATGGCTGAATCTTGACTGCTACTTGAGCAAAGTGAGCCGTCCTGCCCGTTTGCTTCGCAAGTTTGTATTTTCCACATCTGACGGTGATCATCGTGTCTCTCCTAGAAAAGCGTCCTGAATAAATAAAACACCTTTGCCGCGAAGAAGTGCTCGGCCTCCTTCTCCGTAGGGCGTACGACATGCTCGTATGGATGAGGCTCCCCGGCTCCATATAGCTTTGAGTGCTGGTTTACGAATGCCTCAGCTGCTTCATCATTTCCGCGAACGTCAAGCCGCCTGAGTCCCTGAAGATCTTGCTCATCGATTTGAAGCTCGATTGTGTGCAGTTCGACGGATGGCTGTTGCTGACGTAGGAGTTTCGCCCTGTAGACATCTGCCGCCTCCCTCGTCTCAAATGTGTAGGCTCCATCGCCTATGTGCGCACGCATTGGAGAGCTCGGCCAAGGCGTCCCTCCGGCCTTGAGTCTCGCCGCATCCTCGGCATTCTGGACGGTAAAAAACGAGCGAGTTCCTCCGCCTCCCGGTCCAGCGGTGCGCCGGATTGCTGAGCTTCCTGGTGGTTCGCCGTGAGCGACTGCGTCAGCTGATGCTACCGCTCCTGTTGCCGTTAACGTCGCTTGCACAAGGGGGCGCGTTGCGACGAAGCTCTCTAACATTGCCAACTCTTCGCTGATTGCAATGTAAGCGCGCCACAACAAGAACTGGCCTGTGCCTGCTTCGATCGCTAGAGCCCCACCTAGTCCAACGGAGACTCCCGCTGCACTGATGCCTCCAACATCAACGATGAGCGATCGTTGAGCGTATGATTCACCTGGAAGATCTGGAAATGTGCCCATTCCCGGAACCTCTGTATGCTGCGGCGCCATGTTCGCGCGAGTGGCGGTCAGCAGCCTCCGGGCACTGCTTTCACGCGTTGTTGAAGTGGGAGGTCGCGAAGACTTTGAACCCATTGAAACATCGCCAGTTGGCGAATAGGTCCAGGCCTTGCCTCCTGATTCGTCTGAAGATGGTCTCCATTCCCCTTTGTAATCAACATTGGGAGTGTATTGAGGCTGATCTTTTGATACTACGTTTGGATGTGGAGATGTGCCTTCAGGATCGCTGAGCGACACAGGCTGGTTCGAAGCGTAGGCAAACCGGTTGATGCCGCCCTTCAATCCGATTGGATCTGAGGAATTCCAACGTCCGAGCCACGGAATATAGTAGCGGGCGCTGTGGTAGGCGAGGCCGGTCTCTTCGTCCCGTTCCTGGCCAGTGTAGCGGTAGCGTTTCGGGCTGACCTCGATGGCGGAGTTAGCGGCGGCGTAGCTGCTGGTGCCGTAGGGGTGGAACTCCTCGTATGATATGACCTCGGCGTCGTCGTCGAGCTCGAGGCTGGCGGTGCCGAGGTGGTTTGTGTACTGGTAGCGGGCGATGTTCGCCGGGGCGACGATGGGGGCGTTGTCCTCGACGGTCTTGGTTTCGATGAGGGAGATGCGGCCCGTGTCGTCGTGGACGTGGAGGGTGGCGCGCTCGAGGTCGAGGACCGGTGTGGTGTTGATGTTGTGCTCGTCGCGGTAGAGCTCCCAGGAGCCGAAGTAGAGGCGCTGCTTGCGGGTGGTCTCGGCGGCGTTGAGGTGGACCTTGCGGACGCGCTGGCCGGCGCCGTCGTAGACGTAGAACGTCACGCCGCCGCCGACCATGTCGGTGCTTCGTAGGCGGTCGTCCTCATCCCAGGTGAGGCCGCCAGGTATGGCGGACATCGCGGTCATGTTGCCGTGTTCGTCATGAACGTAGCCGTCGTCGGTGTAATTCTCGGGGTCCTCGATGTCATCGGGATGGACACTGGTGGCGCGTAGGCGATTACTGCCCGGGTGGTAGTCGTAGCCGCGCTTCCAGTTGCCGCCGAGGCCGTAGGCGTGGCTCATGCGCTTGATGTTGCCGACGGCGTCGTAGAGGTAGGTCTGGGTATAGGTGTCCTGCGCGGTGGAATCTTGTGGATGGGAGATCGGGGTGAACCCCTCGGGGGTGGGGACGGTCAGGGCGGCGTGCTCACGGCCCGTGGCCTCGATGAGGCGGTAGGTCGGATCGTACGTGAACGACTGGGTGGCGTCTACATACGCGTTGGCGAAGAACACGCCCTGCTGGGCGTGGTCGCGGATGCGGGTGATGTTTCCCGAGGGGTCGTGGTGGTAGCGCAGGTCCTGGACGGTGCGCAGGTCCGGGTCGCTGTTCGGACGCTCGGTGTGGATGCGGCGGACGCGGAAGGTCTTGAGATCGTAGGTGTACGTGGTCTCGCTGCCGTTGCCGTGCGCGACGAACGTGCGCTGGCCGCGCGCGTTATAGTCGAGGTTGGTGACGATGTCGATCGCGGTCACGGCGCCGCGGATGTTGACCGCGACCGCCTGCAGCAGGCCGCCGGCGCCGAAGGTCTGGGTCGTGACGCTGGCGTCCGGAGTCGTCTGCGAGGTCACCCGGCCCAGGGCGTCGAAGGTCCACGAGGTCGTGAACGCCTCGGACTCGAGCAATGCGGCGGCGGCGGTGGCGATGGCGGCCGGGTCGGTCAGGGCCGCGAGGTCGATCCAGTCCGGCGCGCCGGTGTAGTCCGCGGCGAGCCGGCGCTCGTTCTCCAGCAGGCCGCCCTTGAAGTCGTAGGCGACGGCGGTGAGCACTCCGGCGCTGTCGTAGACCCGGTAGACCTGACCGAGGTGGTTGGTGTTCGGCGCGTCGACCCCGAGGCTCTCGCCGTAGACCATCCGGGTCTGCAGCTTCTCGTCGTCGGCCGCGTGCTTGACGTAGGCGTGCGTCGGCCGATTGAGGGCGTCAAAGTTCCAACGGCGGACGTGCGCGCGGCTGTCCCACGCACGCAACGGACTGCCGAGCGCGTTGGGCAGGGCCCAGCGCTGGCCCGCGTCTGGGCT
>JBBREQ010000098.1:0-7877 GCA_038202795.1 Coriobacteriia bacterium | reverse complement strand
TAGGGCTCGGTGCCGGGTCCCGCAGTTAGCGGGGTGACGACGTGAAGGAGGAACTCATCCCCAGGCCGCGTGATCCCCGACGAGGTCCTGCCCGATTCCAGCGCGGCCACTCGGGACGCCTCCAGCTTGTCGCCCGTCCATGTTTCCGGGCCCACCGTAAAGACCGTTCTGCCCGCCGCGTCGCTCACCGAGATATGGTAGAACGCATCGTGGCTGAGCATGCTCTCGAGGTCGGTCTTGAGTAGTGCGACGCCCTGGGGAGTGTCCAGCCCGCCCGCGTTCACGCTCTCAGCCGCGAGCGCGTTGAGGGCCGTTGCGGTGAGGCGGCCGTAGCTCCGCACGAGCAGCGCGCCCACGCCGACGGCGACCACAAGGGCAACGATCAGCGCCGGGAAGAAGATCATGAGTGCGCCCCGGCGCTTGAACTCATCGATGAAGCTGATCGCCCGCTCGTCCATTTGCATGCCGTTCTTTTGCGAGTCGCGCTGCGGGTGAAGAGGTGGCACCGAGCTGCAGTTCCACGGATTATCCGCTTGTGCACTGGATTATGGAATACGTTTCGAGGCACCGTCGGCGCTGCCCGTGACTTTCGTCTACCCTGATACTCGCTTCCCCGGCGTGCCCTGGGTGCGGGAGGAGCAGGAGCGCCCGTTGAACGAAGTCGGCCTCCATGGCACCACCGACTCGCTGTCCCGGAGGATGTGAACGTGGCACGTCAGCGCCTTGAGGGTCTCGATGCGGTGAAGCTGATGGCAGCGGCCACCATCGTGCTGCAACACAGCGTGCTGCGTGGAACGGGCCGGGACATGGTCGCTTTCTTCATCTACGGAGCCTGCCACGTTGCCGTGCCGACCTTCTTCGCCGTCGCCGGCTACATCGCGGGGCTCAAACCGCCCTCAGACGCGCTGTCTGTCTTCGCCGCCACCCGCGCGCGCCGCCTGCTGATTCCCGCCGCGTTCTGGATGGCGTTCTTCCCGCTGTTCGCCTTCGCGCGAACCGGGAGGGCACCGTGGGGCACATCGGTGCGGGAGTGGTTGATCACGGCCTTTGTCGGGGGAGGCAACGCGTGGTTCCTCGTGGTGCTGTTCTGTGTGGCCGTACTGGCGGCCGCGCTCGACACGCGCACAGCACGCTGGTGGCCGGCCTACGCTGGTTTCGCGCTCTTCGTCGCGCTCGGCCTAGTGCAGCCGCGTGGGCCGGTTGGGTTGGGTTTCGGTACCTTCTACGCCTTTCTGCCGGTGTACGGCGCCGTGTACTGGGCGGCGATGCGGCGTGCCCGAGCGCCGTGGCGGCCCTCCACCGGCTTGGCGGCTGCCTTGTTCATGGTGCTCGCTGTCGCCGCGGGCATCTGCAGCGTCGTGCGACAAGCCACTGGCTCCCAGGCGGCATCGTGGCTCATGTATGCCGTAGCTTCGGTGGCCGCGCTTGCAGCACTCTGCCTTGCGGTGGACGCCCGTCTGCCCTGGGCGCGGGTCCTTCGGCCCATGGAGTGGGCGCGCGAGAGCACGCTGGGAATCTACCTTGTTCACGTCGCGTTGATCAGCTACGTGGCCATTCCGCCCATGCAGCCACTCCTACGGAGCTTCGTCGCAGCGGCCGTGACCTTCCTGCTCACTGCTGTGCTTGTTTCGCTCGCGCGGCGCTGGCCGCCCGCACGGACCGTGCTCTGATGTGTGCCGGCAGCCGCTATCGCTTGCGGTTGCGCCAGCTGACGATCACGACGTTGAGCACAATGGTGAGGATGATTGAGAGCACAATCGATTTCATCAGCCACATGCGTTTACTCCTCGCCTGCGGGGCGCCGACGTGACGCCTTCGTACCTGCGCGTTGCGACTTCTCGGTGAGTCTTCGTTGTTTGGCTGCATGCGAGGGGCGCGTGGGTCTGCGCACAGGGGGAGGCGGAGCCATCGATTCCTCGATACGCTGCCTGAGTCGTGCGAGGCAGGTCGTCTTGTTGCGAAGCTGACTCCGCTCGCGGCGACACACGACCACGATGCCTGTGGGGCGATGCTTGAGTCGAACGGCCGAATCGCTGGTGTTCACGCCCTGGCCCCCGGGTCCAGTAGCCCGGAAGACGTCAACGTCGCACTCGCCGAGGAGTCCCTCGTCGGTTTCAGGGGGCTCGTAGCCCTCGGGAACGGGGAAGCGCTTCATTCGCCGATCGAGATCGCGCCCACAGGGCACGCATCGGCGGCGTCTCGGATGCAGGAGTAGAGCTCGGGGTCTGCCGACTCGACGATCACGTATGCCAGGCCATCATCGCGCAGCTCGAACGCCTCGGGGCACTCGTCCTCGCATGCGCCGCAGCCGATGCATAGCTCGTGGTCCACAACAGCTTTCATCTGAAGCCCTTCCTGCGTTGGGCGAAGCCCGGCTTTGGGCGACTCGAAGGGTCTCTACCCACATTCGACTGTGCGCCGGCGTGGTGAAGGCGCTTCGGGTTGCGGAGATGCTGTGGTGAACGGACCGTTATGTGTCCGCGTGAGTGACAAAGGGCTGCGAGCTCGTTACTATGTTCACGATTTCACTTGGTGCGCAGAGCCCCCCGTTACCATCTTGGAGGTCCACACATGGCCGCAAAGAAAGTCGCCGCAATCATCGTCGCCGCCCTGGTGGCGGGTGTTGTTCTGGGCACGTTGGGCATCGCCAATGCGGGCAACAAGGTGACGCTGCCCGGCGCATCCGCTGACTGTACGAGCTGTCCGGGCGAGACCGGTGCCGCGGCTTCCGCTGACTGCGGAGACTGCAGCGAAGGTCAGGCTGTCGCTGCGCCGGCCGCAAACGCGCCCGCTGGCGCGCAGGCGTGCCCCAGTGGTGCTGTTGGCACGACAGGCGCCTGTGATCCTGCGGCCATGCCTGAGGGCGCCTGCGGAACCGGTGGATGTCCGAGCGAGTAGGTCCGCTCCACACGTTGTCTGTTTTCGGAGGCCGCCGCAAGGCGGCTTCCGTGCTGTCCGAGGGGTATCTACCCCCTAGGAAGCGGGGTAGGGCAATCGTGCGCCCGAGGCTGAAAGGCGAACGACGTGGGCAACGTGGTCGTGGGCACGTGCTCTTGGACAGACAAGACGATGGTCGAGCGGTGGTACCCACGCGGGGTCTCCTCGGCCGAGCAGCGGTTGCGCTACTACGCCGAACGCTTTGACACGGTTGAGGTCGACTCGGCGTTCTACGCGATTCCCAAGCCCGAGTACGCGGTGAACTGGGCCCGCCGGACGCCGCCGGGGTTCACGTTCCACGTCAAGGCGTACGGCATGATGACCGGCCACGATGTCGACGAGCGCGCGCTGCACCCCGAGCTTGCCGATAGCGGCTTCGAGTACCGCCTAACCCCGCGCGGCAGGGTGCGCGATCCCGAAGAACGAATGGTCGAGCGAGCCTTCGAGCTGTTCTCCGAGTCGATTGCGCCTCTGGTCGAAGCGGGCAAGATGGGCGGCGTGCTGATGCAGTATCCGCCGTGGTTGACCGCTGTGGATCGCGAACACCGACACCGTGCGATGATGCGCATCGAGCGCGACGTGGCCCTGCTCGCGCCCGTGCCGGTCTTCGTGGAGTTTCGCCACTCGAGCTGGGTGACGGGGCTCAACCTGGAGCGAACGACGCGGTTCCTCGCCGACCGTGGGCTCACGCTGGTCTCGGTGGACGCGCCGCAGCTGGCGGGCGCCCACGTCATGCCGCCGGTCACGGCGGCGACGTCAGCTGTGGGCTACGTGCGGTTTCACGGCCGCAACAAGGGAATGTGGAACGCCCGCACCGCAACGGCAGCGGACCGGTTCGACTACCTGTACACGCCCGAGGAACTCGCTGAGTGGCGTGAGCCGCTCGTCGCGATGGCCGAGGCGACCGAGCGAACGTGGGTGATGTTCAACAACTGCAAGTACGACTATGCGCCGCGAAACGCTCGCGAGATGGCCGAGATCTTGGGAGACGTTGTCGCGCCACGGGTCGGGGAGGTCGCGACGGGTGAGCCGGCAGGGGCTAGTGAGGCGGATGCCCCTGAGGAGACGGTCACGGAAGGCCAGCTGGGTCTGGGGTTCTAGTGCTGCACCCCGGCCGGTCCGCGTCGCAGCTCGATGACGTGCAGTTGGGGCCGAGCGAAGAACCTGAGGGGCGTCCCCACGGTAGCCACTCCGCGCGTCACCAGCACGGGCACGCCCTCCTCGGACAGCCAGCCGCCCCTGTATCGCTGCCCGAAGCGCGAGGGGAGTATCGGTGCCCACAGCCCGAACACTGTCACCTGTCCCCCGTGCGTGTGGCCCGACAGCGCGAGGTCGAACAGACCTTTGGAGGCGGGTAGCGCTGCGTCCAGGTAGTCGGGCACATGCGATATCAGGACCGCGAACTCCTCCGGTGCGATCCCGCTGGCGGCGGCCGACACATCCGGGTCGCCCGTGAGTTGGTCGGCTACGCCCGCGATAGTGATCGAGACCTTGCCTCGCCGGATACAGATGCTCGAGTTGTCGAGCACGGTGATGCCAGCCGCGTCGAGACCGGCTATCGCATCGGCGCGGCCCTCCCAGTAGTCATGGTTGCCGAGGACCGCAACTACGCCATCCCGCGCTCGCAAGCTGTCTATCTCGGGATAAAAGGCGGCCGCGCCGTTGCTGTGTCCCCCCACGTAATCACCACCCAGAATCACGAGATCGGGGTTCTCGGCATTGATGCGCTTTACCAGTGAGCGCACGCGCCTCTGGGAGTAGAACCGGCCGGCGTGAATGTCAGCGGCGAACACGACGCGCGTGCCGTCGAAGGCCACGGGAAGGTCAGGGCTGGTCACCACCGATCGCTCGACGCTCAGCAGGTACGGCTCGGTGAGCGCCCAGGCCAGCATGAGCGAGCACGCCAGAACGGCGACCAACCTCCGGCGGCGCCCGGGCGCGGTGGGGCGCCTGCGGAGTCTCAGCTTGGCTGATGTGTCTGAAGTGGGCATGCGCACAGCGTCTCACGGGGCGGTCCCCTTGGGCGCTGCCGTCACCACCCCGTAACGCGCTATCATCACAGGCGACGTCGAACCAAGGGGTGGCCCATCCGTACTCTGCGCAACATATTCCGCCGCAAGCTGCGCGCGTTTCTCACCATTTTCGGGATCGCGATCGGGGTGTTCGCCCTCGTGGGGCTGGGGGACCGCATGCGCCACGTTCCCAGCGAGTTTTCCGGCGGTCAGCAGCAACGCGTCGCGATCGCGCGGGCGCTGGTCAACGACCCCGGCGTAGTGATGGGCGACGAGCCCGCCGGCGATCTGGACACCGCCACCAGCGCCGAGATCGGCGTACACTGGGAATGTACAGAGTGCACCCACGGATGCCGGTGCGCTGTTTAGGGCGACCGAGATGAAGGGCCTTCATCGTGAGGTCGATGGTCAGCAGACTTGCCATGCTCTGTCTCGCGGCTCTCCTTGCAGTCGCGGTAGTTGGGTGCTCGTCTTCGCCCGTTTCGAATCGGCCCGCTGTCTCTGTGGGCGCGGAGTTGGTGAACGCCGCGACGCTCACCTCATTGAGCGCTGCGGTTCTGCCCGCGTCTCCCGTGAGCGGCAGGATCGCATCGCACGCCGATGAGGGGATGCTCTACTCGATCGTGCTTCAAGTGGGCGAGGAACTCGATGCCCGCATCAGCACCACAGACCCCCTAGCAGTGGGCCTGCTGCTGTACGCTCCCGGCACCACGTCGGTCGAGCAACATGACAACGTCGTCGCCGGGTACGAATCATCGGACCAGTATCCGAGCGAACTAGTGAACGAGGTGGGCTCCAAGTTCGTGGCATCCGTGGGCGGCACCTACTTTCTGCGCGTCATCAACCTGGGCGGCCAGGGAACGTACGCCATCGATTGGGCCAAGGGCTCAGTCCCCACGGTGGGTATCGCTGTGTCCAACGCGTATCCGGCCTATGGTGGATCCTCCAGTGTGAGCGGAATCATCAGCGGCGATGGCGGTGCGCGTCTTGCAGGCGAACGGGCACAGCTCTGGTCGGTCAAGTACCCCTACACGGCGGCGATGACCAACGTCGCTGAAGTGGCGGCAGACTCCAATGGCGTGTACTCGTTCACTGTGAAGCCCTCGGTGCGCACCAGATA
Source organism: Coriobacteriia bacterium (assembly GCA_038202795.1). Taxonomy (GTDB): domain Bacteria; phylum Actinomycetota; class Coriobacteriia; order Anaerosomatales; family PHET01; genus PHET01. The sequence goes on along the minus strand of JBBREQ010000098.1, from coordinate 1,808 downwards.
TCAAGTGCTGAGCGTTGGCACGACGGCTGGATACGTGGCGGGCCGTTCGGCCATCCAGACGGTTCATCCTAGGGTCTACTTGGGGACGCCACGAGTCTCGGCCACAAGGAAGTATCGGAATAGGACTTTTTCTGTGTGGGGGTACCTGCGGCCCAAACACACGAGCGGTGCCAAGACGATCAAGATACGGTGCTACCACAAAGAGAAGCAGAAGAACGGTTCCTACAAGTACGTGTGGCGCAAGACGGTGTATGCGAAGAACTACTCCTACACCGCGTACACGACTCGCTATAAGACTGCCCTCAGCTTGCGCTATCGCGGGCGTTGGCGACTGAACGCTTACATGCCGGACGACGGGTACCACCGCGGCACAACCAGTTCGCGACGCTATATCACCGTCCGATGAGAGAGGAGGCGTCGTGAAACGAAGCGCACTTCCCCGATGGCTGCGGGCCGGTCTCGCGCTCGCCGCCGTCCTCCTGCTCACGCTTTCCGGTCCCTACGGGACCATCCACACGGTGGGAGCCGGCACGCAAGGCGCAGTTGCCGGCAGCGCATTCAACGTCTCGGCGTCCGGCAAGGTACTGGAGCCCACCCAGGGCGCCTACACGGGCGTGTTCCGGCCGCCAGCGCCGCTCGAGGTGGCGCCGCTCGCCACGCTTGAATCGCTCGACTCTTATCGGTCAGTCACGCAGAAGACCCCGGCGATCATTATGTGGTTCCAGGCGTGGGAGCGCTATCGAGGCAACACGTTCCGCGTGGAGGAGTGCAACGCGGTGATCGATCGGGGCGCGATTCCGCTCATCAGCTGGGAGCCGTGGGACCCCTTGGATCGCTCGAAGGATGCCAACTACCAGCTCGCCAAGATCACCGCGGGCGTTCATGACGACTACATTCGCGAATGGGCCCAGGATGTCCAGCTGGTCGACGGCCCTGTCATGCTGCGGCCCATGCACGAGATGAACGGGGCGTGGTACCCGTGGAACGGCACAGTCAACGGCAATACTCCGGAGGACTACATCGCTGCGTGGCAGCACATTCATAACATCTTCGCGGCCGAGGGTGTGACCAACGTCACGTGGGTGTGGAGCATCAACTGCCTGAGCCAACCCAACACCCCCTACAACAGCTTCGGGGCCTATTATCCGGGCGATGCCTACGTGGACTGGACCTCGATCAGCGGCTACAACTGGGGCACGTCCACGCCACAAAGCGGTTGGGAAGCCTACAGCAGCATCTACGAGTTTTCCTCCGGTCCACTTGAGTACCTCAAAACCAAGCCCAAGCCTATCCTGCTGTCCGAGTTCGGCTCGGTCTCCAACGGCGGCGACAAGGCGGCGTGGCTGACGGACGCGTACTCACGCATAAAGGCTGACAACAGGATCAAGGGCGTCGTGTACTACGACAAGCGCGAGGCACAGCGCGGCGAACAGGACTGGCAGGCTGCCTCGACCTGGCAGTCGTGGAGGGCGTATCGCCGTGTGATGGCCGATCCATACTGGCTGGCGGGCACTGCGGGCACGCTTCCGGGAAGCACGCTGGGCTTCTCCGCGCCGTAGCCGCCCATCCACAGAGGGTCTGCCTCGCTCGCCGAGACCCTAGCTCCGGATGTCTTGGGTGAGTGCGCCGTCGGTGATCTCGAGAATCCGATCAGTTCGCTGCGCGACGTTGCGGTCGTGCGTGACGATGAGAAACGCGGTCCCTGTTTCGGCACTGACCTGCCTGAACAGCTTGTAGACCGCATCGGTGTTCACGGTGTCGAGGTTGCCGGTCGGCTCGTCGGCGAGAATCAGCGACGGCCGGTTCAT
>JBBREQ010000097.1:0-7947 GCA_038202795.1 Coriobacteriia bacterium | reverse complement strand
CAACGAGTCGAAGAACGTGAACAGCCCGAACAGCCCCGCCAGAACCAACAGCGTCGCCGCGAACCACCACACCGGTCCGCCCAGTACGAGGTTTTCGTGCACTAGCCAACCACCTCGGCAAGCGTGCGAACGATAGTCGTGAAGAACGGCTGACCGTCAGTCCCACCGCCCACCGGATCGACTACGCGCTCGGGGTGCGGCATCAGGCCAAACACGTTGCCACGCTCGTTGCAGATGCCCGCGATGTCGTCGAGCGAGCCATTGGGCGCGCTGCCGCCATCCGCTGCCGAGCCGTCAGCCTCGCAGTAGCGAAGCACGACCTGACCGTTGTTACTAAGGCGCGCCAGCGTCTCGGCATCGCACGTGAAGTTGCCCTCGTTGTGGTTGATGGGCACCTCGAGCACTGTGCCCAGCGGCTGGTCGAGCCAGTCACACGTGCCGTCGACGCGCAGCGACACGCGCTCGCAGATGAACTTGAGGCCGCGGTTGCGCAGCATCGCACCGGGCAGCAGATGCGCCTCGGTGAGTATCTGGAAGCCGTTGCAGATTCCCAGCACCGGCCCGCCCTTCTCGGCGAAGCGCACGACCTCGGCCATCACGGGGCTGAAACGCGCGACTGCGCCCGTGCGGATGTAGTCGCCGTACGAGAAGCCGCCCGGCAGCACGATGGCATCGAACCCGGAGATGTCGGTGTCCCCGTGCCAGATGTAGTCGGACTTGAGGCCTAGGTAGTCGCAGGCGCCAACGACGTCTTGCTCGCAGTTCGATCCCGGGAAGCGTACGACCCCGAAGCGCATGCGGCTCACGCCTCCTCGACGGTCTCGACGCGGAACTCCTCGATGACCGGGTTGGCGAGTAGCTTCTCGCACATCTCGGTCACCGTAGCTAGATCGACGTCACCGGCGAGCCGGATGAACTTGCCGATCTGCACGCTGTCGACACCCTCATAGCCCAGGTTGGCGAGCGCCCGCTGGGCTGTGGCCCCGGGGGGGTCGAAGATGCCCTTCTTGTAGGTCACATAGATCTCGTAGCGCGCCATGTGGCTCTCCCCTTCTCGCGCGCGGTCAGGACTTAGTATCTGCCTTACCCGACTTGTCCAAGTCCTTCTCGGCGGCGGCCTGTCCGGACTTCATCCACTCCTGACGCATGGGCCTGAGTTTGGCCCAGTCGATATAGACCGCGACGAAGATGAACCCGTAGGCGGCCGCGAGAACATAGTTGCCCGCGCTCCTGAGCGAGTCCTGCCTCCACATGAAGAACGCTGCCGTGGACAGTACGACCGATCCGCCCAGGAAGACCCACCAGATCAACCGCAGGCGCTTGTACTCCGGCGATGTGGGATGGACATACGCCGTCCGTCCGCCCTTGGTCTTCAACGCGGACTTCTTGGACGCCGAGGAGGACGTGGCTGACTTGCCGGCGGCCCGCTTAGGCTTAGCAGCGGCTGCTGACTTACGCGTCTTGCCCGAAGGCCCGGTGAACTTCTGGTAACGCTCGTTGCTGGGGCTGCGACGACCCATCTAGGTGGTTCCTTCCGGTTCGAACGCACGCCCGGTTATGAGCTCGTACGCTTGGATGTACTTCTTGCTGGTGGCTTCGATGATGTCTGCGGGCAGCGCGGGTGCCGGCGGTTGCTTGTCCCAACCGCTGCTCTCGAGCCAGTCCCGCACGAACTGCTTGTCGAAACTCGCCTGACCACGCCCTTCGGCGTAGTCCGCGGCAGGCCAGAAGCGGCTGGAGTCGGGGGTGAGCACCTCGTCGATGAGCGTGAGCTGCCCATTCACGGCGCCAAACTCGAACTTGGTGTCTGCGATGATGATGCCACGGGAAGCGGCGTGCTCTCGAGCCTTGGCGTAGACCGCAATGGAGGTGTCTCGCAGCTGCGCTGCCGTCTCGGCGCCCACGACCTCTATCATTCGCTCGAAACTGATGTTCTCGTCGTGGTCACCGATCTCGGCCTTGGTCGACGGTGTGAAGATGGGGTCGTCCAGACGGCTCGACTCCTGTAGTCCGACGGGCAGCTCTATGCCGCAGACCGTGCCCGTCTTGCGGTACTCGTTCCATCCGCTGCCCGCCAGGTATCCCCGGACGATGCACTCGACCGGGTAGACGCGCGCCTTCTTCACGAGCATGAAGCGACCCCGCAACCACTGTGCGTGGGGCGCGAACTGCTCGGGCAGGTCGTCGACGTCAGCGGAGAGGAGGTGGTGCGGTACAACATCGGAGAGCAGGTCGAACCAGAACAGCGAGAGCTTCGTGAGCACTTCGCCCTTGTAGGGAATCGGATCCGGCAAGACGAAGTCGAAGGCGCTGATGCGATCCGACGCCACCAGAAGCAACCTGTCGCCCAGGTCGTAGAGATCTCTCACTTTGCCCTGTGAGTCGGGGTTCATGTCGCCCAGTTCAGGCACTGCTCACTCCTTGGGAGGTCGTCGGTGGACACGACGGCCACACCCGAGTACGCGACTGAGGGCTGCGGGGTGCGGCGACTACGCCGCCATTGTAGGGGAAGCACACGCCCGGGGTAAGGGCGCTCAGGCACCGAATGTCAGCCGATTCGCACCGTGAGCCAATACGCGTAGCCGATGAACCCGTGCAACAACGCGATGACGAGGAGGACCCAAGCGACGATGGTATGCACCTTACGATGGCGTGCACCTTTGAACTTGATGATCCGCTTGCCCTGGAGGAACTGAAACAGCAAGACAAGGAACAGCAGCGTGCCCGTCGCGAGCATCATGACCGGCTGAATGGTGATTCCCAAGAGCACGCGCGTCGCCCCTCTTTCTCCAGTCCGCAGAACGGCCGAGCGTCCAATCAGCTGGGCTATCCGTGCGGCAACCGCACGGTGAATATGGTGCCACCGGTGGCGCGGCTCTGCACGCTGATCGAACCCTTGTGGCGTTCGATGATCTCTTTGGTAACCGCAAGCCCTATACCCAAACCGCCGGTCGCCGTCGCACGCGCAGCATCCGCGCGCCAGAAACGGCTGAAGACACTCGCGATGTCCTCCTCGGCGATTCCCATTCCCGTGTCGGTGACCTCCACGTTCACGCACTCGCGACTCTTCCACAGGCGCAAGACGACACTGCCGCCCGAGGGGGTATACCGCGCGGCATTGCTCAGGAGGTTGCCTACGGCCTGCTGCAGGCGGTCTGCATCACCGAGCACCCAAGCGCCGGACTCGATCTGTGCGTCGAACACAAGCTCACATGCGTCCATCAAGGCCGCGTGCGATTCAGCAGCAATTCGGATGGGTTGTGCGAGGTCGATCCGCTTGATGTCGAACGGGAGCGAGCCGCGCTCGAGGCGTGTGAGTTCGAGAATCCCGTCGGCCAGACGGCCGAGACGGACGGTCTCGTCGCGCACGATGCCCAGTCGCTCTTCGTCGGCGGGGAGCACGCCGTCTTGCATCGCCTCGACCGTCGCCTGGATGGCCTGCAGTGGCGTGCGCAGCTCGTGGGCGACATCGGCGGTGAGCCTTCGTTCCAACTCACGGTCTGCCTCGATGGCATCGGCCATCTCATCAAGCGTTCGTGCTAGCACCGCAATCTCGTCCTTGCCCTCCATGCCTGTACGCGCGTCCCGGTCGCCACGGCGCAAGGCAAGAGCGGTCTCCGTGATGACTCCGATGGGGCGCACAAGGCGAGTCGCGTACAAGAACCCAGCCAGCGAGGCCGTGAGTATCGCGATCACCGCCGCTGCGACCAGTGCGGTAAACGACCCGGAGCGGAACTGCGCATCGCGATCCGTCAGCAGCGCGCCTTCACCATAGGCCCACACCCGGACGGTGCCCACCCTGGTGCCGTTCACCGCGATAGGCGCGCTCACCACAGGGCCTTCGGGATTGAGGAGGAAATCCTCGCCGAGCACTCCGCCGTGGATATTTCGCAAGTTGGTGGTGTCGTCGTAGATGACGGTCTGCTGCTGGTCGAGTATCTGAACCGCGACGCCACGCATCTGACCGACGCGTGGGATGACAGAGAGCGTCTCCATCGTCCAGCCGCCGTACTGAGGGAATGCGCCGGCCGCGACCTGTGCGACCCCGTCCGCGATGCGTTGCATGTTGCCCCGCAGGTACTGGTCGAACTGGTAGTTCCACACGGCCGAGATCAGTACCGCTACGATCAGGACGGTCAGCGCCGCGACCGTTGCGAACGCAATCGCCAAGCGACGACCGAACGCCCCCTTGGGGCGGTCCACATCATCGACGTGCACCGCCTGCAGCGCCGTCGCTTCAGGCATCGTCTTCCGTCTTCGGCGGCTCGAAGCGATAGCCCACGCCGTGGACCGTGTAGATGAACGTGGGCTCACGCGGATCGTCCTCGAGCTTCGCCCTCAGGTTCTTCACGTGTGAGTCGATGGTGCGCTCGTAGCCCTCGTAATCGTAGCCGAGTACCTTCTCCACGAGTTCCATCCGGGAGTAGACCCGCCCGGGATACCGAGACAGTGTGGTGAGCAGTTTGAACTCGCTGGCGGTCAGATCCAGCTCCTGGTCTGCTAGAAACGCCTTATGCCCTGCGACATCGATCGCGAGATTCCCGAACACCAACCGATCGCGCTGCGGCTCTGCACCCACGTGTGCGCGCCGAAGCAGCGCCCTGACGCGAGCGACCAGCTCGCGCGGCGAGAACGGCTTCACCAGGTAGTCATCCGCGCCCAGCTCCAGGCCTTTGACACGGTCCTCTGTCTCGCCCTTGGCTGTAAGCATGATGATCGGGACATCGGATGCGTCTCTGATCACTTTGCAGACCTGCTCACCCGAGATCTTGGGAAGCATCAGGTCGAGTACAACGAGGTCGAATCGGTGCGCCGAGAACTGCTCCAAGGCGACCTGGCCGTCCTCGGCAGGTGTGACCCAGTAGCCCTCACGCTCGAGGTAGGCCGATACAGCCTCACGAATGGACTTCTCGTCCTCGACAAGCAGGATTCGTCTTGTATCTGCAGCCATGAAGCCTCCTATCGGGCGGCCAGAATCGACCGCCATCCTTGAGCGAAGTCTACGCCTCAGCGTCCCGCGGCCACCCCATTACATCGAATCTCCACCCCCGCCGACCAGCCCAATCATGCCTGCGCAGTCACCTCCGAGGTACACGAGGGACAGCGGGTCGCCGCCTTCGCGATCTCTGTCGTGCAAAACGGGCAGTCCCTGGTCGTGGGATCGGCTTCTTTCTCCAACTTGCTCAAGAGGCGCACCAGGATGAACAACGAGAGCGCGACGACGAGGAAGTTGATGATCGCAGCGACCACCGCACCCCATCCGAAGCTCACTCCCATGACTGTGAGGGATTTGTCCGCTAGGCTGATTCCCCCAAGCAGAAGCTCGATCAGCGGGGTGAAGAGGTTGTCCACGATCGAGGTGACTATAGCGTTGAATGCAACGCCCATCACCAGGCCGACAGCAAGTGCGATCGCGTTGCCCTTGAGAGCGAAATCCTTGAAATCCTGCAGCATTCCGACCTCTCGATTCTCACGAACGGATCGAGGGGTCTATTCCCCAACCGGAGTCGCCGAATCGAACACCACGATGTCTCCGTTTCCCATGCCCTGGCCCGCGAGAGCCAACCGGCTGGGTGTCGAACCCGGTGTGGGCCCGAACAGCAGCAGCTCGTTTTGGAGACCGTCATAGACCAGGAGACGGCCTCGCCATTGCGCCACCGCAGCCGGCGTTCCCGAGACCTCGACGCGGCGCTTCTCGGCCAGCGTGCGCCCGTCAAGAATCACGACCGTGCGACCGGGGTCGTCCAGATCGACGCCGTTGGAATCGGCGATCGCCAGATCAGCGCCCAGCGTGCACAGCGATGCCACGCCATAGTCCAGTTCCAGAACCCGGTCTGAGACGATCTGGCCACTCGTCGTGTTGATTCGCGAAATGTGCCAGGTCCTCTTGGACTCGGAACCGGACGCTTCAACCGAGCCCACGAGAATGAGATTCCGGGCATCTACAGGGTCAGCCACCAACTGCATCGCACGACGGGGGATGTCGACGAGGCGCGACTCCTCCATCGAGGGACTCAGGCGCTCGATGCTGCCTGAGGACTTCGAGTAGGCGTCTCCCGCGAGGGCGGGGGATTCCGAAACCGGCAGGTAGAGGGCTCCCTCCACCGCCGTGGGGTCCTGCGCCCATTCCGAGGCGGTACCTGTTGTCACGTGGTCACGCAAGGCAAGGCTGACGGCGCTCATGACAAGTGAGTCACCAATCTGGAAACCGTGCATGACGTAGCCGATTCCATGGGCCACAGCGACACTGCTGGGATTGGGGTACGGCAGCGACACGTAGCGCATCTCGTCGCTTCTGAGGTTCCATACTCCTGCGGCGTCATCCGCGTCAGGGCCCACACCCCCCGTCTGTGCTGTGACGATCACCCGGCTTTTCGGGTCTCCATCCATCGAGTAGCACTCTGAGCGCAGCCTTCGGCTGGCCACTGAGTCCATCTCACTCAGATCCACCGCCGTCAGCCGTGTTCCCCGTTTGTCATCGCTGAGCACCACGGCGATAGGCGCACTGGTGAGCCGCGTATCCGCCTTACAACCTGCGAGCATCGCCCCACCGACCGCGAGCGCGAGCATCAGAGCGACCCTGATGTACCCATACGAACCCATCCCACACCCCTCCCCTGTGTTGGTGAGGGCGGACGCTCCCCTGAGCGCCCGCCCCCGTCCTTCCCGCTCCGCTAGTCCGAGTGAGCGAACATCGACGTCTGGCCGTCATTGACCAGATCGATTGGCCACACGTAGGTGCCTCCGTTGCCGTCCAGGTCGACAGCTGAGGTGTACTTGTACGACGACCAGCACAGCTTGGAGCAGTACCAGCGAGACTGGTCCGACTTGAGCGATGAGATGTTGTACGGCTCGCCCTTCTGCGCTCGACAGTAGTTCCGTGCGCTGACTCGTTTCGTCGCACTCACGGAAGGCACCCACAGGCCATACGCCTCGTCGTACGCCCGGTACTTGCGCGGTTCCTCCCGCTGCACGCCGTTGACGGGCGTTGTGTTGGCGGACCAGACACAGTTGTTGTAGGTGGAGCCTGCGTAGTAGTCGTCATCCCACTCGCCCGCATGCCCCGTCAGGGTGCCCTGCGTAACGATGATGTCCCCGTCGTCGAAGCCCGCGAGAGAGATGCTGTTCGATCCGTCGCCGTCCCCACCCGCTGATGGCGGAACCACATCCGGGTGGTCTTGGGCCACCGGCTTGGCGAGGTCCCATTTGGCAGGAACCGAACCATCCGCGCTCAGGCGCTTGACCGGCGCCGCGCCTGCGGCCGCCGGCACAAGTGCTGTGGCCACGGCTGTCACAATCAGTAGACTCCTCAGTCTCATGACGTTCACCTCCATGCGCACGCTTCTGGCGCGCGCATCGTGTTCGTATCGGTAGTGCCACGCTTCCTTCCTCGCCCGCGGCCTCTCACTTCCATCTGGCGCGTGGCACCCCATTCAGGGGCCGGGAAGTCGAGAGTCTCCGCAGGACCGCGCTCCGGCAGCACGGGGACAGGAGCCGAGACTACCGCAGGGTCCTTACCAGTTTCTTACCAGCGCCAAAACGCCCGCCGCGGCCAAGCCGAGACGGGCGTTGATGAGGTGATGTGAGGCGTGCAGCGCCTACCGGAACTCGATGACCGCGAGCTGGATGAGCGCGACCACCAGCGCGATGATGCCGGTGACCCACGAGAGCCCCGCCGCCAGCGTGCCGAGCGCGATGCTCCCGGCCGCGACCGCTCCGACAGTTCCGCCACGGTGGCCGCCCGAAGCACGGCGAACCGCCGCGGAAGTCAGGGAACCCCAGATGATGCCCACGAAGAACCCACCCCAGCCGATCGCCGCCACGAGAAACGCCCCGCCCACGCCCACGAGCGCGCCGGCGCCCAGCGCGAGTGCGAGCTGTCGCGGCTTCACGAGCTGATACTGCCCTTTGGCGGCGCGGGCGTCCTCGGGGCACTTGTAGCCCACC
>JBBREQ010000096.1:0-7957 GCA_038202795.1 Coriobacteriia bacterium | reverse complement strand
GTTTCACGCACCGGTGATCGGAAGGGAGCATCATGGAGCCCCAAGCAGGTCAACTGCACGTGATTGCGGGTTGCATGAGCAGCGGCAAGACTGGCGAGCTCATCCGGCTTCTGTCGCGCCATGCCGTCGTGGGCGACACGGTGGTGGTCTACAAGCACGATGTGGACTCCCGCGACGGTTCGATGGCACGCTCGCGTCTTGGCACCGAGATGGAGGCGCGCGTCGTGGGTTCCTCGGCAGAGATCACGGCCGATGAGTGCCGAGTGGTCGCCATCGAGGAGGCGCAGTTCTTCGACGAGGGGCTGGTGGGCGTCGTGCGTCGGATGCTGCGGGGCGGCACAACGGTGTACGCCACCGGGCTCAACCAGGACTTCCGAGGAGAGCCTTTCGGGGTGATGCCCACGCTCATGGCGTTGGCCGACGATATCTCGCTCCTCAACGCGATCTGCCAGAAGTGCCATGCTGCGGGCACTAGGACTCAGCGTATCGTTGACGGCAAGCCCGCCCCGTGGGACTCGCCGCTCATCTGGGTGGGCGGCGCCGACTACTACGAGGCGCGCTGCCCCGACTGTCACGAGGTTCCGGGCCGCCCGGACGAGTGACCGCGCGACGCGCTCAGCTATCCCGCGTGGCGCAGTTTCGCGTAGGCGCGCAGCAGCGTGCGTTCTCCGGCGCTGCCGAAGTCGACGGTGACGCTTTCTGTGTCGGAGACGATGACCGTACCGGCGCCCCACGTAGCGTGGAACACATGACAGCCCACCTCAAGCGTTTCGGTCGGATCGATCTCCGAGGACTCCAAGGGACTCACCGACCCGAGTTCCTCCAAGAACCTGTTCGCGGCCTTCAGCTCCTTGCCCTCGAGCTCTTCGGCGAGCTTGGCGACGGAAGCTGCAAGACTCGCTACCACGTTGTCGCCCAGGCCCAGAACCTCCGCCGGCTTCAGGCGCCGCACGATGTAGACCTTAGAGGTCGTTCGCACGGCATCGAATGCCCGGGCGAGCACGAGCGCGCCGCCCATTCCCGAGTCGGCCAGGCAGCTGATCGCACGCTCGGAGAGCTTGGAGCGGCGATTCGCCGTCACGATGCCCACAGCCGCACCCACCAGCGAGTCGTCGGGTTCGCGAATGGCACGGGTGCCCCGCCCGCGCTTGGCAGTGCTGAGCATCCGTGATTCGGTGATGCGATCGGCAATGATGACGAGGCAGACTTCCATCAGCCCGAGCGTCGTCTCTTCGTCAGCTGGTGAGCGCTTAGCCAAGGTCGATAGCACCACGCAGGAGGCCTCGGCCGAGAGGGCCTCGTCCTCATGCGCCGCCTCGGCGACGAGAGGGCCCCATGTCTTTGCATGCGCCTTGATCCACTGGGCGAGTTCGTCCATCGAAGCCGGATCCTGAGCCCTGAGCAGGAGCCTGATCGCGGCTCCGTCCAGCTCTTCTGGCTCGGTGTCGGCGGGGACTGCCGGGGTGATGTCGGCGGTACCAACGTTCGGGTCTCCCATGGTGGTACCTCCTCGGATCAGTTCGTTGTGCGCCTCTAGATTAACACCTCGCCGAGGCAAAACCCCCGCACTGGATCAGATTGAAGTGGCCAGCGGCGTCGGATCCAGCTGCGGGAACGCTTCGAGCACCATGTCAACAAGACGGTCGGTGGGACGTGAGAGGGCGTCGGTCGCCGGGATGCCAAGCTCGAGTTCGTAGAGAAGAATCGCGGCGGTTACCTCAGAATCGGTCATCTTCTCGTGGTTGATGGTAAGCCCGATGACTTTGGTCGCCGAGAAGGTCTCGATGAGGTTGATCTCGTGCGCGGGGTCGGGCATGGGCGCATCGGGGAAGTCGACTCGGGCGCTGCGCCCAGGTGCGTGCTGCAGGATGACGCCTTGGGGCTGGCTGCCGCGCAGAATGAAACCCGAGGTCAGATAGGCCGGATGGCTGAGCGCGCCTTGGCCCTCGACGATGATCACATCGGGATGCTCGCCCTCGTAGGCCTCGAGTATCGCGGCCTCCATCTCGCCGGCGCAGAACTGCGACGGGGTCGCATCGAGTGCCACCCCGTAGCGCGCACCCTGGATCATGCCGGTCTGTCCGGTGCCCACCAGCACGGCATGCACTCCGCGTTCGTTGAGCGCGCGGGTCAGGATCGTAGCCGTGGTGCGCTTGCCGATCGCGCAGTCCGTGCCCAGCACGGCTATGCGCGGACAGCCGATCTTTGAGATGCGGCCGGAAAACGTGTGCAGGTCCTTCTTGTCGCGCGGGCGGCGCACATCCAGGATGGTCACGTTGTTGGCGGTGCCGGCTGCGCGAAACTCGGGGTCGTCGTCGAGGAACTCGTGCAGACCGCTGACGATATGGATGCCCAGCTCCATGGCGTCCAGGATGACGCGGCGCTCGGCTGCCGACAGCATCCCGCTGGCCGGCGCGATGCCAAAGATCAGGTAGTCCGGAATCCGGCCCGCCAGCTCGATGGCGTGCGCGAGGTCGGTGCAGACAGGGATGCCTTCGGAGGCGTGACCCAGCACCACGTGGGCATCGAGCCCCGACTGCTGAGAGTCGATCACCGAGAGAATCTCGTAGCGCTCGGAATGGCGGACCAAGCCGTTTGCCGTCTTTCCGTCTACAGCGCCGAAGTTCGCTTCGCAGTAGACGACCGCCGTGCTGCCCGCGGGCGGCAGTGGCGCGGGAGCGGCGTGCAGGCAGGACAGTTCGGGCAGCTCGGCGCAGGTCAGATTGAGCGCAGAGCGCAGCGTACTGAAGGGAGAGGCAGGTTGGGTCTGGGGCATGAAGTGCTCCTCGAGTCAGGCTCAGAGGAGCAGCCGACAGTCGCGGCCAAGTCCCAGGAACGATGGTTGACGCGTCGACGCCACCAGTGACGTCGGGTCCAGTCTACCACGGGTGCACCATCGGGGCGCTCGCGCAGACACGAGATCCCTGCGAGCAGCCTCGCGCCCGCGGGACTGTCCTGCCAGAATGCAGGCTCAGGATGCGCTGCAACGTAGGGACCACGTGATGCCCAGATCCGTCGATGAGACGTGATGTGGTTGCTCAGGCGGTAGCGCTGTGAAGTAGTGGCTAGAGCTTCGCCTCCCAGCGCTGCATGGCCAACACGAGTCTTCCGGATGTCTGCCCGTACGCACCGTCGTACTCAAGCTGCGCTCCGGCCTTGTCTGGCTGGCCGGTGACTGCAAGCTGTAGAATCTCGGCTGCCTTTGCGTGGAACTCGCTGTGTAGCTGCCTGACCTCCTGGTAGTCCGCGGTCTCGCGGTCTTCCGCGGAAAGTGAGTCCAGCCACTTCCCGAAGTCGCACGCCCCTTCGGTGCGCACCACTGCGGGCTTGAACTCCGAGACGCCTGTCTTGACTGCGTCCCGCAGACGACGCTTCCACTTCGCGTGAGCCAGGAGGCCAGCCTCTATCTCTGCTTTTGAGGTCATGATGCGCTCCATTCGACCGGCTATTCTTGCTGTATATGTTCCCCAGTTGATGACATTTTGGATTGCGGGTTCCCGAAGATGTGATTGCACGCCCTCCGGCCATCAGCTAGGCGAGCAGTCGCACCGGACACTCGGTGACGCGCGCCTGTGCGCGGTCTGCGGTCACCAGTTCGCAACCCAGCCGCACGGCGAGCGCGGGGAACAGCGCGTCGTGCACGGTGAGGTTGTAGGCGAGCGCGAGGTCGACGGCCGAGGAGAGCAGGTCCGCATCGAGGGGTACCGTGACGAGCTCAGCCTCCCCGAGTCCTTGAATCGCAAGGCGAAGCGTCGCGAGGTCCAGTCTCGCGTAACGAAGTCCATTCATCACCTCAGAAGGCAGGTGTGCGGGTGCTGCTAGGACCAGCTCGCCACTGCGGTGGTGCGCAAGAAGCGCCCAAGCGTCTTCGACTCGAGACTCCCCCTTGGCGTTGAACCACTTGTAGGCAACCGAGCTATCGACCACGTAGATCGGGAGGTGGTTGCTCATTCAACATCGTCCTCACGCGGCGGTAACCACGGCTCGGGGAGATCGCGGAAGTGGCGGATGATTGCGGTGCCGTCCGTTCCGGGGGGCATGTGCTTGGCGACCTCACGCATCTTGTCCATCGCGTTGCCGATTCTCTCAGCGCGCGCAAGCCGTGCCTGCTCGACCTCGAGCGAAGTGATGTAGTGCGCGGCCGCCTCCTGCACGAAGCCACTGCGCGTCATGCCCGCCTCGGCTGCGCGGCGGTCGATGTCGGTCAGCATTCCGTCGGGCAGGGATATGGTTGTCTTGGCCATCGGCGTCACCTCGGGTATGACTCAGAGTAGTATCAAGAATACTACCCGGCTGGTAGTCGAGTCAAACGGGCGCCCACTATCGCCCCGGATGCCGCCCTCGTCCGCCCATGAGCGCTCTGAGCCCCGGTATCACCGAGAGGCCCATCAGCCATTTCGCGAGGGTCGGCTCGGCGGGGTAGAGGATCGCTCCGGCGATGAGCAGCGCTGCGAACACGAGCGCGGTAGGGATGGGGCGTACTGCACGCTCGACACCGCGCACCCGCAAGTTGAGCAGCGGCGTCTGCACGCCCAGCTCGCCGCGTTCGATCTGCGTGAGCACGCGATCGGCGCGACCCGGCAGGCCCACGGCGGTCTGGAACAGCTTGGTCCCCTCCGCGAGGATCGTCTGCCAGCCGGATTCGCCCTCATCGGTGACGAGCTTGGTCGCGTAGGGGGCGAGAGAGGCCCAGAAGTTGAACTGGGGGTCCAGGCCGGTGCACATGCCCGAGAGGATCGCGATCGAGCGACCCAGCAGCAGCAGGTTCTCGGGTAGCTGGAAGGGGAGGTTGAGCAGCAGCTCCTGGAACTGCAGGCCGAACCCTTGGAGCTCGGCGTGATCGAGCTCGCGCAAGTCGCCCATGCTCATGCCGCCGAAGCGTTCGAACACGGCCATGCTGGCGCGCTCGATAAGCTTGATGTCCGCCGTGGGCAGGAGCACATCGAGCGTCTTGAAGCTCTTCACCAACCGGGCACCGTCCTGGGTACCTATCGCGATCAACGCTTCACGCAGACCCGCGCGCAGGTTCTCGGGAACGTGGCCCATCATGCCGAAGTCGATGAAGGTGAGCTTCCAAGTGGCGTTGCCCTGCCCGTCGACACCGCCAAGCGGCGTGACGAAGAGGTTACCGGGGTGCGGGTCGGCGTGGAAGAAGCCGTCCTCGAAGATCTGCTGCATGTAGGTGTCGACGAGCACCCGCGCGACCTCGCTCCGGTCGATGCCGGCGGCGGTGATCGCGTCGTAGTCGCCCAGCTTGATGGCGGTGACGTCTTCGAGCGTGAGCACGCGGCGCGTGGTGAGCTCCCAGACGACCTTGGGGACATGCACGTACGGGCTCGCCGCGAATGCCTCGTCGAACTCCTCGGCGTTGGATGCTTCGGCGAGGTAGTCGACCTCCTCGCGCGTGGTGGCAGCGAACTCCTCGACCAGCGCGGGCACGTTGGCGCGCGTGGCCACCGGCTTGTAGCGCTGGAGCCAGCCGCCCACACGGCGAAGGGCGGCCAGATCGACTTCGACGACCTGCTCGATATACGGGCGCTGCACTTTGACCACGACGTCGGTGAAGCCGAGCTCGGCGGCATCGGCGTCACACAGGCGGGCGCGGTGTGCCTGGCCCAGTGACGCGGCAGCCAGTGGCTCCTCGTCGAACCAGGAGTAGTGCGTGGCCAGCGGCGCAGCGAGTTCGGCCTCTGCGAGGGTGCGAATCGCGTCGAAGTGCTCCGGTGGTACCTCGTCTTGGAGGCCTGCGAGCTCGGTGGTGATCTCGGGCGGCAGGACATCGAGGCGTGCCGAGAAGAACTGACCCACCTTGATCATCAGTCCGCCCATGCGGATGGCGAGCGCTCGGAAGCGCACCGCGGTCTTGCGGTTGCGCTGGGAGCGGTTGCGGTTCGCCACTCCGCCCAGGCCGATGCGACGCGCGAAGATCTCCCAGAAGATGAAGCCAAGGGTTACTCGGCCAAAGAAGAACACGATGCGCCAGTAGCGGGCGCGCAGTTGTGACGCCTTCATTCATCCTCCGATGGTGCGTGCATGACGGCCTGGGGCGCTGGGCAGAAGTCTAGACCTCTGCGAGCAGGGCGTAGAGCTTCTTGCGGGTGTCGTTCAGGATCTCGATAGCGGCAGTGATCTGATCGGCCGAGCCGGTCTTGCCCACCTGGAATACAGCCGGCATCAGCTTGGCCACGGCCTCGCGGTAGCCCGCGGCACCCGTGTCGCTTTGCGCGGCCTCTTCCCACGGAGCGGGCTGATCGGCGGTCTCGGCGACCAGGGCGACGCCGGTCTCGGTGAGGGTGAAGACCTTCTTGCCGGCGGTCTCCTCGGCTGTGACGAGGCCCTCATCGGCGAGCAGCTGAAGCGTGGGGTAGACCGAGCCGGCGCTGGGACTCCAGGCGCCGCCGCTGCGGGCGGAGAGCTCCTGGATGATCTGGTAGCCGTGCATGGGTGACTCGGAGAGCAGGTGCAGGACGGCGGTGCGGATGTCGCCGCGACGCGCTCGGCTGCCGGGGCCGCCGAAACCGTGGCCGTGGCCGCCCATACCAAACGGGTGCTTGGGGCCGAATCCGCCGTGATGGTGGGCGCGCTCGCCTCGGGGGCAGGGCTCGCCGTGGGGGTGTTGATTGTGCATGTCGTTTCCTTTCGGTCGGTGAATAACGCGATATATCGCTATCTGTCGGGATATGATAGCACGAGCCGTGCCAGAGCTGCTAGACCAGACGACGCCGCGTGCCGACCGAGACGAGGATCCCGGCACCTATCGCGAAGGCGAGGAGGTTGGCGGCGATCTTGACGTCTGGCGAGGGACTCGCAACCGCGATGCCCGCGAACGCCCAGACGAACACGCCCGCGAACACGCAGTCACCCTCGCGCGCGAGAACCGCCACAGCGAGCGCGGCGCCCACGAGGAGCACGATTACGCCCCACCACTCGGCCGAGATGCCCCAGCCGCCCCAGCCGGCTGCGTAGAGCGCGCTGGAGATGTTGGCGATCGTAGCGATCGAGATCCAGCCCAGATACAGCGCCAGCGGTGCGCGAACCGCCCAGCGCGCGAGAGCTGGCGGCTTGGGGAGGCTGTTGGCGCGCGCGATCAGGTAGGCGGTGATGAGCGAAAGCAGCAGGAGCAGCATGAACGGTACGGTCCAGTAGATGTTGAGCGAGTGCCAGAGCAGCAGCCACACCACGTTGGCGACACCGGAGACGATGAGCGGCCACGCGAGGCGGTCGGGCAGCGGGTCATCGGCAAGATGGCCGAGGAACTGCGCGACCGAGTAGGCCAGCAGTCCCAGGTAGATGAGCCCCCAGATCGCGAAGACGTAGCCCGCCGGCGTGACGAGCGTAGGGTAGAGGGCCGAGACCTCTCCGGTGCCGCGCCCGAAGAACGGCACGATGTTGGCGAGCGCGTTCATCGCGATTGTGCCGACGATGGTCAGCGCCGCGAAGATGCGCAAGCCGATCTTGGGACGAGTGGTGGCGCGGACGGCAGACATGGGCAAGCCTCTCGTTGGGTAGTGGTGTCGAGGGGAATGTACCCGCTGGCCGTGCGCGCTGAGCGGCTGCGTTGATGTAAGCGGGATGGGACTTGACATTCTTATAAACGTTTATAAGATTACGGTATGTTCCGTTACTCACTGACATCCGAAATCCAAGCTGATATCGAGCGCTTCGAGCAGACTGCGAAGCGGCTTGATGTCGTCTCGACGTTCCCGCGCACGTGGTCGGGGCGTGTTAGCCGAGACCTGCAAGCCGAGGCGATCGGTGCGTCTGTGGCTCTCGAAGGAGTTCGTGTCACGGCCGACGAGGCACGCAGAATCCTCGCTGGCGACAGACCCCCGGGCGTAGGTGACGAGGACACCGCGTTGGTGAACGGCTATCGGGAGGCAATGCAGTTCGTGCTGTCCCGTGCGGATGATCAGGCGTTCACTTGGACCGCCGAGATCTTCAGGAGTATCCATGCCAG
>JBBREQ010000095.1:0-8031 GCA_038202795.1 Coriobacteriia bacterium | reverse complement strand
ACGAGCCGAGCGATGAGACGCGCACCGCGGGGGGCGTCGTCCATGCGCACGACCGCGACCTGCGCGCCGTCCGGCATGGCAGAAGCCACCTGCGAAGCCATGTACGCGAGGTTCTGCTGCGTTGTCAGCACGTAGGCGTGCGTGGGCTTGAGCCGTGTGAGCTCGGCTGTGAGTGCCGTCGGCAGCGTGCCGCCCGCTGACAGCAACAGCGGTCCGCGGGCCGCGCCGGCAAGCCCTGCACCCGCGAGCTGGTCACGCCACGCGGTCTCCTCGGCTATCACGACGGCCGCCGCGCCTGTGGGAAACACCGAGCGCGAGATGCTGATCGCAAGGCCAGCGGGTGTGGCAGCGTCCACATCGAGCTGGGGAACGGCGAGAGCGGCGGGGACCGCACACAGCAGCGCGCCCGCGGCGGCGAGCGCAAAGATCATGAGGCGCTTAGAGGTACGCACCGGGCGCCTCCTCTGCAGGTTGTGCGCGTGGTGCCCCCACGAGAATTCGAATCTCGGTTTCCGATCTGAGGGACCGGCGTCCTTGGCCACTAGACGATGGGGGCGCACCTACCTTAGCGCGGCAACGAGCACTTGTCGAAGGCGACTAGCGCGGCTGAGAGGCGTTCGAGACCACGCCCAGAGGGGCTAGGGCCTGCACAGGTTGCACGGTACGAAGCCGGAAACGATCGCCGCTCCACGCTTGTCGAAATGCACCCGCTCCCCAAGCCGCATGCTCTGGGCATTTGGACACGAAGCGCGGTGGAGCTTACGCGTGGTGCGATTGCCCACGAAGGGCGTGGTTATCGGTCGAAACTCGCTTGAGTCACGCACGGCCCACGCCGCCGAGTACCCCGCCGCCTTGACGAACGCAGGGTCCCACAGGCCCTTCTTCTGAGCCTGTGCTTGCGAAGCGTACCCGGACAGCAGCGGGGTGTACCGGTCATTGGCGTACGTCACTCCGGGAATCCGGTAGAACTCCCGTGCGTACCCTTCCACCACCATCTTCGAGTTGAGCATTTTGCTACGGACATCAGAGGCTGATGGACGCGCGGACGGCTTCTCCTGCCATACGTAGGCGAGCAGCTGGCCGTAGCGATCGCGCTCGTTGACGCCGATCTCGAGAAAGACCTGCTTGTCCTTGCCGCAGAACCGGCGCGCGGCCGTGAGAGCGCCCACGGTGTAGTTGTCGGTGAAGCTGATTGCCTCGGGTGCGTCGATCCCGATCATGCGCACCTGCTCGAGACTGCCGTCTCCCATGCGGTAGATCCCCGAGTCGCCGTCCACGATTCGCACCAGGCCGGCCGGGACCACCACAACCGACTCGCCCGGCTCGAGACGCCACGTGCGGGGGGCAGCGGTCCGTTTCGTGGGCTCATCGGCGGGGAGGGAGCGAACCACGGTGACGCCGACCACCGCGATGGCGAGCACGAGCGCGCCTGCAGCGATAGCGACCGGGGGGATGCGCCTGAAACGGCGCACAGTCCGCTCGGGCGTCTGCTCGGACGTCTCCTGTGGCGCCTGCTGCTCCGCGCTCACGTCCTTCAATCCCCCCATCGCCTACCTCACGCTTGCGGTCAACGTGCACAGTCTAGTATGGAACGCTTCCTGCCCGCCAGCAAGGACTCCCGGTCAGTGGAGTCGCCACCGCACGACGATGCTGCGGCAAAAACGCGGAACATACCCAGTGGTGAACGATGGCACGGGATGTGTCGCGAACGGGCTGTGATGCGAAACGCGGTGCGCACAAGCTGGTCACGCAGGCCGATGAAGACGGCCCTCCTCGCCGTGTGCCTGTTCGTCCTGTTTGGCGTGCTTGCAGGCCAGAGTACGACGTGGCTACAACTGAAGGTGTTTGACGCGCGGCTTGCAGCACTCGAGCCCGTCGCCGCCCGCACGGACCGCATCGCCACGCTGAGCTTCGACTTTCGAACAGACACCGTGCGCCTGCGTGTGCCGTACGCGCGCGAGTCGGTGCGCCGAGCACAGGCATTCGACTTCGCGCCGGCGTTCGGGCAGCGTGGGTGGTGGCGCACGCGCTACCTCTTGCGAGCCGTCGAGATCATGGCGACCGCCGTCCAGTCGATCCCGTACGGACGAGTAGGCGCGCCCCTGCGCACGCCGCTCGAGGTGGTGGCTTCAGGATCCGGCGTGTGCACCGAGAAGAGCGTGCTGCTCGCCGCTCTGCTGACCCACGAGGGCTACGGGGCCGGCGTGTGGTCGCTCACTGGAACGCGCACGACCGCGAACGGGTCTTCGAGCGGTTGACGCTGGTAGGCACGGGCGGCCGCGAAGTGCTGCTGGGGATGTAGGACCGAGCCCCTCCGGCCTGAGAAGACGTGCTACGTTGTCTGGGTGCCAGCCCACCGCAGAGAACGGTTTGCGCCCGTGGCCGATGGAAGCGACCCTTGGGACCTTTCGGACGAGCCCTCGATGGAGGATTTCGAAGCGGCCGAGGACGAGCAGCCGCCGGTTGGGGCAAGGGTTGCCCTCGTCAGGACGCTCAAGACCGTCGGAGTGCTTCTCGTCATAGTGGCTCTTCTTCTCTACTTCGTGGTGCCTTTCAACAACGCCCTCAGTGATGTCTTGCGTCGCGTGCGAATACCAAGCATCAGGCTGCACACGATACCCCTCGCGCCTGAACCCACCACCATCCCCACGCTTCCGGTGTGAACTTCTCCTCCCGCCAGCATGGGTTCCGGGCGGTCGAGCCGAGAAGGGCGCCCACGATCGCAATGATCGCAAGACCGCATCGCGCCAATCCTTGGGCGCAGTCGCGGAAGGGTAGACCGGCTTCGTGGACCTCGAAAATATGGACGACGCGACGCTGAGGGAACTCGAGGCTCGATTCAAAGCCCTATGCGGCGAGCACGCAGGTCATGAGAATGACGAGCAGTTGGGCGAGACAAGCCGCACGGAACTCGATTAAACCGGACGTGGGCTTCGCACTCACTGGGCTCCGCGTTCAGCCTCGACTTCTGCATCTAGAGCCTGCTGCGTTCGTCTTCATTTCCCCACGCTGACCGGCCTCGCCGATGATACGGCTATGTCGAGCCCCGCGAAGCGAGGGCCTCTCGCATGCTCGATGCTGTGGTGAACACCCCGTTGAGCCCTACGACTGACAGCACTGTGTTCACCGGCTCGCTGGGGACGAGGACGAGTTGCCCTTCGCCCCCGGCATACTGCTTGGACAAGCTGAGCAGTATGCCGAGTCCCGAGCTGTCGATGTACTCAAGACCGCTCATATCGACGATGACCAACTCCGGCCGATACCGCAGGACGCGGTCGACGCTCAGACGAAATCGCGAGGATTCGCCGAAGTCGAGTTCGCCCGAGAGTGCCAAGCGCCAGTACGTGGGTTCTTCTTCCAACTCCAGTCCGAGTGCCATGTCCTAGCCCTTCGATGCGGATACCGCTGTTGCGTTGGATGGTCGCGAAGGTCTCACGGCGTCGTCGCAGTCGAGCCCGGCGACCCCGGCAGCCCCAGGCGCGCCTTCATCACGCTAACGAGTCGTGCCATGGTGATCGAATCCTCTCAAAGCTGCGGGCGGTCGTTCGCCCACGGTTGCGACGGATGAAGGCAGACGGCCACTTTTGGCCGACGCGTCGACGCGTCGTTCTCGTAGGGTCTATGTGCCCACATTTCCGATAGATATCGCCCTTGATTCCCCCGCTACATCGCTTTCTGTGGGTCAAAGGTGCGCAGCCATTCGGTGACAACTGCTGTGAGCTGCGGATCCTTGTCAAGGAAGAGCGGGTCGGTTCCGCTCGGCGAGCGCTTCTCGTGACCCACCAGAGCGAGCGACTCGGTCAACGCATGCTGGTAACGGTGTTCGGAGCGAGCGGTCAGACCGGTCGGCTCGTGGTAGCCGAGCTGCTGGACAAGGGGCACTCGGTGCGCGCGTTCCTGCGGGACCCCGCTCTCCCCCTGCGGATCTTCCGCGCACTTCTCGGCGAGCCCATCCGCGACATCGTACGGGCGGTGACCGATCGCTGCTGGCCGAGACAGGCGGTGTCGATCGCGAGCCGCTAGCTGAACGGTCCACTTAGCGCGATTATCCCGGCTCCCTCGTGGGTAGGCACAAGAGGCGGGGTCCCGTGACCCTGCTTCAGCTCCAACACGTAGGGAGGCCATGATGGCTGCACAGAAGAAGGTGCCCGCCAAGGGCAAGCGCGCGGCGTCTGAGATGGGTGCCACCGATACGGGGAACGCCGGTGAGCTGCACCAACGCGCGGGAGGAAAACATCCTCCACTCACGACAAACCAAGGCGTGCAGATCTCAGACGACCAGAACTCGCTGCACGTGGGCGATCAAGGGCCGACGTTGCTTGAGGATTTCGTCCTCCGAGAGAAGATCATGCACTTCGACCATGAGCGCATCCCCGAGCGCATCGTGCACGCTCGCGGCACCGGCGTGCACGGCTTCTTCAAGCTCACGAAATCACTGAGCGAGGTCACGACAGCGAAGATCTTCACCAAGATCGGCGTCAAAGTCCCGGTGTTCGCTCGCTTCTCGACCGTGGCGGGGGGATCAGGATCGGTGGACACCCCCCGCGACGTACGTGGCTTCGCCGTGAAGTTCTACACCGAGGAGGGTAATCTGGACCTCGTGGGCAACAACATCCCGGTCTTCTTCATCCAAGACGCGATGAAGTTCCCTGACTTCGTCCATGCCGTGAAGATGGAACCGGATCGCGGGTTCCCGCAGGCCGCCAGCGCGCACGACACCTTCTGGGATTTCATATCGCTCACCCCTGAGTCGATGCACGCGGTCATCTGGGCGATGTCGGACCGCGCAATTCCCCGTTCACTGCGCATGATTGAGGGGTTCGGCGTCCACAGCTTTCGGTTCATCGACCGTTCGGGCAACAGCTCGTTCGTGAAGTTCCACTGGCGCCCCAAGCTCGGCCTGCAGTCGACAGTTTGGGGCGAGGCTGTCAAGATCGCCGGTGCCGACCCGGACTTCCACCGCCGTGACATGTTCGAGAGCATTCAAGCCGGCGCGTTTCCGGAGTGGGAGCTATTCGTCCAACTCTTCACTCAGGAACAGGCGGACAGCTTCCCCTTCGACCACCTCGACGCCACCAAGCTGATTCCCGAGGAGCTCGTACCGCTCACGTTGGTCGGACGGATGGTATTGGATCGCTGGCCAGACAACTTCTTCGCCGAGACAGAGCAGGTCGCCTTCTGTCCGGCTAACATTGTGCCGGGCATGGACTTCAGCAACGACCCGCTCTTGCAGGGCCGACTCTTCTCCTACACCGATACGCAGCTTTCACGCCTTGGCGGGGTGAACTTCCAGCAGATCCCGATCAACGCACCCAAGTGCCCACTCACCAACAACCAGCGCGACGGACACATGCAGATGACGGTCCCACACGGCCGAACCAACTACGAGCCGCAATCACTCGAACCGGACCGGCCCCTTGAGTCCCCTCACGGATTCACCAGTGCCGCGGTTCCGGTCGACCACGGGGTCAAACGCCGCATCCGGCCGTCGAGCTTCGCCGATCACTACAGCCAGCCACGCCAGTTCTTCCGTAGCCAGAACCCCGCGGAGCAAGCTCACATCGTGTCGGCGTACGTGTTCGAACTGTCCAAGGTACAGGCCCCACACGTGCGCGAGGCGATTGTCGGACATCTGCGCAACATTGACGCCTCCTTGGCCAAACGCGTCGCCGCCGGCTTGAACATGGCCACGTTACCTGCGGCACCTCAAGCAGCCGCACACATTCAGGACCTGCCGATATCGCCCCCGTTGGGCCTCATCAGCAAGATGAAGGACACGCTCAAGGGTCGCTCGGTGGGCATTCTGGTGGCAGGCGGATCCGACGGCGCGGTGATTGACGCGATCCGCAAGGCGGCGCAGGCTGCCGGCGCTTCCGTCAAGCTGGTAGCGCCCAAGATCGGCGAAGTCAAGCTCGGCGGCGGCAGGTACGAGGTCATCGAGAACCAACTCGCCGGGACGCCGTCAGTGGTCTTCGACGCCGTGGCGGTGGTCCTGTCCGAGACGGGCGCGAAGCAGCTCTCCAAGGAAGGGGCCGCCATCGACTTCGTGCGAGATGCATTCGGCCACCTCAAGGCGATCGCCGCCGACGAAGGTGCCAAGGCGCTCCTCAAGGCCGCGGGCGTCACTGCCGACGCGGGCGTCGTCGACGCCGCCGATCCCAAAGCGTTCATCAAGGCGGCGAAGACGCGCCAGTGGGCACGCGAGCCAAAGGTGCGCACGCTTCCGTAGGCGGAGCCACTCTTGAGGAACCGCCAATCTGCAGCGCCCCGTCTTCCGTTTCAGGAGGACGGGGCGCTGTTCGTTCGTGCACGGTTCCGAGTCTCCGCCTCGTGCTCCACTCGCTTGAGCGCCAGGATGGCGAGATCGTCTCGAAGCCTGTTGCCCGAGAAGGACATGATTTCGTCAATCACCTGCGCGACGAGGTGGCGCGGCGAACCGTCTTTCGCCGACGCGAGGAAGGCGAACAACCGCTCCTCGCCATACAGCTGCCGACCGCGCCGGGCCTCCGTCAGACCGTCGGTGTACAGGAACAGCAAGTCGCGCAGCCCGAGACACGACTCCGCCTGCTCGAACGCCGAGCCGGCGAAGGCGCCAAGCAGTGGGCCCGTCACGGGCAGCTTCGCGGTGGTTCCGTCGGGCCGAACAAGACCGGCGGTCGTGTGTCCCGCGTTCGCGTACACCAGTCGTCCATCCCGACAGTCGAGGATCCCGAAGAAGACGGTCACGAACAACTCGGCGGATGTCGATCGGAAGACGATGTCATTGGCGAGCGCGAGGATCTGACTCGGCGTCTTGCCCACTTCCGCCGCATGCGCGCGAACCGTGTTCTTCGTAAGGGCCGTGAGCACAGCCGCGTCCAGCCCGTGGCCGGCCACGTCGCCTATCGTGATGCCGACGTGGTGCTGGTTCACCTCGAAGAGGTCGTAGAAGTCGCCGCCCACCCGAGCCGCTTCCGACGCCGAATGGTAGGCGTGTGCGAACTCGATGCCGCCGATGCCCTCGGGCATCGCCAGCAGCGCCCCCTGCAGCCGCTCGGCGATGTCACGCTCGGACTTGTACACGCGGGCGTTCTCGATGGCGAGTGCGACGGAGGTGCCGAGCTTTCGCCCGAAGTCGATTTCGACGTTTGAGAAGTACCTGACTGCCGTGGACGTGTAGAACAGCGCACAGCCGATGACCGTCCCTCTTGAGAACAGCGGCGCCGCCAGCACGGATTTAAAGCCGTACTTGCCAGCGAGGCTGAGCTTCCCGTCTCCCGAAATGTCTGGGATCGCGAACACCTCTCGTGTCTGCGCCGCACGCGTCGCGTTAGGCGCATCGTGCTCGCTCCGGCCAATGCCGACCTCCTTGGACGGGAAGCCGTACACGTGGCGCACGACCCACTGGTCGCCCTCGAGCATCAGGATTGCGCCGGCATCGCACGCCAGGGCTTTCACTCCCTCGTCGAGCGCTTGCTGCATAACCTCGTCGAACTCCAGGGTCGAGTGGATGGACTCGCCGATCACGTTGAGTGAATCGGTAAGCCGCGCCACTTCCCGTTCCGATTCGAGAAGCTGCGCGTTCTCGACCGCTCCGGACGCCTGGGACCCAACCGCCTCGGCAAGGTCGATCTCGCGTTGAGTGAACTCACGACGTGTCCCCGCGTCATCGAGGGTCATGAAGCCGAGGAACTTCGTCCGCCGCTTGAGGGGGATGATCAGACCGAGGCGGTACTTGTTCTCATCGGCGCTCCCGCGCTCAGCCTTGGGGAGAGAATCGTAGTCGACTACAGTCGCCGACAGCGTGTCCATCGCCCTCTTCCCAGCGACCGAGAACTTGTCGTAGGGGATGACCGTTCCTTCAGTCAGGCGATTGATTCCCGCCGAGGCACGCGCGACAACCGCTCGCCGTTCCTCGTCCCAGAGCGTCACTGCGATCCTGCAGTCATGCCCGACGTTTCGCAACAACACGTCGGCGAGCGCTGCGAGCAGTTGGTCCAGGTCCGTCCAGTCGGCGAGTGAGTTCGCCGCGTCCAGGAGCCTTGCTGTCGT
>JBBREQ010000094.1:0-8319 GCA_038202795.1 Coriobacteriia bacterium | reverse complement strand
ACAACCGCACCCGGTTTCACGTAAGTCGCGTCGATCATGTGCGCTTTGCCCACTGCCGCGATCAGGATGTCTGCTTCGCGACACACAGCGGGCAGGTCCCGCGTGTGGCTGTGACAGATAGTCACGGTTGCATCGCGCTCCAGGAGCATGAGGGCCTGCGGCTTGCCTACGATGGTGGAACGTCCTACCACCACTGCATGCTTGCCGGCAGGGTCGATGCCGTAGTGGTCGAGCATCCGCATCACGCCCCATGGCGTGCACGCGCGAAACCCCGGCACGCCGCGCACCAGCCTGCCCAGATTCATGGGATGGAACCCGTCGGCGTCCTTATCGGGATCGATGCGCGCGATGACCGCCTCAGGGTCGAGGTGGGGTGGCAGGGGCATCTGCACCAGGATTCCGTGGATCGCGGGGTCTGCGTTGCACGCGGCCACGAGATCCTCAAGCTCCTGCTGTGTGATGGTGCCGGGCTGCCGGTCATCGACCGAAGTGATTCCCGCAGCGGCGCAGTCTCGCTCCTTCATGCGCACGTAGCTCTCGGAGGCCGGATCATCGCCCACCAAAACGACGGCGAGACCGGGTGTGACGCCTGCGGCTTTGACACGTTTAACGAGCGCCGTGGCTTCGGCGAGCACCGTCTGGGCGACAACTTTGCCGTCGATCAGAATCGCTGCCATCTAGAAGAGCCCCACAACGTTGCCCTCGGCGTCGATATCGATCGCATCGCCGGCGGGGGTCTTGGGCAGCCCCGGCATCGTGCGCATGTCGCCGCACAGCGGGTAGAGGAACCCGGCACCCACGCTTGCGCGGATATCCCTGATCGGTAGCCGCCAGCCCGTCGGGCGCCCCTTGAGCGCTGGGTCGTGCGAGAGCGACAGGTGGGTCTTGGCCATGCACATGGGCAGATTTCCGTAGCCCAGCTCGGTGTACAGCTTGATCTTGGCCTCGGCGGCGGGGAGGTAGTCGACGCCGTCGGCGCCGTAGATCTCGCGGGCGATCGTCTCGATCTTCTCCTTGATGGAGGCGTCGTCCGGGTAGAGCAACTTGAACTCCTTGGGCAGCTCGCACGCCTTGACCACGGCTTCGGCCAGCTCGGCACCGCCCGTACCGCCGCCGGCGTGCACCCGGTGGCTTACCGCGAAGTCGGCACCCGCAGCCATCGCGCGCTGCTTGATGAACTCGTGTTCGTTGTCCGTGTCGGTGGGGAAGTGGTTCACCGCGACGACGACGGGTACGCCGAACTTCCTCATGTTCTCGATGTGCGCCTCGAGGTTGACGATGCCCTCGGTCAGCGACTCGAGGTCCTCGGACTGCAGGCGCACGTCGAGCGGTTTGCCCGGTGTGACCTCGAACCTGCCCGAGGATGCCTTGAGCGCGCGCACGGTCGCCACGATCACCACGCAGTCGGGGACGAGTCCCGATGCGCGGCACTTGATGTTCATGAACTTCTCGGCACCCATGTCCGCGCCGAAACCGGATTCGGTGACCACGTAGTCGGCCAGTGCGAGCGCGATACGGTCCGCGATGATCGAGTTGTTGCCCTGCGCGATGTTGGCGAAGGGGCCTGCATGCACGAAGACGGCGCCACCCTCGAGGTTCTGCATCAGGTTAGGCTTGATGGCGTCGCGCATCAGCACGGTCATCGCACCGGCGCACTTCAGATCCTCTGCGGTCACGGGCTGGCCCGAACGGTTCATGCCGATGACGATGCGGCCCAGGCGCGCGCGCATGTCGTGCAGGTCGCTGGCCATCGCCAACACCGCCATGACCTCCGACGCCACGCTGATGTCGAAGCCCGTCTCGCGCGGCACACCGTCGAGTTTTCCGCCCAGACCCACGATCGTGTTGCGCAGCGCGCGGTCGTTGAGGTCGACGACCCGCCGCCACGTGACCGAGTGGGGATCGATGTCGAGGTCGTTGCCCTGATAGAGGTGGTTGTCGATGTAGGCGGCGAGCAGGTTGTTGGCCATCGAGACCGCATGCACGTCACCGGTGAGGTGCAGGTTGAAGTCCTCCATGGGGATGACCTGCGAATACCCGCCACCCGCTGCCCCACCCTTGATGCCAAAGACGGGCCCCAACGACGGCTGCCTGATGCAGGTTATGACGCTCTTCCCGATGTGCTTGAGCGCCTGGCCCAGACCCACAGTCGTGACCGTCTTGCCCTCGCCTAGGGGCGTGGGGTTGATGGCGGTCACGTCGACGTAGCGACCTTGGGGGCGATCGGCGAGCTTCTTCAAGACATCAAGCGAAACCTTCGCTTTGTAGGGCCCATAGAGTTCGAGGTCCTCAAGCGCGATGCCCACCTCGGCGGCAACGTCGATGATGGGGCGCAGGGTAGCCGCCTGAGCGATATCGAGGTCTGATCGCATGTTCTCTCCTCCGAGGATCGGTCTCAGCAGGGGTTCCACCGGATCAAGCAGCGCTCCCATACGCGTAGAGCTCCGTCTGCAGTTTAGCGTGAGCACGGTCGCGTGGGGGATCGTTTTGGGACGAATCTGACTCACAGGCTGAGGAGGGTTTCGCGCGCAGGCCCGCTCGTCTAGACTGCGCCAATGAGCTATCACATGCGCCGAGCAGACCGTGCGATCACCGACCAGGCCGCCATCGAGCGGCTGCTCCGTGAGGGCGCGTACACGACGATCGGGCTCGCTGATGGCGCCGAGCCCTACGTGGTCACGCTGAGCTACGGATATGACGCCCAGAACCGTCGGCTCTACTTCCACGCCGCCCACGAGGGCCGCAAGATCGACATCATCGCGCGAAACCCCCGCGCCTGCGCGACCATCATCGCCGAGAACGGCTACTCCGCAGGCGAGTGCGAGCACCCTTTCGAGTCGCTGGTATTGACTGGGACGATGCGTGTCGTAACAGATCCCGCCGAGAAGCTCACGGCGATTCACGCGCTGGTCGATCACCTCGAGAAGGATGCTCAGGCGTACTGGGCTAGCCGATCGTGGTCGCTCGAGCAGAGGCTGGAGGGCTTCTCGGCGCTGTGCCTTGAGATCGAGTCCGTGACCGCCAAGGCGGGCAAGTAGCTGCAGCGCCCTAGGGAACGATCACGACCGGGGTACCCATCGGCAGCGCAGTGAACAGCTCATCGACGTCATCATCGTCGAGTGCGATGCAGCCCAAGGTCCAGTCGCCACGCGTCGCTCCCGAGCCGTGGATCATGATCTCGCCGCCCAAGGGAGTCTTCCAGGGAGGGCGTTGCATACGGTGAATCGCCGTCGTTATCGCACGATGGTCCCGCTTCGTGATCAGACCGTCTTCCAGCCCTCGGTCCGCATCCTCCTCGTTGGGATAGGAGAGTCCCATCGCGCGGCGATACTTGGATGCCGGGTTGCGCGAGCACACGTAGAACTCACCTTCGGGGGTTCGTCCGTCACCCTCGTGCGCTTTGTCGCCAACCGGTTCACGCCCAAGTGCGATGCGGTACCCCTTCACGGGTGCGCCCTCCGAGTAGACCGTGAGCCTGCGCGACGACTTCTCGACCACCAGGCTCGGGTCAACGAGAACGTCAGGCAGACCGTGCTTGTCGGTGGGGGCCGGTTCGACTACCGACACCGGAGCGCTTGCGGTGGCGGTGACTTCGGGTTCGGGTTCCTCGGCAGGGCTGGCGGGTGCCTCCTAGCGCGCGGGGCGCACCGCTAGGGCAAACACCGTGAGCGCGGTCAGTGCGATAAGCGTCCAGAGCAGCGGTCTTTGCACGCGGAACTCCTCTCACGTGGTGCAGCGTAGTACGGTCGTGGCGTCGGCGTCCACCGACAGCGGGCACATGTCCGCATCCGGTTTCGGCCCCGGCCAGGTTCGCGCAGGTGGTGCAGGGCAAGTATGCGCGCTTCGCCCGTGCCCCACTGTGTTTCAGGTCCCTGGGTTGCGTGCTAGGATGGAGCACGGCGTGGCGGGTACCCGGCTCGCACGCTGGGGGCTGCAGTTTCGGGTTCGCACACACGGTCTTTTGGAGGTTCTGAGTGGCGCTGGAGGGCAACCTCAAGGAGTTTTCGCTCGCCGATATGTTCAGACTGCTCTCGACCGGATCGAAGACCGGTGTGCTGCACGTCGACAGTGGTGCGACCCAGGGACTCATATGCTTTCGCAGCGGGCTGGTGTGCTTCGCGAGTGCGAGCGGTGTCGGCGAGCCGGCAGGTAAGCGGCTGGTGCGCGACGGGGTCATCTCAGAGAAGCAGTTGCGCCAGGCCCAAGGCCTGATGAAGATCCAGAAGCGGGACAAGGCCACCCGCAAGCTCGGTCAGATTCTCGTCGACGAGGGATACCTGGAAGGCTCTGTGCTTGAGAACTTCGTGCTGGAGCAGGTCTCGGCCGCCCTGTTCGATCTCCTGAGACTGGAGGACGGCGAGCTGCGCTTCCAGCCCGATGAGACGTCCGGTGACGCTGACATGGGCATCGCGATCCCCATTGACGCGGCTATGGCCGATGCGGGCAAGCGCCTCGAGATGTGGAACCGGATCCGCGAGAAGATTCCTTCGCTGGAGACCCGCTTCGCCATGGCCGGTGCCCCGGGATCCAAGTCCACGGACATTCATCTCAAGCCGAGGGAGTGGATGCTGCTGTGCTATCTGCACGGTAGCCGCAGCGTTGCGGAGCTTGTCGAGCTCACGGGCTACAGCGATTTCGAGACCGCCCGCATCCTCTACGGCATGTATGCGGGGGGGCTCATCACCAAGGTCGGACCTGCGGGCGAGCTCCTGGCAGACGTGTAGCGATGAGTCAGGACGCGCTGAGAAAGGACCTCACCACCGAGGAGTTCGAACTGTTCCGTGACTGGATCCACCAGCACTCCGGGATCTACATGGAAGACGTGAAGATCGACTCCCTGCGCATTTCGCTCGTCACTCGGGCGACCGGGTTCGGGTTCACCGACTACTACGACTACTTCCGCATGCTCTCTAACGATGACGACGAGTTCAAGGAGCTGATGAACCTCGTCACGATCAACGAGACGAGCTTCTTCCGGTTCCCCGCGCAGTTCGATGCGTTGCGCGACAAGGTGATTCCCGAGATTCTTGACGCGCGGTCGCCCAGCGCCCCGCGTACGTTTCGGGTCTGGTCAGCGGGCTGCTCGACCGGAGAGGAGCCGTACACGATCTCGATGACACTGCTCGACTCGGCACTCGAATCGATGGGCCAGAAGCTCGAGGTCGTTGGCACCGACGTCTCCACGCAGGCGCTCGAGCGGGCGCGCAAGGCGATCTACCCCGAGCGGGCGATCGGCAACCTCGAGCCCACGGTCACGAAGCGGTGGTTCGAGCAGGTCGCCAACGAGTTCAGGCCCGTCAAACGGGTGAGAGACAAGTGCTCGTTTCACTTCCACAACCTCATCAAGGAACCCTATCCGCTCGCGCTGATGAGCAACTGGGACGTCATCTTCTGTCGCAACGTGACCATCTATTTCAAGTACGAGTCCACCCGCAGGGTCGTCGACCGTTTCTATGAAGCTCTCCACCCGGGTGGTTATCTGTTCATCGGACACTCTGAGACGCTGACCTCGATCTCAGACAAGTTCGAAGTGGTTGAGATCGACGGTGTGTTCCTGTACCGCAAGCCGGCGGCCAAGCGCGCGTTGTCGTTCGATGCCATCGTCGCGCAGCGCGCGAAGCGTCCGACCATCGCGGAGCGCCTGCGTGAGAGTGCCACCGAGAACGGAAAACGCGAACGTCGCGCCCGTCTTGCAGAGAGTGAGCCCGCCGAGCCCGATGTCACCCCGGCTTCGCAGTTGGTCACCAGAGCTCATGCTGCTCTCGAGGAGGCGAGAGCTGCCGATGCCCTCGAGTTCGCGAAGTCCGCGCTCGCACTGGACCCGGAGAATGTGAGTGCCCATCTGGTGGCGGCGTTCGCATATGCCGATCTTGGTCGTCTGGAGGAGGCTGCGGCACAAGCGAACACGGTGCTCAAGAAGTATCCGCTGACCGCAGGCGCTCGCTACGTCTTGGGCGTCATCTACCAGCAGCAAGGGGATACCGATGCGGCTCTCGCGGAGTTCAAGCGGACGGTCTACATCGATCGGGACTTCGTCTTGGGACACTTCGCAGTCGCAAACATCAATCGTCAGCGCGGTCGGACCGCTGAAGCGTGCAGGGACTACGAGAACACGCTGCGAGCCCTGCACGCCAAACCAGAGGGCTCATGGACGGCATTCTTAGGAGGGTTCAGACCGGATCTGCTAGCCAGGACCTGTGAGCGTAGTCTGATAGAGTGTGGCAAGCTCAGCTAGTACTCAAGAAGACCTGCTGAGAGGGCGATAATCTAACATGACGCGTTCGGGACGAGGGGAGTTATCGGCATGGCCACAGCGCGCATTCTGGCGGTTGACGACAGCCCGACCATACTGGAGATGATCAAGGCCATTCTCCTGGCTGGCGGCTACGAGGTCATCACGGCGACCGACGGGGCGGAGGCACTCGAGACGGCTCGGGCCGAGATGCCCGATCTGATTCTGCTTGACGTCATGTTGCCCAAGCTCGATGGCTACCGGGTCTGCCGACTTCTCAAGTTCGACCAGAAGTACAAAGGCATACCGATCATCATGCTGACCGCAAAGACCGAAGAGCAAGCGATGGCGACCGGCATCAGAACCGGTGCGAACCAGTACCTTACCAAGCCCGTTGAACCCGAGAGGCTTCTGTCCGCAGTGGCCGAGGAGCTCGCCAAGGTCCAAGGTTAGCGTGGAGAGCCTACATGTCTGAGCCTTCAACCATAGCCGCACGCGTGCTTGACGCACTGGTGGGGGCGAGTCTGGTCACGGCCGATCAGGTCTCCGGCGCGCTGGCGGGTGCCGCCAGCGAAGGCGATGCCGGTCGGGCCCTTGTCGACCGAGGTCTCGTGAGGCCCGATCAGCTGGGCAATGCCCTCGAGATTGAGCTGGGTTTTCCCCGCGTGGACCTCGCGAGCTATGCGCCCGATGACGAGGCGCTCATGATCGTCCCCGGCCCTATCGCACGGCGCTATTCGATCCTGCCCCTTTTCGAGATCGAGGGCACGCTTACCGTCGCCATAGGTGACCCGGCGGACGTCTTCGTTTTGGATGCTGTAGGCGACGAGCTTGGCGTCTCGATGGATGCGGTCCTTGCCGATTCAGACGCGGTGAAGACCGCGATCGAGCAGTACTTCCCCCAACAGGAGGTTGTGCTTGAGGGCCTGGCTGCGTTTGACGACGCGCATCCCGAGGATCTGGAGATATCGGCAGGGGACTTCTTCGATCTGGGCGACGAGACTCCGCTGGTGATCGAGGCCCCCAGCGCAGATGAGCCTCCCGCGACAGTCAGCGTTGCGCAGACGGTTGAGCAGGTGGTTGAGGCCAGCGCACCCGAGGGCGCCCCCCGGGTCGATCTCGACGTTCTCGCCGTTGCTGACGAGCGTAAAGTCGCGCTCTTGGTTGCCGACATACTCGAGCAGGCGGTGGCACGCGGTGCCAGCCGCGTGCATCTGCTGCCCTACAAGACCGATTTCTTCCTCGTCTTCCGTCTCAAGGGCAGACTCGAAAAGATCGCCAGCGCGCCGCTGTCGATGCAGCTTCCCTTGATCGAGGGATTCAAGTCGTACGCGAAACTCACAGGTGTCGCTTCCAGTCGACCCGCTTTGGGGCGGGTCCACGCTGAGATCGGCGGCAAGTCGCTGGTACTGACGGTCTCGTCTGTTCCCACGTTGTCGGGACAGCGCCTTGTCGTCACTATCGCGCCGGCGAAGCCCGAGCCTAAGACCCTGCCTGAGCTGGGTATGGCTGAGGCCGAGAGCCGCGCACTCTACGCCATGGTCGAGCGCGGCCGAGGGTTGCTCCTCGTGGCGGGTCCGGTGTCTGGCGGGCGTTCGAGCACGTACTATTCGTTGTTGCAGCACGCGGCACAGGTTGGCAAGACCGTGTACTCGGTCGAACGGTCGGTGGAATACGAGATTCCGGCCGTCGCACAGGTGCTCGTCAGTCCCGGACAGCCTATTGGTGCGTCGGGCTACTTCGCGGCCGGCATGCGCCAGGACATGGACGTGATGGCGATTGACTCCCTGCAGACCGTGGAAGACGTGCACCTGGCGATTGAGGCCGCGGGCATGGGCAAGCTGGTAATCGCCACGTTCGCCGGCGGGGATATCGTCTCGGCGGTGAGGCGAATGCTTGACCTAGGGGCCGAGCCGGTCTCGCTGTCGAGCGCACTGACGCTGGGTGTCGGTCAGCGCGTCGTGCGCACCAACTGCCCGAATTGCTCGGTCGAAGAGCGTAGCCCCCTGGCCGACAGGATTCCGGGGGCGGAGCCGGGCATCTCGAGCCGTCGCGGCTCTGGGTGTCCCAACTGCAGCAACACAGGC
>JBBREQ010000093.1:0-8382 GCA_038202795.1 Coriobacteriia bacterium | reverse complement strand
CTCAATGCCGTTCAGATCGCTGAAGCACTTCTCGGCTGAGTTGAGGCCCTGGTTGGGGCATACACTGCGTGTACAGAACCACCTCGAGGGTAGGGACACGAGATGAGTGAGAACAGCGCGAAGATCCTGGTCGTTGAGGACGACGCCACCATTGGGCGCTTCGTCGAGCTGGAGCTGAGCCATATCGGGTTCACCGTCATGAAGGTCGGCGACGGCGCTGCCGCGCTCGCGGCCGCTCAGGAGTTTCAGCCTGATCTGGTGATTCTGGACCTGATGCTGCCGGGAATCGACGGCTTGGAAGTCGCACGCACAATGCGTGCATCGGGCAGCAAGACGCCCATTCTGATGCTCACGGCGCGCTCGGAGACCCAGGATGTAGTAACGGGATTCGAGGCTGGCGCGGACGACTACCTACGCAAGCCGTTCGAGATTCCCGAGCTTCTCTCCCGGGTCGGTGCACTGCTCAAGCGTACGGAGCACGATCGCCCCTCGTCTCAACTCAAGTCGGGCAATATCGAACTCGATGCGGCCTCCCGCAGCGTGCTGGTGGATGGCGAGTCGGTGAACTTCACGGCCAAGGAGTACGACCTGCTTGCCTTCTTCATGCAAAACGCCGGGCGCGTGATCAGCCGAGACGAGATCCTCTCGGATGTCTGGGGTGGTCAGCACACCA
Source organism: Coriobacteriia bacterium (assembly GCA_038202795.1). Lineage (GTDB taxonomy): Bacteria > Actinomycetota > Coriobacteriia > Anaerosomatales > PHET01 > PHET01. Next base: position 7,709 of record JBBREQ010000093.1, on the reverse strand, counting down.
CCGACAGCAATGTCATCGAGGTCTTCGTGTGCCATCTGCGCAACAAGATCGGCGACCGGGACAACCAGATCATCAGAACCATCAGAGGCGTGGGCTACTTCTTCTCGAGGACCTAGATGCGCCGCGGCTCTCTCAGATTGTGGCTGCTCGTCGTCTCAGTCCTGTTCGCCGTTCTGGTGGTGGGCGGCATCGCGCTGACCACCTATGTCATCGTCTCGGACAGTATGCAGGGCGTTGCAGCCCAAACGACCCAGCGACTCTCGCAGGCAGCCACAGCCGTGGTCAGAGACGGTGTTCTCGAATCTCAAGCCGCTGCCGATGCTCTGCGGCTCACGGGGAGCGCGCGTGAGCAGTATGCGGCGTCCCAGCTAGGAAACACCGTTTCGGCGCAGTTCGACCGTTCCGGGTTGACGGGGGCCGAGTTCGCCCTCTACGGCGCGAATGGCGAGCTCGTCTGGTCCTCGGGTGCGGAGGCAGAGCATCCGGATGCGAGGCCGGGCCGCGAGCAGGCAGCGAGCACGGGCACGGCCGTTCGCACCGTTTCGCACGGCGGCAGCCTGATCGCGGGACTGGTACGCGACGTCGAGCTGGGCGAGACGCTCATTCAGGCTCCGGTGAAGCTCGCCGACGGGACGGTTGGCGTGCTCGATGTCACCTACACGCCTGTGACCGAAGAGCGAGTGATCGATGCGGTCCGCCTACCCATGCTGGCTCTGGCCGTCACGGCGATGCTCATCATGGTGCTGCTGATGCAGACCTCGATGGTCCTAGTGCTCAACCTGGTGGACGAACTGCGCAAAGCCGCGGATTCGGTTGATGCCGGGCGTCTTGAGGAGCGCTTGCCTGAAGGGGGCCAGAACGAGATCGGTGACCTCGCTCGCTCGTTCAACCGCCTGATCGAGCGCCTTCAACGCCGCGCAGAGGCGCAAAGCAGGTTCGTCGCCGACGCGTCCCACGAGCTTGCGACGCCGGTTGCGGGGATTCGCGGGTACACGAGCATCCTCAGAGCATGGGGTGCGGAGGATCCCAAGGTGCGGGATGAAGCGATCGAGGCGATCGATCGAGAGTCCAAACGCATGACCAGGCTCACGAGCGACCTTCTCAACCTGTTGCACGCCGATCAGGGGCTGCGCCTCAAGTCCGAGCGGCTCGACCTGAATGTACTCGCTCGCGAGCGCCTCGCGACTACTGCGAGCCGCTATCTTGACAGAGACATCGAGTTCGAGGGGCCCGAAGACGATTCCCTGATCATGGTGGGCGATACCGAACGGCTGGAAGATGTGCTGTCGATTCTGTTGGACAATGCCGGCAAATACACGCCTCCGGGCGGGGTGGTCGCCGTGCGCACGAGCCGGGTTTCTGATGACGTCGTCATCGAGGTGTCGGACACGGGCCGAGGAATCCCCAAGGCGGATCTACCGCGGTTGTTCGACCGCTTCTACCGCAGCGATCAGGCGCGTGCCGAGGGCGAGCTTGGCTTTGGTCTGGGACTCGCGATCGCCAAGAGCATCGTTGAGAGCATGGGGGGTACCCTGACCGCCGATAGCGAATTGGGGGAGGGCACGACCTTCATCGTGAGGGTCCCGCGTGGCCGCGCCTGAGTGATGAATCAAGCCGATGAGCCGATATACCGATAGAGAGCGTATCGGGTTGGTTCACGGAACCAAGGGGGTTCTGGGCTTGGCCATCACTCGAAGTGACATAGCGCGCCGGGCTTTTGTGAACCCCGAGTGGCACAGCGCCGCCGACGCCCTGTTCCAAGCGACCGGAGCTACGGTGAGCGTGATGGACTTCGCCTCGGGCGATGTCATCTTCGGCGCTCAGAGCTGCGCACACTGTCACCTGGCGACTGACGCCGCAGATGAGGGCTCCTTCGCGTGTTTCGATCAGCTTCCCGATTCGCGAAACGGAGAGGGCAGAATCGTGTGCCGCACGGGCGTCGCGGCACTGTACGGCCCGATCCTGAGCAATAACACGCATGTCGCGCATGTCGTCTTGAGCGGGTTCGTGACGTCCACGCGCGAGCGTCGGGGAGTCTACGAACGGCTCATCTCCCGGGCGGTACCCGAGAATTCGGCGCGCAGACTCGTCAAGGCGCTGCCCGTCATCTCTCGGCGGCAGGCCGATGCATACCTCCAGATCGCGCTTGCGAGTGCGCGCACCATCTACGATGCCACGCTGGAGCGGTTGTCTGCGCGTGAGCGGATGGACGAGCTCAAGCTGTTTGTCTCCGCCGGCCGAGAGGTCGTCGCGACCGAGCACCTGGATGCCGAACGCTTGGGCGGAATAGCCGAGGAGGCCGTTGCGATGGTGGACGGCGAAGCCGGCGCCATCCTGCGATCCCGCGGCTCGGTACTTGAGGTACTCGCCCGCACGACCGGCTGGCGGGGTTCGGTAGGCGCACTCGTGCCGGCGGTGTCTACCGCTTCAGGCCGAGCAGCCGAGACGGGTAAGACCGTTGTCTCGCAGCCCAAGTCGGGTTCCTCGGCCACCTTGGCCATGCCACTGCTCGTGTCAGGCCGGGTGCTTGGCGTGCTTGAGGTACGACTCCCCTTCTCGGCCGTGCCGGTGCCTCAGGACAGGCTGTCGCGGCTGGGCCGTTTCGGGCAGTTCGTCGCCATCGCACTCGAGCGCGAGGACGAGCGCACGGCGGTGAGTAGAGCCATGAGCGGCTATGCCCAGCTCAACGAGATGGCCTCTGCCCTGGGCGGTCAGACGGACACCGACGGGGTGGCAACGCACGTCATGGAGGCCATCGACCGTTCGTTCACCTTTGACATCGGGGGCCTCGTGCTGACCGGTTGGGGCCGTGACCGAGCTGACATCGCGATTGCGGGCAAGGTCAGCCAGCAGGACGTCGATGCGGCTCTTGACGTGGTATCCGGCCGGGAGGTCGCACGTCACCCGTTCGGCGAGCTGAACCTGAGGGATCGCGGTATCGGCGTTGTCGTGCCCGGAGTGCCGGTCGATGAACGAGCGCTGTCGATTGTCAGCCTCAAGTACGGCAACTTGGACGTGGGCTGGCTGTTTGTGGGTCGCTCGGATGGCGAGAAGTTCAGTGCGCAGGACAACGCGCTGCTTGAGGGAATCGCTGCGCACGCGGGCGCGGCGTTCGGCCGTGCGGCGCTGTTCGCCCGGATAAGGGACGACTACGCCAAGACCATCGCGGCCCTCTCGGCGACACTCGACATGGGCGAGCGGACAGCCAGCGGACACGCCACCAGAGTCATGGACCACGCCATGTTGATCGGCGCGGAGCTGGGTCTGGACGTCGAATCCATCGAGCAGCTCCGCTTCGCGGGACTTCTGCACGATGTTGGCAAAACGGGTATCGCCTCAGAGATACTCCTCAAGCCCAGCGCGCTGACGCAGGAGGAAGTCGAGGCGGTTCAGCGGCACGCGGAGATCGGTGCATCGATCGTCGATCAGATAGAGTTCCTGAAGTCCCTGACCCCGGTGATACTCCACCACCACGAGCGCTGGGACGGAAGAGGCTACCCCCACGGGCTGGCAGGTGAGGACATCCCGCTTCTGGCCCGAATCCTCGCGGTCGCCGACGCCTATGACTCGATGACCACGGAGCACGCGTACCGCAAGCGACTCAGCCCCACGGGCGCCCGTGCAGAACTCGAGGGTGGCACAGGCACGCAGTTCGACCCGCGTGTGGTCGCAGCGTTCTTCGAGATTCTCGACAGGATGGCATTGTCAGGGGGCACGGGGCTGCTCGCCGCACCCGACACACGAGGGCGGCCCGACCTGCCAATGTAGCGGCCGACGCGGAGTGAGCTCGGTGGAGCTCCCAGTCGATCATCGTGCGTGCGCACCAGACAGTACAGGGCCCGGGAAATCCCCCGGGCCCTGCGTATGCGTCAGCCGTTCCACGCGCTGTTCGATCCCATGAACTGAGAGTAGAACCCCCGAATTCTTACTCTCTCTCCCGGGTTCCTCGTGGTCGAAGTGGCCCGGCGCTGGTAGAATCCGCTGGCGTAGTCCGGCTCTCCACAGAGGACGAGGTTCATCGCGCGTGAGGCGTACCCACTACATAGCGCAAGCGGGCGTGATAGCAGCACTCTATGCCGCTGCATCGATGCTGGCGCTGAGCGGGATGGGGACGTTCGCGAGCGGTCCGACCCAGTTCCGGATCAGCGAGGCCCTCACTGTGCTGGCCGTGCTCAGCCCGGCTGCGGTTCCGGGCCTGTGGATCGGCACCTGTCTGGCGAACGCGCTGGTCGGGGGTCTTGGCCCGCTTGACGTGGTATTCGGTGGCCTGGGCACGCTCTTGGGCGCGCTGTGGACGTGGCGATTCCGCGAGCGCACCGCACTGGCTCTGCTCGGCCCCGTGATCTTTAACGCGCTGATCGTCCCCGCATATCTACCGCTTGTCTTGGGCGCAAATCCGTTTGGTACGACACAGCTACCGTCAGTCGGGCTATCCGCAGGTTTGACGGTCTATCTGTTCGGGGTGGTCACTGTAGCTATCGGGCAAGCGGTGGTAATCTACGGGGTGGGGTGGCCTCTTCTTGCAGCGCTCAAACGCGTTGGCATTGCCGAGGTCTGAAGTGACTGACCGTACTCGGGGGAGTGACACCGTGCAGGTGCAGCGTGGGGTAGAGCGGCGCGTGACGGTCGCGCCTCCTGCTGCACCTCTGATCGGCCAGCCCGAGGGCGGCTGCGATGAGTGCTGGGGCTGCGTGCGGTACTGCCCGGCCGACGCGCTGCGCATCGATGGCACCACGTCCACGGTGATCGTGGAACGCTGCGTGAAGTGCGGCGCGTGTGTCCAGGAGTGTGGCCAAGCATCCAAGATCGTTCGAGATGACACCGGTGCGGTTCTGGAACTGTTGGCTTCGGACACGCCGGTCATCGCGTTGTTGGCAAGCGAGTTCATCTCGGCCCTCTATCCGCTGAGCCGTATCGAGATCGAGCAGGCCGTCACAGCCCTCGGATTCTCGGGAATGGAAACCACGGTACTGGGCGAAGAGATCGTCGCCGCAGCCTATGACCAGCTGATCTCAGCTCCTTCCTGTGGTCCGCCACGGCTTCGCTCCACCTGTCCGGTCACGGTTGACTGGGTGAAGCGCTTCTATCCGCAGCTCACGGGTGCTTTGATGCCCGTCGTGCCGCCTTACATCGCGCAAGCGCGACTTATGCGCGAGCTCTACCCCTCGGATATCGCAATCGTCTACGTGTCGCCGTGCTACGCGCGCAAAGACGAGGTGTACGCCCCTGACGTCGCGGGCGACGTGGATGTCGCCATCGGGTTCGACGAGCTACGTACACTCATCGCCAACACCCCGGCGCGGACTGAGGAAACACCCACCAGGCGTAAGCCCCAGATGGTCAAGCAGCTCTCGGCCATCGACGGGTTCCCCCGCCGAGCGCTCTCCGGGGGGCGTTTCGACTCCGGCGCTGTCACCACCGTACGGGGGCTCGAGGAGCTCGACCAGCTGCTCAACGCGATTGTTCGCGGAGAGACCGCACCGGCCGTCGTCGACATGCTCTGCTGCGAAGGCTGCCTCGATGGCCCGTGTGTGAATCCGGACCTGTCGGTGTTCGCCAAGCGCACGATCGACGTGTCGGAGCGCAGTCGCCAAGCGCCTCCGGCCGTCGAAACCCGTGCGTTGCTTTCGGCCCTGCCCTCGGTGGAACTCAAGCGTTCCTTCAGGCCGACGCCGGCCCCCGTGAGCGAACCCACCCAAGAGCAGATCGACGAAGTGCTCGCGGCGGGCGAGTTCATGAGCCGCGACCAGGTCATCGACTGCGGGGCCTGCGGGCGTCCCACCTGTGTCGATCAAGCGGTCGCGATATGGATGGGGAACTCCTCGTGGGACCTGTGTTTCCCGCTACAGAAGAAGCTCCTGACCCGGGAGTGCGAGTTCCACTCCGAGGCATCGATCACTGACGACCTGACCGGTCTGATGAACCGGCGCGCGTTCGACAAGCGTCTCGCCGAGGAGGTCGAGCGGGCGAAGCGGTACAACACTCCACTCTCTCTGGTGATGGTGGACCTGGACGGCTTCAAGAGCGTCAACGACCGGTTCGGTCACGCCGGCGGTGACGCGCTGCTGCGCGCAACGGGGACGCTTCTGCGCTCCGAACTGCGTGCGACTGATGTGGCCGTGCGCTACGGAGGCGACGAGTTCGCTCTCATCCTGCCGGGGGTACAAAAGACAGGGGCGTGGGCGGTCGCCGAGAAGATCCGCGCGAGTATCGGCCAGATGCAGACAGGGGTCGACGACGGGCCCGGCATCCACGCGACGGTGTCCATGGGCGTGGCCTCGCTGGGCGGCAGCTGCACTGACGGTGATTCACTTCTTGAGGGGGCTGACGGCGCGCTCTACCACGCCAAGCGTGTCGGCAGGGACAGAGTCGAGCTCGCGGCTGGGTAAGGACTGAGTGTGCAGGGCGCAGCGCGTCCGCACAGGGCCGGCCGGCGCGAGAGGCACCTCCCATGCACGATGCCCTACTCCAGACACCCGAGGGGAACCGCATCCGGTGCGGGTTGTGTCCCCACCGTTGTCTCATCGCCGAAGGCGCCCTGGGCACGTGTGGCGCACGCGGAGTGGTTGACGGCCGTCTCCGTGCCCAGACCTACGGGATGGTCAGCTCGATGGCTGCGGATCCCATCGAGAAGAAGCCGGTGTTCCACTTTCGCCCCGGCAGCAGGGTCCTCTCGTTGGGGAGTGTCGGCTGTACCATGCGCTGCGGGCACTGTCAGAACTGGCAGATCTCCCGTCCTGCGGGCGACGACGGCTCGGTGGCACTGCGATACGTGGGCCCGGAAGCACTCCCGGGCTTGGCGGCCGAGAGCGGTTGCGAGGGCGTCGCCTTCACCTACAACGAGCCGGTCATCTGGCTGGAGTACGTGCTCGATGCCGCCCGCCGTGCTCGCCAGAGTGGTCTGTTCACGGTCATGGTGACCAACAGCTACGTGACACCCGAGGGGCTCGACCTGTTTGCCGAGCACATCGACGTGTGGCGCGCCGACATCAAGGGATACGAGGACGCAACGTACCGGGCTCTGTGCCACGTCGGTCATGGGGCAGCGGTTCGTGCGGCAACCCAGCGCGCAAAGGTGGTTCACAACATGCACGTGGAGTGCGTCACCAACATCGTGCCGGGTATCAATGACTCGAGTACGGAGCTGCGCTCTGTCGCCCGGTGGATCGCAACCAGCTTGGGTGCCGATACGCCGTGGCACGTCACGAGGTTCACTCCGTACCTCGAGTTCGCGCACGTAGAGCCCACGCCGCTTGCCACGCTGTTGAGAGCGGTCGAGATCGGCGCCGAGGAGGGGCTGAGCTTCGTCTACCTGGGTAACGTGGGCAGCCCAGGCGGGGAGGACACCATCTGCCCTCAGTGCGGAGCCACGGCCGTGAGCCGGTCGGGTTTCTCGGTCAGGACAAGCCGCCTCACGGATGACGGACGGTGCAGCGCATGTGGGGGCGATCTGAACGTCAGAGGTGCCGCAGGTGCGTGACGCGTTGGTTGGGGCAAGAACTCAGGCAGACGCATCGATAGGAGACCAGCCGTGAGCGACCGACCAACCGCGACTCCGATACCGCGCATCCTCGTCTTCTTCGACTACGCGTGCCAGTTCTGCTACTTGGACTGGCCGCGGTTCAAGCGGCTGCGGACCGAGCACGACGCAGAACTCGTGTTGGTTCCCTATGAGCTCCGACCCTCGATGCCCGCGCAGGGCGTGCCCA
>JBBREQ010000092.1:0-8619 GCA_038202795.1 Coriobacteriia bacterium | reverse complement strand
TCGACCCGTCAGCGCCCGCCCAGATACCCAGCGACAACGAAGGGGGGCGGTAGAGATGGCTGAGCCCATCGTTCGCATCAAGAATCTGCGCAAGTGCTTCGGCGATCTCGAGGTCCTCAAGGACGTCGACATCGAGATCATGAAAGGCGAGGTCGTCGTGATCCTGGGCCCTTCGGGTTCGGGTAAGTCGACGCTTCTGCGCTGCGTGAACCGTCTCGAAGAAGCAACCGGCGGCGAGATCTGGTTCGAGGACACGCTCGTTAACGACCCCAAGACCAACATCAACGAGGTGCGCGAGCACATCGGGATGGTCTTCCAGTCGTTCAACCTCTTCCCGCACCTCACCGCCAAGGGCAACGTCATGATTGCCCAGCGCAAGGTGCTCGGGCGCTCCAAGGAAGAGGCCGAGAGTACCGCGCTGGTGCAGCTCAACAAGGTGGGTTTGGGCGATCGCGCCGACTACTTCCCGGCGCAACTTTCGGGTGGACAGCAGCAGCGGGTCGCAATCGCTCGCGCACTGGCCATGGACCCGCACATGATGCTCTTCGACGAGGTCACCTCGGCGCTCGACCCCGAACTCGTCCGAGGCGTGCTCGATGTCATGAAGCAGCTCGCTGAGGCCGGGATGACCATGATGGTCGTCACGCACGAGATGGGATTCGCACGTGACGTCGGGACCCGCGTGGTGTTCATGGACGGCGGCGTCATCGTCGAAGAGGGCACACCCTCTGAGGTCTTCGACAATCCGCAGAACGAGCGCACCAAGGACTTCCTCGGCCATATCACGTAGGCGTTCGCTCCCAGGATTCGAATCAACATCCGGTGGCGCAACGTGCGCGGCCGGATGTTGTGCGTCTAACCTCGCGGCTGCCGAGTAGCGCGCAGGGCTAGACGGGTATGTTCACTTTGTAAGGAACACCCCGTCGAGGAGGGTATGGCCTATGCAAATCAAGGTCACCGGACGCCACATACCTGTAACCGAACCGATTCGCGCATATGCGGAAGAGAAGGTATCGAAGGCTGCCAAGATCCACGATCGCGAAGATATGACGGTTGATGTCGTTCTCCATGTGGAGAAGAACCCCTCGAACAAGAACAAGGACGTTGCCGAGGTAACCGCCCGGATGAAGGGCATAGTGGTGCGCGCCGAGGAGGCCGCCCCGGATATGTACACCGCAATCGATCTCGTCTCCGAGAAGCTTGAGCGCCAGATGCGCAAGTACAAGACCAAGCTCATGGGACGTCGGAACGGCAAGACCGCGGTCCGCACCGTAGCCGGCGGCAGCGAGTTGCCCGACCCGTTCGTCGAAGAGGAGGAGACCGACGGTGTGCTGGTTCGCACCAAGTACGTCGACTCCAAGCCCATGACGGTGGACGAGGCGATTCTCCAGCTCGAGCTCCTGGGCCACGACTTCTTCGTGTTCACGGACGCCGAGGAGGGCACGATCAACGTGATGTATCGAAGGGTGGACGGGGACTACGGTCTCATCCAGCCTCGGCTGTAGGGCGCTCGTTTTGATGGTGTAGCGATGACGGAGGCGGCGGATGCCGCCTCCGTTGCTGCGCTGGTGGCGACCGTAGGCAAGTGAGCTGGTTGACACGTGCCACTCGTCACACCTACGCTACATGCGGATGCTCGCATTCATGTGAGTATTCTGGTCAGGAGACAGTCGTAGCATTCGTCGTAGCAGGGGGCTCCCTATGGACCAGAACGCATCTCGAGTCCGCGCTGAGGACATCGAGGATTCTCTGGGGCAGGTCGGTGAGATCAAGGCCGCTCGCGTCGTTGTTGGCGTGGACGGTCAGATCACCGAGATTCACATTCTGGCTTTGCCAACCAAGACACCCAAACAGCTCGTTCGCGACATCGAGTCAACCTTGATGGCACGCTTTGGTATCCCCATCGATCATCGCAAGATATCGATCGCGCAGCTAGGGCGTGATTCGATTCCGGATACCCCGGAGCAGATTCGGCCCAGCGTGGCCCGCCCGCGCATCATGAACATCAATGCCTCCGTTTCCGGCGTGAAGGCCACGGCCTCGGTCACACTGGAGATTGCTGACCGAGAGTACATCGGCATGGCATCGGGCCCCGCCAGCCAGACCGGCCGGCTGCGCAACATCGCAGGGGCGGCGCTCGACGCTGTTGGACAGTACTTGGGGGAGGAGACAACCTTTGCCCTTGAGGACGTGACCGTTGTCCAGCTGGGCAGGGAGAAAGTCGCGGTGGCGTGCATCTCGCTTGTAACACACTTTGGGGAGCAATCCTTCTCGGGGTCCGCGTTAGTCCGGCAGAACGATAGCGACTCAGTCGTTCGGGCTACGCTAGACGCGATCAATAGGCGTCTAGCTTTGCTGACAACCGAATAGCTTTTTCCTTTTGGACCGGCACCGGGACGCAAAGATGGAAACTGTCAACTACAAACTGAGCGAAGCGGACAGCGTTCTTCCATCACTAGCGGGATGGGAGGAGACCAAGTTGAACCTGAAAAGGGGGTCTTCTCACCATGAAGCGTATGATTCTGATTGTTGCCTCGCTTGCTTCTCTCGTGCTCTCCGGCGGCGCCTTCCTAACCGTTCGATAGGCCGCTCGGCTGTCGGTTCGAATTTGCGAGGGGCGGGTGTGTGGGGTGAATAGGACATCCTCACTACCCCGCCCCTTCGTCATGCTCAGTCTGTTTGTGATTGCCCTTGCTATGTCGATGTTTGTGTTGTCTTGGAACTCTCTCGAGCCTTCAATGAGTCCCTTTCTTGTGTTAATCGCACTGCTAGCTGTCTTGTCCGAGAACTTCGCGCCCGTCATTGGCAACTACGGAGTCTCTCTGGCGATGCCTCTGACCGTCTGCGCCATGCTTCTCCAAGGGCCGGTAGCCGCTGCCCTGGTGGCAGGCGCATCGGTACTTAGTGCGTGGACATTCTCTTCGAGACGGGGCTTGTTGGTTACTGCCTACAACATGGGGCAACTGGTTCTTGTGTCTTTGGTGGCTGGTTGGCTCTACCTTCGTCTCGGTGGGCGGCTCCTCGCCGTTGCTGATGCTTCCAGACCTTTCGGCGACGGTGATGATCTTCCAATGGTGCTGTTGACGCTCTTCGCTCTCGTTGGAGTGCTTGCGTTGGGCAACGCCCTTCTAACGGCTCTAGGTGTGTCCGTACTCCACAGGGTCAGCCTTCGGGATAACCTTGAGGCCGCGGTCCATCACGTTCCTTCGCTTCTAGCGCTGGGTGCAGTTGGCGTGTTGATGGCTCAGGTCACGGCGACGAGCCCCGTGGCGCTCATCCTCTTCATCTTCCCGCTGGTGGTCGCTCGAGACATGTACCAGAGGTATCGCAGCCTCAAGGATGCATATACCGACACCATCAGGTCGTTCGTCGGTGCGATAGAAGCGAAGGATCCGTACACTCGCGGGCATTCCGAGCGGGTGGCGGGCTATGCCGTAGAGATTGGGCACGCGATTGGTCTGGACGTCAAATCCTGCGACCGGCTGGAGAACGCGGGCCTGTTACATGACCTCGGCAAGATTGCCCTTCCACGCAGCATCTTGGTGAAACCGGGCAAGCTGACGGATGATGAGATGGCGTTGATGCGCACACATCCTGCTGCAGGCGCAGGAATGGTCGAGCGGATTCCCTCCCTGTCCGAACTCGCAGAATACGTGCGTCAGCACCATGAGAGGTTCGAGGGAGATGGGTATCCCCAGGGTGTCAAGGGGTCCGAGGTCCATCTGCTGTCTCGTATCCTGACTGTTGCTGATGCATATGATGCGATGACTTCCAACCGTGCATACCGGGCAGCAATGAGTCACGAGAATGCAAGGTTGGTCTTGCTCGAAGGACGTGGAACTCAGTTCGACCCTGTTGTGGTTTCCGCATTTCAGACGACATGGAATGCGGTCGCGGGCGAGGGCAGGGTGGCGTATGCCACATCCACCCCGGAGGCGATCAATGCGGTGAAGGGCGACAACACTACTTCGGCTGGAGGGACCTGAGCATGCTTTCCGTTGCAGAGGGCACGGCTGGGCTGTGGATTGCCGTTGCGATCTTCGGCTTGGCGATCCTGCTGCTGGACTGGTTTGATGTCAGCCTTCCGCGCGGCGACAGTTTCGGGGTAAGCGGCGCGCTCATTGCATCGGGCTTCGTGGTCTTTGATTCTCCCAGCCCGGCATTCATCGGCCTGATGGCGATGGTCTCGGTGGCTCTTGTCCACGGTATGCGAGTTCGTGCATCCGGCGTATTGCCACTCTGGGCATCTATCAGTATTCGCGTGTCCGCACTCGTCGGGCTCTGGTCGGTGCTCGGGTTGATTGACCTCAGCGGTATTGCATTACATGAGTCTGTAGTCGCGGTTGTGGCAGCTGGCGCATATCTCGGCTTCGAACTGACCGCAACACAGACGCTGCTTGCTGGGACGTCGGGGCGACCATTCGGGAGGCTCCTGCGTGGCAACATGCGCCGGCAAACGCCGATCATCGCTGCACAGGTTTCCGTTGCGGCCTTGGTAGTCGTGACTTACGGCAGCATGGGAGTTTACGTGCTGGTGCCCGTGGTGGCAGTGCTGCTCTTGATTAGGCAGTCGTACGCAGTCCTACTGCAGATGCGTGAGACGTATAGAGCGACTGTCGCGGTAATGGTCGAGGCAGCTGAGGGCCAGGACGTCAGGCTCATGGGGCACGCCGATCGCACAGCCCAGATAACCAGAGAGATCTGCATGCGGCTCGGAATGAACGCGGCACATGTGGAACGGGCAAGTTACGCAGCACTTCTGCACGACGTTGATGCGATCGCCTTGAGCGATACCGAGCGCGAAGCCGACTCGCTCGGGTCATCGTCGCTAGTAATGCAGGACGTTGCATTCCTGGCGGATGTTCTGCCGGTTCTCAGGATATGCGACGGACGGGAACCAGTGGGGACTGCTCGTGACGTTGATCTGACGATCGCTATGACAGTCGCCTTGGCTGGCGAGATTGATGCCATGCGTTCCGATCCAGTTGTACGCGCACATCATGGCAACGTTCTTGAGCGCGTCTCGGAGCAGGCGAGCGGCGCTGTCAAGGCCCGGGTGGTCTCCGCCGCGTTGGAGCTTTGCTTCGAAATTCCTGCGGTGAGTTAGATTGCTGGCGGCCGCTGGAATCGCGTTGGGATTCGTTCTTGCCTATGCGGCTGGCGGCAGTTTAGGGCGGGTGCCTGAACTTGATGCGAGAGTGTGGGCGTCCCTGGTGGTGTTGTCGGTTGTGCAAGGGCTCGCAAGAGGTCGTCTGTTCGGTGTCGCGGCGACGCCCGTCGGCTTGGTGGCTTGGGGAGTGGCGTCTCTGGTTGTCTGTGTCGCTGTCTCTACGTATGCCAGCCGACGGGGATTTGGTGCCCCTGGTATGCGAGGACTCACCCTTGTTGTGTTTGGCACGCTGCTGAACGTTCTCGTCGTGCTTCTCAACCAAGGCATGCCTGTAACCGGGGTGGACGGTGCCGCGCGGCAGATAGGAGCTTCGGGCGGATTCTATGTCCATTTGAACGAGGGAACGTTCCTGCCTTCGTTGGGCGACGTGTTGGTTCTGGACGTAGGCGCCAAGGAGGCGCTGTTGAGCGTCGGTGACGTAGTGCTGCTGGTGGGCGTGGCTACGGTGATTGTCGAGCTGATGCTCTCGGGACGAGAGACGGACCCCGCACCACCAGCTGCCTGAGTTGTCACTCAGAGCGTCGTGTCTGTGCGGCCGTTAGGGTAGTAGCGCTTGTGCAGGTCTTCGTTAAGCGGTATCTTTTCTCCAATTGATGGGCCCCCCTCGCCCCTGAACTTCACTTGGAGGCTGGCGTGTGCGCTCATTCTGGTGCGGGGGCAGTTCCGTTTCTTGGCAGGGTGGTTCAACGCACGGATCTTCTGGACCGACTATGTCTCCCCCGACCCAAACCCACGCTGATCGTGGCCTCATCTGGGTGCGGCAAGACTTGCCTCGCTGCGCAGCTGGCATCCAAGGTGGAATCGTCTTGGTGGATTGACTGTAGGGGAAGCGCATTCACAGGGGCCACCGTTCTCGCAGGCGCATCACATCTACTCGGCTGCAAGGCGAGCGCGCCTGATGCACAAAGATGCGACGAAAACTGGTTCCAGGTGTTGTCTGTAGTTGTCTCAAGGGCATCCGCGGGGACGACTTGTCTAGTCTTGGATGACTTGGATCTAGTCTCCTCGGCCGACACCCTCGCCGAGTTTCGTCGACTCAGCCAGCTGCTCTTTGAGGCAGGCTGCGTATTAGTTGGCACATCTCGACAATTGCCAGCGGACGCTTTCAACTCACTGCGGGGAACGGAGCTCGTCTCGGCTGATGATCTTCGACTGAGCTTTGACGAGGCAGAATCGCTGGCGGCGCTGTTGCTAGGCGAAGGAACCTCGTCCGAGTCGCTCAGCGAGATCTGGCATGCGAGCCAGGGCCACGCGGCGCTCTTCGCGGTAATGGCGCAGGCGATCAACAGCGGGCGCGGACAGTTGACTCACGACGGGGGATTCTCTCGTTTGGTGGGCCACATCATCTCGAATCAACTCAGTGAGCGTGATCGTCTGGTGTTGACGGTCGCGTCCATGTTGCGGAGCGGAACAAGCAGAGAGCTGGAGCGGTTAGGCGTGTCCGATGGGCGCGATTCACTAGCGCGTATCGGATTCGTGCTACCGCTCTTAAGGGTTCAGGCCATCTCGTCAGGCGCGCCGGCCGAGCCATCCTCGTTCTGCGCACACGACCTTCTCGCTGACTACGTTCTGGGTTCGTCTGACACTGCGGTTCCGACGCAACATGTGCCCGGTGCCGTGGCCGTCTTGGTCTCTCGCGGAGACTTCAAGCGCGCCAGCGAGATTGTCTCTCTGACGGAGCCCAGCACAGTACTTGATTTCCTGGAGACCCATGGTTTCGCGTGCCTGCAGCATGGCGCCGCGGCGAGCATGCGTGATCTTCTCGATGCGCTTCCCTTGTCCGAGGTAATGAAATCGTCTCGAGTCCTCACATTGTGGGCCGATGTCTTGCTGGACAGCGACGACTTCGTAGAGGCTTTGTCCAAGGCCCGCGCGGCGAGGATCATGGCAGAGCACGTTGGTGATGCAGAGACAGTCGCCTACGCCACCGCGAGCATCTTGAGCGCGCTGCGACTTATGAATCGATGGGAGGAGGCTGCTGGTCTTCTTGTTGAGGTGCCAGCAACACTGAGCGCGTTCGGCGTTACGTCGTCGGCCAAGGCATCACTGCTGAGAGCTGCTGCGCCCCTACTCGTGATGGCGGGGGACTATGCGCAGGCAGAGGTCTTGTTGCGGCAGTGCTGGGAACTCGGTCCGAGCATAGACGAACGCGTGACCGCTTACAGTCGGGAGGCGGGTCAGAACTTGGCCGTCTTACCATGTTGCAGATATGGCGATTCAGCATCCGCAGTACAGCAGCTCTCTCCGTTCGCAGCACTCGATGACGGTACTTTGGCGCGCCGCGTGGATGCTAGGGGCAACTTGGCGGCTGCGCTGACCGAGATTGGCAGAGTGGACCGAGCGAGCAGCCTGTTGCTCAGCATTGTTGATGTGGCCCAAGATTCCAGTCTCGTGCATATCCTTCCGGTGTTGGGATGCGTGCTGTTCGCGGGTGGCCAAGAGAAGGACGGACTTGAGTTGGTAGGAGGTGGAATCCAAAAAGGCCTTGAGCAGACCGCAGAAGCAGAAATCGCCCAGAGTCGCGTTTACGAGGCGATGCTGCTCCGGGCGGCGGGCCGTCTCGAGGACTCCCTGACCAGTGCCGAGCGCGCGTACGAGCGGCTATGCGTCCAAGACCTCATGGACTTTCGACGTCTCGCCGCGCTTGAGGTCGCTGCCTCGCTCCTGGCGCTCGGTGACGCCTCTGCGGCGCGAGCGTGGGCCGAGTCGACGGTCGACGCCGGGTTTGGGGAGAACCTGCATCACGCCTTCCGTGGCGCGATGGTGCTTGCGCTGTGTGACGTGGCCGACGGGAACCGCGAGGGCGCCTTGCGGAGGTTGTCACCGCACTTGGATCACATTCGCTCGGGCAACTCGAACCTCCAGGCAGCCATCTACGCGCGTGCGTTCCCCGAACTCCTCGGCATGCTTGCCCAGGCGTTTGGCGTGTCGGAAATCCCCGTTCACCTGCTTCGTATGATCCCATCGAAGAATGCCGAGCAGATACTGCGAGCCTGTCGCGAGGATTTGGATGTGGACGCGTGGGAGGGCCTGGGCAGTCGTCTTCTCGGTGAATCGCAGTTCTCGGCGTTCCTCGAGCGCCGGGGGCGCCCCATCTGCCGAGTGCGCCTGTTCGGTGGGCTGAGCGTGTCGGTTGGGGACAGGACCCTCCAAGATCGGGAGTGGAAGAAACGCAAGGCGCGCATGCTGTTCGCCATGCTGGTAGCTCGCCGCGGACAGGAAGTCGTCCGAGAGCAGATCTTCGATCTACTGTGGCCGGACCTGCCAGAGGACCGAGCGAAGAACAACTTCTACGTGGCGTGGAGCGCCATGAAGGCGGCGTTGATGGGCCAGACCGCTGCGCCTGGCGGCTGTCCGTACGTTGACAACTCCAGTGGTCGCTGCCGTGTCGTCCCAACAACGGTCCGATCCGACTTGGAGGAGTTTGAGGAGGCGCTGCGGGCCGGTCG
>JBBREQ010000091.1:0-8763 GCA_038202795.1 Coriobacteriia bacterium | reverse complement strand
GGGAGGCCGGTCCATGATGGGCGCAGCCTCCCCGGACACGAGCGCCGCTCCCACAGCGCGCGCCGTTTCCGCCAGCGTGGCTGCTGGATGTCCACCAGTCAGCCAGAGCCTCGTCGATCGAGGCCGCAAAGTATTCAGCGGCACGGGAACCTGCTTTGCCTGCCATGGCGCGAGCGCCAAGGGGACGGCCCTCGCGCCGAACCTCACCGACTCCGAGTGGCTGAACATCGACGGATCGTACGCGGCGATCGCGGGGCTGGTGACCAGCGGCGTCCCGCGGCCTAAACAGCACTCCGCGCCCATGCCGGCCGCCACGGTGAGTGGTGCGCAGGTATGCGCCGTGGCCGCGTACGTATACTCGCTCAGCCATGGCTGAAGCGCGCGGTTGCTGCGACCGGGCGGCCGCGTCCGCAGCTCCAGCCCGTACCTGCTGAGCAGAGGCAACTCCGAGAGGATGCCGAAGCCCTCGTCCGTGAGCGCATCACGTGTGGCGTCCTTTGCCTCGGCAAACGCCATCGGCAGTTCGACTTCAAATTCGAGCGACTCAGACATCTGGCTCTCCTGATGCACCTTCGTCCACCTGACGTTTGGGGCTGCTGTGGCCGTTCCAATAGACTGCGGCGGCGGGGCCGCCGCCCACTCGGCCCCGGCCACAAAGCGGCGGCCCTGCCGCCGCTTCCGACGCACGGCCATCTGCACTGACCGCCGTTAGGCGGCAGCGGTCGAACTCTCGAACGCCTTAGTTCCGAGACCAGGATAGAGCGCCACAGGAAGTACTCTGGCATCTCGATCAGCGCGAGATAGCGCTCGCTCGACGACCACGGGTGACGGTCCGCGAGGTCCAGACTCACCCCGACGGGTGCGTTCAAACGCACACTGGGTTTCACCAACCAGCGGGGCCAGCTGGCAGGTTCCTTCACATCTGGGACCGCGAGTCTCCCACCCGGTCGGAGAACTCTGCCCATCCGCTGGATGACGCGATCGTACTCGGACACCAGCATCAGCGCGAGCATCGAGTAGACCGCGTCGATCCCGGTCGGCGGGCGCCAGTCCGCAATGTCGGACTGAATGAATCCTATCTTTCTCCGATCCGCTCGTGCTGCGCGCGCCTTCGCGACCTCAGCCTCGCGTCCGTGAGGTGGACGGCGACCAGTGTCCCGGTCGGACCGATCGCGTGTTGGATGCACCAGAAGTTCGGCCCCGTACCGCACCCGAGCTCAATCACGGTGTCAGCGGGCTTGAGCTGAAGCTCGAACACCGTATCCCGAGGATACCGCGCAACCCGGACGCCGAAGAGCCGATAGACCTGCACCGCCTGATCGTATTCCATCGCGCGTTGCCGGCAGAGATCTCTCGTTTCGATCGTGCTCCGTACCACGCCGATCCTCCCGACGGCCGCCGCGCGCATTGATGGCGCCGCACTCGAGGTCGTTGCGCTCCCATAAATGGTGCCCAAGCGCGGCGTCGGCTGCCGGCGACCTGCGCAATGCCGTGGAGGGCTCGGACGGGGCATCGTGCACGGAGAATCACCATAGGACAACCCCTGACACGATCCGCATAGTTTCCCCGACTCTCTCGCACCACGGGGGTGACCAAGTTTCGAAGGCGTGGAGCTGTGATCGCATCGCCGTGTCCACATCGATGCTTCGATTCGAGTCCGCAGCGAGGAATCTCTCGCTTCCATCAACCACCTCGGAGGGCCATTGAGACCGATCCTGATCGCATTACTTGCCGTGCCACTCGTCGTCGTCATGTCCGCGGCACGACCGATACCAGAGCCCGCGTCCGGGCATGTCGTGACGATCAAGATGGTCGACAACGGGTCGACCATCTTCAAGTTCGAGCCGAAGAATGTGCGGGTGCAGCGTGGGGACACGCTTCGCTTCGAGCAGACGGGTGCCGTTCCGCACAACGTCGAGCTGAAGCACACCCCGCGCGGTGCCAATCTGCACATCGCCGCCATGGGCCCCTTCCTGCTGGCCAAGGGTGCCACCTACGACATCGTGATCGACGAGTCTTTCGTGGACGGAAAGTACGAGTTCGAGTGCACGCCCCATCAGATGTTCGGAATGAAAGGATCCTTCACGGTCACCGGCGGCTGACCGCCACGTGCCGTGATCCACACACTGGTGCAGATCACGGCGCAAGGAGATGCGATGCGCAAGATAAATGCGCTGGTCGCCGCCGCCCTCATGGCGCTTGCGGTGGTGCCGGCGACGGCGGACGCCCAGGCCCGGATCCCGTCGCGCGCCGACAATGTCGGCATGGTCGCGGGCTTCGGGAGCGTCGGGTACACGTGGACCCAGTCTGACAGTTCATGGCAGAATGCGTTCGAGGCCGCCATCTCGCCGATCTTCCTGTTCAAGATCGGCGACGACCTGCTGGTGCAGAGCGAACTGGAACTCGGGTTCCACGACGAAGGGACCGAGCTCATGGTCGAGTACGCCCAGGTGGACTACCTCGGCTTCGAGAAGTGGCAGCTCACCGCCGGGAAGTTCCTGTTGCCGTTCGGGATCTTCGGGGAGCGGATCCATCCGTCCTGGATCAACAAGCTTCCCGGCAGGCCGATCACCTACGGCGAGGGACATGGCGGCGAGGCGGGTGAGGGGATCCTTCCGATCCTGTCGGACGTCGGATTCATGGCGCGAAGGACCGCGCGCCTCACGCCGCGCTGGGCGCTGGACCTGTCGGCGTATGTCACGAACGGCCCGAGCATGGGGATGGACATGGCCATGCCCGGCGCGCCGCCGAGCGCGCCCGACGTGGCCTACGCCACGACCAACGCGGATATCAATCGCAACAAGATGGTCGGCGGGCGCATCGGGCTCGTCGGCGTCGGCGGGTTCGAGGCGTACCTCTCCGCGTACCAAGCGAAGTACGACAAGGAGAACACCCTCTCCGTCGCCGGGTCGAGCGTCGCGTTCGACTATCGTCGGGGCCAGTTCCAGGTCCGGGGCGAAGGCATGACCGTCTCGCAGCAGTTCGACGCCGCCGGCATGCGCGCGACGCTGAAAAGCCCGGGATACTGGCTGCAGCTCTCCCAGCGCTTCGGAGCGTACGAACCCGTCCTGCAGTGGTCGCAGCTGATGGACGCGAAGGCCGATGGCATGGTGATGAAAGAGGGACGCGAACAGGCCGCGGTCGGCCTCGTCTATTGGCTCGCCACGTCCGTGCCGGTGAAGCTCGCCTATGAATTCAACCAATCCACGTCCGATCGCCTGATGGTGCAATGGGCGTTCGGATTCTGACCGTACTCCGGAGGTACTAAATGAAGACGTTCATCGTTGCCGCTCTGGTTGGCCTCTCCCTCATGCTCCCTGCATTACCCGCACGGGCGCAAGACGCCGCGGCCATCGCGAAAGGCGCAGTGCTTTACGGGCAGACCTGCACCCGATGCCACAACCTGACCGCCCCTGCCGACCGCACCGACCTGCAGTGGGAGGTGATCGGCCTTCACATGCGGACGAAGGCGAACATCACGAAGTCGGAGATGGCCGCGATCGTGCAATACTTGCAGGTCACGAATCGTGACATCCCGGCTCAGGTGAGTCACGCGGCGACCTCGGCGTCCGAAGTCGAGGTCCCGCGGGGACGTACGATGCCACAGTCCGCGTCCGGGCATGTCGTGACGATCAAGATGGTCGACAACGGGTCGACCATATTCAAGTTCGAGCCGAAGGATGTGCGGGTGCAGCGTGGGGACACGCTCCGCTTCGAGCAGACGGGTGCCGCTCCGCACAACGTCGAGCTGAAGCACACCCCGCGCGGTGCGAATCTGCACATCGCCGCCATGGGCCCGTTCCTGTTGGTCAAGGGTGCCACTTACGACATCGTGATCGACGCGACCTTCGTGGACGGGAAATACGAGTTCGAGTGCACACCCCATCAGATGTTCGGGATGAAAGGAACCTTCACGGTCACTGGCGGCTAATCTGCCACGTGCCGCCGTCCGCGCGTCGGTGTGGGTCGCGGCGAAAGGAGATGCAATACGCAACATAAATACACTGGCCGGTGCAAGAACCCTCGTCTGCATCAGCGTGTGTTAGCCGGCTGATGGTATAGCCCGGGTACATGGGTAACAGAGTAGTCCGGGAAGATAGGTAACACTCTCACTGCCCTGCACGGCGACACGCGAGGACGCGAGGACGCGAGGACGCGAGGACGCGAGGACGCGAGGGCGCCGATGCCGTGGACGGAGCGTGGACCTATGGACGAGCGATTGCAGTTCGTGCGCGATGCGCGGAGCAATCGCTTCACGATGAGTGCCCTGTGCCCGCTACGGGGTGAGCCGACGGATCGCCGTTCTCAACGACCTCTGGACGGCCGACTTCAAAGGGCAATTCCGCACTGGCGACAGGCGCTATTGCTATCCGCTCACGATCGGGGACCAGCACACGCGGTATCTCCTGGCCTGCCGGGGGCTCCTCTCCACCCATACGATGACCGCGCGCCCCGTCTTCGAGCGGGCCTTCCGCGAGCACGGCCTGCCGATCGCCCTCGTGGGGGAAATCGGAATCAGCGGGACATCCTGCGCAATGATCGGGATGCCACGCTCCTGCAGGGGCCGCGCCCACCGATCGAGCAGCGACGCGGGAGCGAGTCCCCAGAGATGCCTCCGCAGCAGGCGCCCGAGGAGGGGCGCCGGGGAGGACAGCCCTTTCACTTCGGCCTGCGCGATCAACGTGGGAGCCAGGATCGCAAGGCGATGGGCGGACTCCAGCAGATGGCGCACGAGAGCGTCGACCTGAGGGGCGGCCGCCCGGGCGAGGAGGTCGGATTCGAGCGCGGTGGCGGCGCCGGCAAACGACTGCGCGCGAAAGGCGCGCGCCACCCGCCGGCGAGCGGTCGACGCCCGGGTGGACTGACCAACTGTCGCACCCGGTGGTCCGGAACGGTGAGCGAGAAACGGCGGCACGTCCGTCATCGGAACGAAGAGCGCCTCGAGCAGCGGAATCCCGGCCCGGTGGTAGGGAAGCGCCGCGTCATCGAATCGGCGCGCCAGTGGGAGCAGCAGCCGCTCGGCGGTGACGAGCCCACGCGAAATCCGGCGCGACGCGCCACCCTGGCGCCGAAACGCGAATGCAGAGCGCAGCCAGGCCAGCATCGAGCCGCACCCCCGAAGGCAGCGGAAGTGTCTCTGAAACAGCCGGCGCAAGAACCCTTGTCAGGTGCAGCGATCGTCATGCCTCTTGCTTGCCTATGTGCCGGCCGCTCACACCTCAGTCAGAGCCCGACATCGAAACCAGGAGCGTTGCGAATCCGTAACCAACAATCATGAAATACCTCACATACCTCCTGCTCGCTATGCTGGTGGGTGCCTGCGCGAGCTCCGCCCGAATGCCGGTAGCCACTACGAAATCTGTTGGCGAGCTACCGTCCGCGCCGCTGTATCGGGAGATCGCGACGCAGGACTCCGCACTCACGGCGGCTTTCAATGCGCACGATCTTGATGCGCTGATGGGGCTCTTCGATAGCGACCTTGAATTCTATCACGATACGGGAGGGCGTCAGTCGTATTCTGACGTCAGGATAGGATTCGGTAACCTCTTCAACATGAACAACGGCATCGCGCGACGTCTCCTGCCCGGAACGCTCCGGATCTTTCCGATCAAGGACTATGGAGCGGTGGAACTCGGCACTCACGAGTTTTGTCACCGCGAGAACGGTCGCCCTGACTGTGGTAGCTTCGAGTTCGTTCAGCTCTGGAAGCGCGTCGGTGCGACGTGGAAAATCGCTCGCGTGGTGAGCTTTGGTCACTGACAATTGACGTGTCCACCCCGCCTTTACTCGCGATAGACGCTTGTTGCGACAAAACGCCGAACGCTCACCTGCAAGCGAGCCAAATTAAGACGCGCCCGCGAAGCGGGCGCCATCCGATAATCGCTTGGCTGATGCACCGACCGTTATGCAGCCACCTCGACGACCGTGGCGTACGAGTGCGGCTCGGGCGGAGCGAGTCCCTCTTCGCGCATGCCCTCGATGTGAAAACCGATCGCGTCCCGCATCGACTCCTCGACCGCAGCCCGAGACGGACCGGTCGCGATGCAGCCGGGAAGGTCCGGGGAATATGCGGAGAATCCGGTTTCGGTCTGCTCGACTACGACGAGGAGCTTCATGCCTTCAGCCCTGCCTGCCTGAGGATGCTATTCAACGTGCCCGGAGCCAGGTCGTCGCTCGGATGGCCGGTGACTGTCACCAACCCGGGTTTCGTCGGATGCTTGTACTGCTCGTGGCTGCCTTTGCTCCGGGCGAGATACCAGCCGTCGTCAGCCGGGAGGCGCAGCACGTCCCTGACCTTCATACGGTTAAAGATCGATCCATCGACGCCTCGAAAGCAAGACTCGTCAGCTCGGTGACGCGAGTCTGATGGGCTCGGGCAAGCGGTTTGAACCCTCCTCCCGTCAGCCGATTCGAGGCTTAGCGATGCCCGATTGCCTGCATAACGGCCCAGCTAAGCTGCGGGCGAGCCAAATAGCGCGCAGGCGTAGCATGCGGAGTCCTTAAATCGCCCGTCGGGTGCAGCGTTCGTCAGGTGGTGCGCACTGAGGACTCAGACCGGTCGCTCCTGGGCCGACGGCGAAGGCCCCCATCGGGTAGCGCCCCGCGCGTGGCCCGGCTGTATCGGGCGGGCGAGCTCGTGCCGGTGCGCATTCCCAGCGAAGCGGACGAGCGCGTGCGCGACGTCGTGCGCTGCCGCGAAACGTTTCAGCGCGAGATCCTCAAGCCGCGGCACTACATCCTGAAGTTCCTCGCGACGCGTGGCTTCGTCTTTCGTGAGGGAACGAACTGGTGCACGCCGCACTGGAAGTGGTTGCAGCATCTGACGACGGACGCCTCGCCGCTCGCGTCGGAGGATCGGCTGGTGTATCGCGAGTACCACGCGCTGTTGCTGTACAAGCTGCAGCGCCGAGAGGAACTCGACCGGCAGATCGAACAGCTCGCCGAGCTCCCGACGCTCAAGCCCATGGTGCAGACGCTGCAATGCTTCGCGGGATCTCGCTCCACTCGGCGATGGTGCTGGCGACGGAACTCGTCGATTGGCGCCGGTTCGAACGCGCCGGGCAACTCGCGTGCTACCTCGGGCTCAGCTCGCGCGAAGACTCGAGCGGCACTCGGCAACGCCTCGGCTCGATCACGAAGGCGGGGAACAGCCATTGTCGGCACGTGGTCGTGCAGGCGGCGTGGAGCTATCGGCATCGCCCGCAGATCAGCGTCGATCTCAAGCGCCGGCAGCAGGGCCAGCCACCCGCGGTGATCACGCACGCCTGGAAGGCGCAGCAGCGGTTGCACGCCCGATTCAACCACTTGTCGTATCGCAAGCGGCCCCAGATCGCGGTCGTCGCGGTCGCGCGGGAACTCGTCGGGTTCCTCTGGGCGGTCGCACGCGAGGTCACACCCGTCAGGTCGATCTAACGAGAGTGCGTGGTCCGACGTGTGGCGCCGAGGTGCGGTGTGCGAGCACGCTCGACGGCGTTATGCGGGCCGGGCAGGACGCAGTACCGGCATCCCCGATCCTAGTGTAGTGTCGCCAAAGTTTCATTCGCTTTGTTGACTTTCCTCAGAATCTGCTGCACGGTCGCCGTCCACACAAATGGCGTTGGCTGTTCGTTGCGGCGATCGATGTACTGCGTGATCGCCTCGATCAACTGGTCAACGCTCGTGACGGCCAAACGACGGATACGGCGCTCGGTGAGCTCGCTGAAGAAGCGCTCGACCAGGTTGAGCCACGACGCCGAGGTGGGCGTGAAATGGAAGTGGACGCGAGGATGGCGGGCGAGCCAGCGCTTCACCTTGGCATGCTTGTGGGTGGCGTAGTTATCGAGGATGACGTGAATGGCCAGGTCGCTCGCCACGCTTCGGTCCATCTGGCGCATGAACCTGAGGAATTCCTGATGGCGATGGTGTGGCATACAGTCTTGCAGCAGGCTGCCGGTGGCGACGTCAAGCGCGGCGAACAACGTCGTGGTGCCATGCCGCTTGTAGTCGTGGGTCATCGTGCCCGCGCGGCCTTTCTTCATGGGCAGTCCCGGCTGCGTCCGATCCAGCGCCTGGATCTGACTCTTCTCATCGAAGGCGAAGACCACCGCCCGTTCAGGTGGGTGCAGATACAGCCCGACCACGTCGCGCAACTTGGTGACGAATGCCGGATCGGTGGAGAGCTTGAACGTGGCCACGCGATGCGGCTTCAACCCGTGCGCGCGCCAGATGCGCGCGATCGTCGCGTGGTGATAGCCGGTGACCTCGGCCATCAGCCGGGTACTCCAGTGCGTGGCCTCCTTCGGCGGTTTGCTGTGCAGGGTGCGCTCCACAATCGCCTCCTCCTCCGCCAGCGAGATCTGCTTCGGGCGCCCCGAGCGCGGCCGATCCGTCTCCAGTCCGCACACGCCATCGACTTCATAGCGGTCGAGCCAGCAGGTCACGGTCGGCCGCGAGACGCCGAGACGGTCGCAGATGACGCTTCCCGGCTCGCCATCGGCCGAGGCGAGAACGATCTGTGCGCGCTCCACCACGCGGTGGGCCGTGGTCCGAGAGCGCGTCAACTGCTCCAAGCGGCTTCGATCCCCGCGACGCAACGCGACAATTCGAATAGGCAGTGGCATGGTGCACACTATACCACTCGTCGCCGTATTATGAAAGCTATTTCTGCGACACTACACTAGCGAACGTCCCCAGGAAGCGCTACGATATCCAGCCGCGGGCACGCACCCTCGCCCGCGGGCCTGACGTGAGAGCCACCCACCACGACTTGTCGTTCGCGACGTA
>JBBREQ010000090.1:0-8826 GCA_038202795.1 Coriobacteriia bacterium | reverse complement strand
ATCGAAGAAGCCGCCGGACGGGTCGGCGAAGTGCGTCAGGATCGTCTCGGCAAGCTCTCGGGCGGCCTCGAACCAGCGCGGGTCGAAGGTGGTCTGGTAGAGCTCGAGCAGGCCTGCGGCGACGTGCGTATGGTCTTCCAGGTAGCCGGGAAGTGGCGTCCCGCCGCGTGGCCAGCTGCGCAGCATCCGGCCCTCGGGAGTGCGCATCTGTGCGAGCACGAAGTCGGCGCACCTCTCGGCGATCTCGCGGTAATCGTCGCGGTCGAGCACGCGGGCCGCCTCGGCGAAGGCGGACAGCATCAGGCCGTTCCAGCTGGCGAGCACCTTGGTGTCGAGCCCCGGCTTCACGCGCGACTCGCGCGCGGTCAGCAGCGCGGCCTTGGCGCGGGCGAGCCGCTCCTCGACCTCGGCCACCGCCCGTCCCCGGCTCTCGGCGATCTCCTCGGCAGTCTGCGCCAGGGTGAGGATGTTGCTGCCCTCGAAGTTGCCGCTCGCGGTCACGCCGTGGGCGGCCGCGAACAGCTCGGCGTCGCCGGTCGGGTCGGGCGTGGCGTCGGCGAGGGCGGCCGCGATCTCCTCGGGAGTCCAGACGAAGTAGCGGCCCTCCTCGCCCTCGGTGTCGGCGTCTTGGGCGCTGGTGAAGCCGCCGGCCTCGTCGAGCATCTCGCGGGCGATGTAGTCGAGGGTCTCGGTCACCACGCGGCGGTACTCGCCCTTCCTGGTGACCTGGTACGCGTGCAGGTAGACGCGGGCGAGCTGGGCGTTGTCGTAGAGCATCTTCTCGAAGTGCGGCACGAGCCAGCGCTCGTCGGTGGAGTAGCGGTGGAACCCGCCGCCCAGCTGGTCGTACATCCCCCCGCGCATCATGGCGTCGAGCGTGACGGTCGCCATCTCCAGCAGGCGCGCCTCGCCGGTCGCGAGGTAGCGGCGCAACACGAAGTCGACCACCGGGGGCTGCGGGAACTTGGGCGCCTCGCCCCAGCCGCCCCACACCGAGTCGAAGTCGCGGGAGAGCGCGGCCTCTGCCGACGCCAGCGTCGCGGGCTCGAGGTCGCCGGATGCCGAGCCGGTGCCGGCCCTCGCCTGCGCTGCGAGCGCGGCCCTCAGGTTGGCGCCGGCTTCGACGAGTTCTTCTCGGCGGGTCGCCCACAGCTCGGCGATCTGGGTCAGGACCTGGGTGAACGACGGCATGCCGTAGCGGCTCGTGGGCGGGAAGTAGGTGCCGCCGTAGAACGGCACGGCATCGGGCGTGAGGAAGACGCTCATGGGCCAGCCGCCTCGGCCGGTGAGCGCGTTCACGGCCTCCATGTAGATGGCGTCGACGTCGGGGCGCTCCTCGCGGTCGACCTTCACGGCCACGAAGTGCTCGTTCATCAGCGCGGCGGTGGCCGCATCCTCGAAGCTCTCGCGCTCCATCACGTGGCACCAGTGACATGCCGAGTAGCCCACGCTCAGGAAGATGGGCTTGTCCTCGGCGAGGGCGCGCTCGAACGCGGCCTCGCCCCACGGGTACCAGTCCACGGGGTTCTCGGCATGCTGGAGGAGGTAGGGGCTGGACTCGGTGGCGAGGCGGTTGGGCATGGGGGGTGGGGCCTCTCGGCGAGGGCGGGCGGGTGACGTCGGCTGCTCTCTGGTGGATACCCCGTAAGACCGCTACGCGTCGACTCGGTACTGAAACCACGTCTTTACCATTTCGGTAAACGCTGCTATCTTTACCACATCGGTAATCTCAACGACGGGGCACGTATGGAGGTCCACTTCGCCACGAAGAAGCTCTACCAGGCCCTTTCAAGTGACAAGGAGAGGGTCAAGGCTCATGGTGCAAACGTGGGCAAGAAGATCCAACTGCGGCTCGTGCAGCTCGCGGCCGCAGACAATCTCGAGGCGCTCCGTAACGCCCCCGGGCGATGTCATGAGCTTCATGGGGACCGGGCGGGTCAACTCGCTTTCGACCTCACCGGCAACCTGCGGCTCGTGTTCGAGCCAACTGCAGATCCCCCACCCTCAAGGAAGGCTGGTGGGCTCGAGTGGGCGAGCGTTACAGCGGTGACCGTTCTGGAGGTGACGGACTACCATGGCGACTAAATACACGTACGACCCTCGACAAGATGGCCCGCTCGCGCCCGGCGAGTTCATCAGAGACATACTCGAGGAGCGCGGCATCACACAGGCGGACTTCGCCGTGCGTCTTGGCAGGAGCGAGAAGTTCGTGAGCCAACTCGTGAACGGCAAGGCTTCGCTGTCGTACGAGACTGCGATCGAACTCGAGCGGGTCCTGGGCGTACCGGCGTCATTCTGGAACAACAGCGAGTCCATCTTTCGCGACGCTCTCGCCCGTGTTCATCGAGAGGTCGGCTCCGCAGAAGAGACTGAATGGGCGGACTCCTTCCCTCTGAAGGAGATGGCATCTCATGGATGGATCGCCCGCGAAACCAGTCCAGCCGAACAGGCCGCGGAACTCCTGTCCTTCTTCGGCGTTGCGTCAATCGACGCCTACGAGCAGTACTGGGGTGCTGAGAAGCGGCTCGCTGCTCGGATGAGCACCGCCTACAGTGCTGAGACGCCTGCGGTAGCAGCATGGCTGCGCGCAGGAGAACGCGACGCCGAGAGGATTCCCACCCGTCCGTACGATGAAGCCGGGTTCAGGCGAGTGCTGGGCGAACTCCGCTCAATGACTCGTCTCGCTCCTGAGAAATGGGTTCCGCACGCGGTGGAGCTCTGCGCGTCGTCGGGTGTCGCGCTGGTGTTCGTGCCCGACCTGCCAAAGACCCGGTGCCACGCTGTCAGCTGGTGGGCGAGCCGCTCACGTGCCGTGATCCAGCTTGGGCTGCGTGGTAAGACGGACGACCAAGTGTGGTTCAGCCTCTTCCACGAGGCCGGGCATATTCTGCTCGACGATCGCGCCCACTCACGAATCGCCGATCTGAACGGCGACGAGAGGTCGGAGGCCAGGGCGAATCGGTTCGCCGGCGACCTGTTGATCAACCCCGAGGACTACGAGGCATTTCGGGTAGCTGCTGGACGCCCGAGCAAGAGAGATGTCAACGAGTTCGCAGAGCGAATCGGAATCGCACCGAGCATCGTCGTTGGTCGCCTGCAGCGGGACAAGGTCATCCCCTACAACTGGATGAACGACCTCAAGACGAGACTGGATTGGACCGGGGTAGGCTGATCTCCACGGCGCTCAGCGCAACCTCCTCAAGCCCCGCGTTGATGCGCAGTCCCCATCGAGTGACGATGCGCCCGGTTGCCGGGCCACCTCGCTCCAGCAGTGTGATTCCTGCGCCCGATAGCTCGTGCCACCGAGTGACGAGTTGAGCAGGTGCCTTGAGGTCCAGAAGCTCAGCCAGGTAGCCGAGTCGCTTCGGCACGGTCCCGCTCCCGAAGCGCTCGATGTAGTCCGTCAGCTTCGAGGCGTCGATCTCCCTCCAGCTGCGCGCAAGCATCTCAGTCACCTCGGCGATTCCGCCCGACAGGTCGGGGCGGTCAAGCATGTCGACGACCGTTCGCTCGCGGTCGGTGACACTGATGGGCAGGCTCCCCGCCCACTGGCTCTCGATGCCGAAGATTCGGTTCGGTGCCAACGTGATGAAGCGGAACGGAACACCTAGGATCGATTTGCTGGAGCTCGAGCGACGCCGCGGAGTGATGAAGAACTGGGTTCGCGGCAACTGGGTCGTCCAGCCCCAGTGACCCGCTGCGGTCCAGTACGCTGCAGCACCGTCAGGCACGAGGAAGGTCCCGATCGCCAGGGGGTCTTCACTCCACTTCCTACTGACGCCGGCCTCGAGCGGCACAAGCAGGTACTTTCCGCGCTCGAGCCGATCGAGCCACCCCTTGGCTTCCAGCCGCGAGAGGACCGATCGAGTCGGTTGTCCGGCACCCCAGAATGTCTCGGCGTCCTTGACTGCAAAGACGTCTCTCCCGCTGCCGGCCATCGTGGCGAGGAATTCAGCTTCGCGAGGCCCTAATTCAGTTATAGTACGCGTCATGATAATGGCCCTCTGAGTAGTATTATCATTACGCCTACTATACCACATTTCGCGCAGCATCTAGATCGCGTAGCGCTCCGCGTCTTGTCTCGCGTTGTCGTTTGATTGTGTTTGTAGAATACTATTCTCCAATAACCACTTGTGGGGAGCACAGCGCCATGAGACGACTGACATTCGCTGGATACCTCAAGTCCTACGTCCCGTATCTCGCGGACTCAGACTCGCTTGCGCTCTCTCGCCTCTGGGAGCGCACTGCCAGCCACCCGCGCGCGACTGAGCCTCTGCTGCTGCTGGCCTCCGTGACGGGCCGCTCAGGCGCGCTCACCTCGCACGTACGCGCGGAGCCGGCACTCGCCGCAGAGCTGGATCTGCTCGCCGAACTCGCCAACACCGGGACGCTCGAATCCGCGCTGGCAAACGAGGACCCCCGCCTTCGCCCCGAGTACCTCAAAGCGTGGCGCAGCTACGTTGTCCGCCGGGACGCGCACCTACGCGATGCCGACTTGAAGCGCCTGGCGCGGCAGCGCGCTTTGGAGCTGGAGCAGCGACGGGATGTCACGCGCTACCGCGTTGCGAAGGACCTTGGACTGAACCCGGGTAACCTGCACGCCTTCCTCACACTAGGCAACGTGACCAAGCTCTCGCTGGAGCACGCTTACAAGCTGGTGGAGTACCTCGGGGCCGGGTAGGCTAGCTGATGTCCTCTACCGTGATGCGTACCCACCGCGCGAGCTTCTCCCTGCGCTCGACCTCGATCGGGAGCGTGGAGACGCGCTCAAGCAGCATCTCGCCGCCGACTAGCCCCTCTATGAGCAGTGTAGCCACGAAGACTCGGTCCTTCTCGCGGTCCGCAACGAGCTTGCTTGCCGCGAGGTCGTGCGCCTCTAGGCAGTAGCCAGTGTTGCCCCTGGTTCCGGCGGGACTCGACACCTCGATAGTGCGCTGCTCCCAGCCGTCCGGCAGTGTCGCCGCCTCGATGGAAACGCCGTGCACGTAGAACCCGTGAGTCTGGTGGAACTGGGAGAACTCGCCCAGCGCTCCGTCGATCAGGTCGGTGTTCTCAGGGTGATTCTTGGACTGGACGTCCACCTCGATAGACGCCCTCAGAGCTTCGGGCGCATCCGGATGACCTCCAAGGATGGCCTGTGAGCCGAAGATCAGGAGCTCGGTGTCGCCCGCGACCTTACAGGCGGCTCGAATCGCGTGTTCGAGTTGGTCGTACCTCATCGGCGGTCCTCGATCTCAGCCATCACGTGGTCCCGCTCGGCTGCGGTGAGCACTGCGAAGAACGGCGAACTCTGACGGAGCCTCTCCGCGCGCGAGCTGGCTGAGACAAGTAGGTCTCTCAACCGTTCGGGAGAATAGGTCTCGAGCAGCTGCCTCCACTCCGCTATGTCCGCGTCCGCAGTGCCTTGTCCCTCCTGCAGAAGGCGATTCACGTGTTGTGTGGCTCGCCTGGTCAGCGAGGGGTCGTCGCGGATCAGCTCCGCGACGATGCGCGCCATGCGCAGAGAGCGTTCGTTGGCCTCGAGGTGGGTCTGAGGTCGGCGTCGGTCCACCCCGTCGCCGCTGGGCTGCACCCCCCATAGGAAGAGAGCATCCGCTTCGGGCTGAGGAGCATCGGCACGAGTGAACACCGCAATCTCAATCACTAGGCTGCGTTGCTTCTCGAGACTGATGACTCGAGATCGCAGCTCTTCGCCAATCCAGGTGAAGGCGCTGGTCTCTGCGATGACACTTATCTGGAGGGGCTCCTTCCCGCCAAGGGGCAGGTGCTCGACCCACGCGAAGGTCACCTCGGGAAGCGATACGGCACGCTTTACGCTCGAGATCAGACCCTCGTAGTCTCGCTGCTCTGTGGCGAACAGCTCCGCGAGGGCCCGGGTAACCGGGCCACGCTCCCGCAACCCGTACGTCTGCGTCCGCCCACTTCCCACCCGCTCGACTATGCCAGACTCCACAAGCCGGTTGAGGGCCTTTCGCGCCCCCGCTGGAGTGAGCCCCGCCAATCGGGCGGCGTCGGCAGCACCAAGCGGCGTGCCCACCTCGTTGATGAGGACGCGGAGGAGTCGGACGTGCGCCTCGGAGCCGAGGATCTCGTCGAGCGGGTAGCGCACGGCGCTTCGCTGGGACTTTATGGGTCGCATGCGAGTAATTTCCGTATCTTCTCGGCAACTATAGTATCTCTGTGGATACTATAGTCTCCTATCACGCGGCTGTCCATCCATCGGACGCCCCCCCCCGGCTGCTGGCCGAACGACCTGAAGACGAAGCCGGACCGGACGACCCAGATGCCCAGCGTCGCCGCACCCCGCTACGCCTTGCGCACCCACTTGAAGCTGGCGAACTGCCCCGAGACCTTCTCCATGAAGTCAGGCAGCCCGCCGTCGTAGTCCAGATCCTTGAGCCTGGCCTCGGCCGCCTCGGGTGTAAGCTTGCCGGACTGCACGTCCTTGATCACGTCCATGCCCGCCTTGACCTTGGGGGGCGGGTCCTTCACACCGTAGCCCTGCTTGGCGTAGCCATCGCCCACACCCTCGAGAGAGTGGACGGCCTTGTCGGCCTGCTTGTACGCGTCGAGGACGTTGCCTTCGTGGTAGGCCTCGGCGACCTTGGTCTCATAGGTCTTGCCCAGACCGTCGGGGTCGAGCAGGGTGGACTTGCCGGCTTTGACCATGTCGACGTTGGGCGTGATATGGGACTTCTCCCACTTCTTGGTCGCCTCGTTGTAGACGGTGCCTTGGTCGGCCATATCCACGCTCGCCTCGGCGTGGTACTGGTCAGTCGCAAGCTGCTGATGGTCCTTGGCCCACTTGGCCGCGCCCTTGGGGTCGGTGGGACCGCCCGTCTCCTGGGCGAAGATGCGCTGTGATTCGGCGGCCCAGGTCTCCTTTTTGAGCTCGATGAAGCGGCGCTGGCCCGTGACCGGATCGGTGGTGACGTAGCCCACGCGGTAGTCGCGGTCCACACCGTCAGGCGTGCCGAAGCTCTCGACCTCGATCTGCTTGCCGTCGGCCTCGGGCACGTTCTCGGCCACCCACTGTTCGAGCTTGCGGTCGTGACCCTCGTAGATCTCGGCGCGGGTCTCGTGCATCTTCTTCCACAGGTCCGGATGGGTCTTCTTCAGCTCGCGCATCGCATCGGGGTCGCGCAGGACACGCTCGACCGTGGCGCGATCGACCTTGCCCCCATCAGCGGTCTTGGCGGCGAGTTCCGTAGCCATCGACGCAGCGCGCTCGGCGGGCGAGCCCTTGGGCGGCTTCTTGGGTTTGGCCGCCGGCTTGTCGGCGTCGGCTGCGGGCTTATCGGCTGCGGGCTTCTTGGGAGCCGCCGTGTCGGGACCGTCCGGTTGCTTGGTCGGCGCGTCTGCGGAGGGCTGCTTTGCGGTGTCGGGCCCCGCCGCCTTCGGCTTGGTCGCATCGGGTCCGGCCGCCTTCGGCTTCGCGGTTGGCGCATCCGGGGTTCCCGCGCCCGGCTTGGGCTTGGTCGCATCGGCGCCAGTCACGCCCTTCATGCCCGCGATCTTCTGCAGGAAGCGGATGAGCCCCTCGTCGCGAAGCTGCGCGCCCACGCGCTTCATCGCGTTGGTCACCGAGAGCTGCGGGTCGTTGTAGAGCTCCTTGGCGAAGTAGTAGGCGATGAACAGCGCCCACCCGATCGCCTTTTTGTCGCCCGAGAGCTTCGTGAGGAAGTCCGGATCAGTCAGTGAGCCCTCGGCCACGCCCACCAGCATGGTCGCCTGCGCAGCGAGCCAGTCATCGAGCGAGCCGCCGCGCTGCCAGGTCTCCATCGCCGAGACCAGCAGCGGCTTGAGCATCCCAATGGCCACCGAGCCCACCACGCCCAGGTACGCACCGGACGCCACACCCAGCGCGATGTCCCCACACCAGGATATCCAGTCGAGTGTGCCCTCGATCTGCTCGTTCCACCACGCGGCGTCCAGATGCTCGTGCTTCTGGATCATGATCTGGTCGTGTGCGAAGCTCCAGAGCCCCATGCGCATCTTATACAGGCCCTCGGCACCCATGGTGAGCGAGCGCTCGTTGACCAGCGCGTAGAGGCGCTCGTGATGCTCGGCAGGAACGAAGTTCTGGATGACGTTGCGACACCCGTCCAGCTCGACTTGCCACGCGTCGGAGAACGGATCTGTGTTGATGCCCAGCAGCCGCAGCGGCACCATCGCCGAGAAACGCTCCCCATCGCGGCCGGGCACGCTCGCGCGCAGTGAGGCCGCAAGCGGCTCTCCCCCGGTGGGCAGCTCACGCTCGAGCGCGATGCGGAAGGTCGCCGACGGGACGTTGACCGGCCGGACGCCGGCAGCCTGGATAGTTAGGCCGCCGCCCGTGAGGCCCGCGTGCCCGCTCGTGCCCTCCTCGCCGCCGATCTCGAGCACGGCAGATTGCGCCAGCGCGATGTTGGGAGTTATCTCGCCGGTCGTCTCATCGCGCACGAACACCCGCAGATCGATGTCGACCGGCGTTGCGCTTCCGTCCGCCTTGAGCGCAAAGGCGCCCGTGGACGGATCGACGTTGGTGCGGTCGACGAACAGACCCTCCTGGGTGACGATGACCTGCACTTCTCGGCGTAGGGGTTCGAAGCCTTCTGCCGAGGCGACCACGACCAGCGCGGAAGACAACTGCGGCCGGGACGGGTCGATACGATCGCCCGCGCTTTCGGTGATCGTGAGCGTGGCGGTCGCCGGTCCCGTCGCGACGATGTCGGGAGTCGCGAGCAGCCGCGCACCCTCGCGCCACTGCGTCTCGAAGCTCCAACTGCTGGGGCCCGCGTTGTCGATCCAGACACTGACCTCGGCACTCACCCCGGAGTCGGCGGC
>JBBREQ010000089.1:0-8950 GCA_038202795.1 Coriobacteriia bacterium | reverse complement strand
CTGATGATTGGTACCTTCAGCAAGGGTGCTGGCACCTCGCTGCCCCTGGCGTGGGCCGGCGGTGGATGGATCGGTGCGCTCGACGCGCTCGGCACCGCCCCGACCTACACCCAGAAGCTTCCCCTCGTGGCAGCTTCTGGCTTCTGTGCCACTGAGGCTCCGCGCGGTGCGCTCATGCACATGGCCAGCATCAATGCCGCTGGCAAGATCACGCGCTACCAGTGCATCGTTCCCACCACGTGGAACGCGTCTCCCAAGGACGCCGGCGACGCTCGCGGCCCCATGGAGCAGGCTATGATCGGTATCCCGTACAGCACGGCCACGACCACTGCGACGGGCGGCGCTGGCACTGGCATCACCGCCGGTGGTGGCGTTGAAGCACTCCGCGTTGCCCAGTCCTTCGACCCGTGCATCGCTTGCGCGGTACACTAACCCACAAGGGGGTGAACTGAGTGAAGAAAGTATCGATCATCCTGCTCCTTGCAGCGACTATCGTTCTTGCAACGGCTGGTGCCGCGTTTGCGAACTTCGGTCCGCACGGCGGCTACGCGCTGGACACCGATGCGTGTGCGGGTTGTCACCGTGCACACACCTCGTTCTCGGAGGTGACTTGGGAGAACGGTGCGGGCGACCAGCAGAGCGCTTTGCTGGTATCGTCAGCGTCGACCATGGAGGAGTTCTGCTACGCCTGCCACGGCGACGGTGCGCCCGGTGCTTCGACAAACGTCGAGCTTGGAATCTTTGACGATGGTCCCTCTGGTGACGCCACCGTCCCCACCACTGGGGGAAGCACTCTGTATCTGACGAACTCCACGTTCAACGCTCCGCTGAACGGTGGCGCATTTGCTGGCTCGACCTCCATGCACAACATGGAGGCTGGAGCTGCAACCGATCCGATGTGGGGCGCGGGTTCATCTGCTCCCACAGGTCAGGGGCTCAACTGCAGCAGCTGCCACGACGTACACGGTTCGTCGAACTACCGCCTGCTGAAGGATCAGCTTGCTCCGTCCGCTGGTCCTGTCGCCATCGTCGGTGGTTACGACTCCAGCGACACGCCTCAGGGCTACGTCTTCTCGTCTGAGACCGGCTATCCAATCGCCGATCAGGGCTGGAAGAAGCATGACGCCGGCGCGGCCCAGATGGCCGTCTACCGCCCCAACTACACCGCTGCCCAGTACTACGCTGCGCAGACCAACGGCTATCCCGGCGGCGGCAAGTCGCTCTCGATGTCGACGTGGTGTGCAGGTTGTCACACCCAGTACGACCAGAATACGAGCGCCTACGACTACAAGGAGTACGAGGAGGACGGCGCGGCCCAGGTTGGCAGCAGGACTCGCCACCGCCACCCGGTCAACACGCCCATCGGCGCCGCCAGTGTGATCAACGGGTTCGGCACGGATGCTGTGACCAGTACCGTGCTTCCGCTTGAGAAGGCTGCTGGCAACGTGAGCGATCCGGTCGGTGCGTATCAGATGAACGACCAGCTCGGTTGTCTCACGTGCCACTTCGCGCACGGTACCGACAAGACCATGGACGGTTGGGCGAATGCTCGTCTCGTCAACAACCCCTCGGCGGTTACCACCTGGTCTGTTGAGCCCACCACGGCTCTGCCGGCTGGCGTGAACCCCAACATGTCGAGCTCGCTACTGCGCGCCGACAACCGCGGCGTGTGCGAGCGGTGCCACAACAAGTAGGCATCTGTCCCACACCCGCCTAGCGGTGCATTCAGAAGGGCCCCGAGCAAAGTCCGTCGGGGCCCTTCTCGATGTCCGAAGGGCTCCACACTGTCCTTCGCTCGCCGTATACTGTCTGCGGGTAATGGGTGTGCCAAGACGCGGGACCCCGGCAGGGTGCTGCGTGACTTTTCTACAGCAGAGGATGTGCATCGCATGGAGACTTCGACCGCCGCCACAGGCGTGTATCGTTCGGTGGGACTGATTGCCAATCCGTTCGCGATCGGCGAGAGCGACGGAGCGAACGCTCCCGGTGTCGAGTACGCGATCCGAGCGGCATCACTGAGGATGCTCGCGGCAATTGATGGTTCGGCGGACGACCCATCCAGCCGGCCCATTCTGGTTGAGAAGAGCGCTGAGGTGGTGCCGCAGTACCACATCGCTGCGCTGGCGCCGGTCCTTCGGGCGCTCTCGCTGGGCGACCCGACGCCGGGCATACTACCGGCGTATGTGCCGTTGGACATGATGCGGACGGGTCGGGTGCGTGCAGTCCTGAACGTGATGGCCGAGCGGGTGGCGATTGGTGACCCCGCGCTCGCGATTGGCCTTTGGACCCAGGCCGTACTCGCGGACCTGGACGACGAGCTGCCCGAGTGGTCTGCACTGGAAAGCGCAGGATTCGATGTCGCCAATGCCCGGATGGACCTTGAGGCCGACCCGCTGGCATACGCTGAACGCGTGTTCGGGGAGCCGGTCGATGACCGCAGCGGCGAGAAGGACTTTGAGACACTCATGCGTGTCTCCACGACACGCCAGCAGCGCCTCGATACCGACCCGGAGGACGATTCGACCGGTCTACCCGAGGACGCGACCGATGACCCCTTCGCGGAGGTCTTCGTGACGCCCCTTGGTGAAGTGGATCCTGCAGCTTTGCCCGAAGAGGGCACAGGCGCGACGGTGGACGAGTTGCTCGGCGACTATGTCATCGCGCACACCAAGGCTCACCTATCTCCCGTTGTGGCGCGAGGAATCGAAGCCTATCGGGCCCAGGGCACTGTCTCGATGGCCGAGGAGATGAAGGTCACAAAGGCCCCTACGAAGACACTGGAGGCCGTACTGACCTTCGCAGCGCCGCTCTACCGTTCGGGAGTGGTCGTCTACGATCGGCTCGACTACTGGGACAACGTTCCGCCGGAGTTGCGTCGCAAGATC
Source organism: Coriobacteriia bacterium (assembly GCA_038202795.1). Lineage (GTDB taxonomy): Bacteria > Actinomycetota > Coriobacteriia > Anaerosomatales > PHET01 > PHET01. The sequence goes on along the minus strand of JBBREQ010000089.1, from coordinate 6,065 downwards.
GTGGCGACGCTCACGGACCTTAGGATCGTCCTGAAGGGCCGTCTGGTTCTGGTGATGATGGTGGTGCCTGGCGAGAGCCCCGAGATTGAAGAGGTCTTTGCTGCGGGTCGGCATGTTGCTTGGGACTTCAAGGAACTTGAGAAGGTCGGTCAGTTCGACGCAGTGTTCGATTCTGACATCGTTTCGGGCTGGCTCGCGTCGGCGTCGGTCGAGGGCGAGACGCCGACGTGGGCCACACCTCTCTATGCGGTGATTGAGGAGGGCACTCCGTTGGGTCGTGCATGCGAGGCGATTTCGGCAGCGATTGACGCTGCAGTTGCAGCCGGAGGCACTCCAGATCCGGCCCGAGTGGCCTCGGCACTCAAGCCGGACCACAGCCGGGACAACTGACGTCACGTTTGCGTGGCAAGTGAACTGTGGCGCAGTGTATGCTACAAGGTGGCTACGGCGAGTCTGCCGTCGCGAAGCGATGACCCGAACCGGCAGTTTGGGCTCGCGGATTGCAGGTGATCGTGGGTAAGGAAGCTATGAATCGACGCACCAAGCAGGTCCTATGGACGACTGCGGGCATCGTCGTGCTTGCTGCCGTCATCTTTGCGGGAGGCGCGCTCTCGAACCCCGACGCTCCGCCTGCGCCGGCACCGCGTCCGACGGCTCTCCAGAGCGCTCAGACCTATGCAGGGCAGGCGGCTGCCGCCCTCGCGTCAAACGACGCTAGTGCCGCTGTGCGGCTGGCCAATCAGGCCCTCGCGCTTGACGGGTCGAATGCGACCGCACGCCAGGTGCTGGAATCGGCAAAGAACCGCAGTGCGAGCGCGCCTGCAGAAGAAAAGGCGACCGCAGCGGCGCCCGCCCCGCGGGATGACAGCGCCTATCTTGAGAAGATTGACGGCATCCAGGCGCTGTTACCCCAATCCATCGAGGGATGGAGCGCAGGAGCGATCTCTGCTGAGGGTAGTGATGCGCTCGTGACGTTCGAGCCCACCTCGGGCGTGCCGGAGTACGGGACGACAACTCGCGTGGTGTTCTCGGCGCATGACAGAAAGACGGCCTCGAAGGCGAAGAAGTTCGTCTCGGCGGTCAACAAGAAGGCGTACCCGGGCGATGCACTCACCGTCCAGGTCGGCGTGATGCCCAAAGCCTACTTTGGGACGAATGAGGCTGGCGGGGCGGTCGTGGCGTTCTCACGCGGGCGCTACGCGTTCGAGGTCACGGTCGTTGCGCAGGGTTCTTCGACGGATGAGCTGAAGAAGACGGCTACGAAACTGGCGGCCTCGCTGCCGGCCGCCCGCTAAGGAGTAGACATGGTGAAGTACACGAGACTGACGGTCACGGCGCTGGCGGCGATACTCGCTTTCGCGCTGTTCCCTGCGGCGGCTCAGGCCGCTCGCCTTGGCTCGACGCCGGTGACGATTCTCAGCGAGGGATTCGAGGCGAACACGGCGCCGCAGTACGCGCTCTCCCCGGGAACCGACAGCGCCGCTCTATGGGGTCCGGTGACTCAGTCACACAACCTGGGGGCTCGAGGCCTGTGGGTTGCGGGTTCCGGTGGTTTTCTCGCAGCGTACCCGGTCAACACCAGAGGCCGAGCGACCTTCAGCGTGCCAGGGCTCGCGGAATACTACTCGTCTGCGCTGAGGTTCCATTACGTACAGCCATCGATCGGCGGTGGTGAAGCTGAGAGCGGTTTCGTGGTGAACTGGTCGCCGACGAACTCCACAGATAGCGGTAGTCGTTACGGCTGGCCAAGTACCAGCACCTGGCGTGCGGAGACGGTGGACCTGGCGGATCCGAAGGCGCTTCACGGTACGATCACGCGCGCGGCGGGCACGCTCTCATTCTTCTTCTATGATTCGGCGGAGCCCGCTGGCACCTCCCCCAACGGAGCGGGCCCGACGATCGACGACGTGACAGTCACGGGCTGGAAGTACGGTTCGGTTCGCGATCTCGTCACGCAGGCGGCAGGCGATTCCGTCAACCTCAGCTGGGCGCGCCCGTACCGTTCGACCATCGAGAGCACTCTTGAAGAGCGCCTCATCGCGTATCGGGTCTGGCGAGCTCCCTACGGAACCTCGACGTGGACCGAACTGACTGCTTCCGGACCTGTCAATCAGACCACCCTCAGCACCCCGCGCCCCACGGCAGGTACCCAGTTCGTCTATGTCGTGCAGGCGTGGGACTCGGGTGGCGGTTACGGCCAGCCGGTGGAGCAGCTAGTAACGCTACCGGTTGATCCTGTGTTCGCACCCACACTCGCACCTACACTCGCCCAGACAATCTCACCCACGACGGTCAAGTATGGGGCGTCGGCGACCGCTGCTGGGACGCTCGTCTTAGAGGGCATCCCCCTTGAGGGTGTTGGCGTTCAGTTGCAGTACTACTCGGGTGGGTGGAAGACCCTGGACACCAAGCTGACGGACGCCGCTGGCAAGGTGGTCTTCTCGGCCAAGCCCATCAACAAGAGCAAGACGAGTTTCAGGCTGCAGTTCGCCGGAACCGGGTTTGACACCAAGACCGGTGCCGCGGTTGTCGTGACACCCCGACCCTACGTGGGTGCCCCGTGGAAGTCGACAACGGCCCGCAAGAACAAGTCCTTCACCGTTCGCGGCACGCTGAATCCGCGGCACACGGCCGGTAGCTCACCGGTCAAGCTTCGCTTCTACCGGTGGAATGGCAAGAAGTACGTCTACAAGAAGAGCTACACGGCGAAGGCGTACAACTACTCCACCTACAGCCGATACAAGGCAAGCGTCAAGCTGCCGAGCTCGGGCACATGGAGGATGCGGGCCTACGCGCCGGCGGACTCGCTTCACGCTGCATCGGCCTGGAGCAGCTATACCAAGTTCAAGGTGAAATAGCGGCGTAGCCGTTGCATGGAGTTCTTCTTCAGGCTGCTCCTGTTTGGGTGTACGGTGGTCTGGTCACCGTACTGCCCGCAGGACGGCCATGAGGGGGAACGTGCGTGTCCGATGCTGAGAAACCGCAGCCAAATCGCGGCAACATCGACAGGCTCATCACGCGTATCAGCGACGCCCACGGGATTGATCTCTCTTTATACCGAAAGGCCTACCTGGAGCGACGGCTCGCAACGCGCATGAGGGCGATCGGCGTGACGTCGTATCGACGCTACGGCGATCTGCTCGACAGCGATCCGGCGGAGTACGCACGGCTGCTCGACACGCTGACCATCAACGTGACAGAGTTCTTCCGCGATTCAGCCGTGTGGGGCTCTCTGCGGCGAAACGTTATGCCGGAGCTCATCGAGCGCAAGCGCGAATCGCGCAACCGCGCCATTCGCATTTGGTCGGCGGGCTGTGCAACGGGGGAGGAGCCTTATTCGGTCACAATGATGCTGCTGGACATGCTTGGCGCCGAGGCGCCCGAGTTTGCCGTCTCGGTGCTTGCCTCAGACATCGATCCCGGCGCGATTGCCAGAGCAAAGCAGGGCGTCTACGACAAGGCGAAAGCTCGCGGCATCCCAGCGGACTATCGGCTACGATTCACTCGTTCGGTCGATTCGACGCATCTCGCGATCACCGATGAGGTCCGCGATGTGATTCGATTCAGGAAGATGAGCCTATTTGACGATATACCAGTGAAGGTCATCGACCTTGTGCTGTGTCGGAACGTTTTCATCTACTTCGATCGCGAGCAGCAGGCCAGGGTTCTGGAGAACTTCAACCGGGCAATGTCGCCGGGGGGGTATCTGGTATTGGGGCGAAGCGAGAAGCTGTCGGATGCTGCTTCGACGTTGCTTGAGCCAGTGGATGGCAACGAGAGGATCTATCGGAAGCGTGGCCGGAAGTAAGCATTCGCCGTTGGACGAAAGATGCTGAGCAGGGGGCACCAATGGAACTTGAAAGACGTGAAAGCACGGTACGGGGGGGTTTGTCGTCGTACTTCTCTTTGCTCATCTGGCTGGTGGTCCTTCCGCCGTTGGTCGTGGCATGCGTTCTGTGCGCGGCGATCGGCACGCTCTGGCTCGGTATTCCTTGGGACAACGTGTATCCCATCGTATTGATGGGTGGCTTCTTCATGGGGCTTATGGCGCCGTTTGTCTCCGTCATGTGGCGCAGGAAGTTCAAGCAGCGCATCCTGAGGCCGCTGCGGGATCTGGGCTGGGTCCTCACCGAGGTGGGCAAAGGCGATCTGACCCAACGGGCCGACGTCCACGCCCGCGACGAGATCGGCGTACTGGCCGGCGAGTGTAACGGTCTGATAGAGTCGCTGAGTGATATGGCATCGCAGATGCGCAACTCCGCAGATGCGGTTTCGAGCGCTGCAACCGAACTCTCCTCCTCGTCTCAGGAGATCAACTCATCGACGATGGAGATCTCCTCGTCGGTGCAGCAGATCGCGCTGGGTGCAGAGCTCCAGTCACGCAATGTCGATGACACGAGCCATTCGATGGAGATCATCGCCGCCACCACCGACGAGGTCGCCTCTCAAGCGCAGTCAGCGGTGCGCACCAGCGAGGAGGCCGCAGCCGTCGCCCACCAGGGCGAGCTTGCTACGGAGCAGGCGATCCTCAAGATCGCTGAGGTGCAGCAGGCGATAGAGACCCTCGCCGAGTCGATCGAAGTGCTGGGCAAGCGCAGCGACCAGATCGGCGGTATCGTCGACGTGATAACCAACATCGCCGATCAGACGAACCTCCTTTCCCTCAACGCCGCAATCGAGGCAGCTCGCGCCGGTGAGTCCGGTCGCGGATTCTCGGTCGTCGCCGAAGAGGTCCGCAAGCTTGCCGAAGGGTCTGGCCGTGCCGCCGAGCAGATCGGCGAGCTCATCAAAGAGGTCCAGACCGAGACCGCCAAAGCGGTCAAGTACATGGAGATCGGTACCCGGGAGGTTGAGGTCGGCAGTGAGGTGGTCGGGCGGACGGGCGACGCGCTCAGGCTGATCAGCGACGCCGTTGCACGCACCTCGGCCCTCGCGTCGCAGATATCCGGTTCGATGGCCGAGCAGTCACTCCGCACAGCTGAGGTGGAACGTGCGATCCATCAGATCGCTGCGGTGGTCGAGGAGAATGCGGCCTCCGCCGAGGAGACTGCCGCAGCTGCCGAGGAGCAGACAGCGTGTATGGAGGAGATCACCGCTTCGGCGCAGGACCTCGCGAGCATGGCCCAGGGGCTCGACGAGGCCGTCAACCGATTCCAGATCGCCGGCTAGGGGCTACAAGTGAACGCTGTCAGAGATAGCAGCTTCGTCATATTTCGTCTCGGGGGGGAACAGTATGGTGTTCCTGTCGAGTGCATCAACAGCATCATCCGGTACGAGGCGTCCACGCCCGTACCACGATCGCCACATTCAGTGATGGGCGTGATCAACCTGAGAGGGCGTGTGATACCGGTCATCGATCTGTGCCATCGGTTCTCCGGCGTCGAGTTCGTCCCCGGTTCGCAGTCCAGAATCGTCGTCGCCGAGACGGCGTCCGGCTTGGTTGGTTTGGCGGTGGACGAGGCGAGCGAGGTAGCGGAGCTCTCCAAGGACTCCTTCCGGCCGATACCTGACGGGGTGCTCGCCGCAGACACTGCCAAGGCCTTTACGGGCGTCGTTGAGCGAGACGAAGAACTGATCATTGTGCTCGATCTGGATGAGACGGTGCCGCGTGGAGTAAGCGACTCCGGGTTACCCGAGCTGGACGGTGCGGGGGGAGATCACGATGTCTAGGACGATTCTTGTCGTCGATGACGCCGCGTTCATGAGGATGATGATCAGAGACATCCTCTCCAAGGAGGGCTACACCATTCACGAGGCGGTCAACGGCCGTGACGCGATCGAGAAGTATGCTGAACTGAAACCGGACCTGACCACGATGGACATCACGATGCCTGAGCTCGACGGCATCTCTGCGCTGCGTCTCATTCGCGAGGCCAACCCGGACGCGCGCGTCCTGATGGTGAGCGCGATGGGTCAACAGAAGATGATCGTTGAGGCACTTGACGCCGGTGCATTGGACTTCGTTGTCAAGCCGTTCCAGCCGACCAAGGTGCTTGAGACCGTCAAGAAGTGCCTCAATACGTCCGTGGGCTGAGGGCCGCCTGGATGCGCCTCATCATTCGAGT
>JBBREQ010000088.1:0-9196 GCA_038202795.1 Coriobacteriia bacterium | reverse complement strand
TACCGGTTCCAATGGTACGACGACCGTCCGGGAGGGCCAGACGATCACCGTGGTCGCTCAGATCAACACCTACAAGCCAGAAGACGTCAATGTCATCGATCTTCTTGTGCGCGATGGAAGTGGCGCTGCTCGCGGTCTTTTCCGGTGGAGCAATCTGGAGCAGAAGTATGCGTACAGCTCCGAGTGCCCTGGGGCAGCAGGCGGATGGGTGTCAGCCGATCCTGGATACGGTCGTGAAAACATCGGAAGTTGGACGGCCTTCGAGGAGATTAGCGACCTAAACTACCTGAGGGTTAAGTTCACATATCAGGTGCCATTGACCTACAGCACATATGACGTTGGTGGCAACCATGTCGATTACCGGTTCTGGATGGGGGAAACCAACGCCGAGAACAGCTTCAGTCGCCCTTGGGCGGTGGACGATGACCGCTGGACAGTGGTCAATGACACCGCTCCGTATGCGGCAGGCAGCGCAGCCACTGTGGTCTTGGGATCGCCGACGAGCTTTTCGAGTTCAGGCTCCAGCGACGACGTGGGCATCAAGGGCTACGCGTGGGACTTCGACATGAACGGCACGACCGACTCAACATCTGCCAACCCCACATACACGTATCCGACGGCTGGCGCGAAGACCTGGAAGCTCACTCTGACCGACAAGTGGGATCAGGTATCGGAGCCGGCGTACGGCTTCGCAGGCGTGGCTCCGTCAAGGGTCACCTCAGTGTCAGTGGATACGACAGCGAGCAACGCGTGGTTCAAGGAGTCTGTGGACCCCAGCAGCGGGGTGCTCCTAGACGAGAACAACCTGCGAGACCGGGGCCGGGGGTCGATCGTTGCGACCTGGGCGCCTGCGACAGGAGCGCTCGGGTACAAGATCATGCTCTATGACGGCAACGCCGAGCGTGAGGTCGGACGTACGTTTGGCAGTCAGGCCACGACGTTCTCGACATCAGGACTCGCTATCCACCATCCGGACAAGAAGCTTCCGAACGATGCTTTCGGTCCGACCCAGAGCCCGTTTGGCTCGTCGCCGCTGGGCGTGCAGACGCGCGAGGAGGTGCGTGATTCCGAAGTGGCCGGAACCGGCGTGGTCGTCACGAACGGCTCGAGCCTCTATGTGAAGGATAAATGGTCGACTTCCGCTGCATGGAAGAAGATGGGCACCGGTCTCCCGGGTTCTACGCCTCTGGGCTCGGGGGCTCAGCAAATTGGTGTGTCGTCTAACAAGTTCATAATGTCTGCGTTCTACCTCGACGGCTATGTCTTCGAGGGCTACGCGGTCACGCCGACACAGCTTCGGGGGGTCCATATCTCATCGTCGTCCACCGAGACCTCGACGAAGCCGATGAACTTCAACGCCCCACTGCTTCAGCGACACTCGTTCGCGGATGTCGCGGCGCCTACCTACGATACCATCGTCACCGCTGGCGAGCGCGCGATCTACTCCGTAGCACACGATCGTCGCCTGCCTGACGCGACCTTCAAGGTCCGGGAGTTCGCCGCCCCGTCGGTCCTCGACACCGCGATGTACGCTGGCGATCATGAGGTCGCTCTGCCCGGAGTCGAGCCATTCGTCAACTTGGAGAGTGCGTTCGTCGCCGACAACAACCTCTACCTGTTCGAATGGGGTGGAGCGGCGCGGGTCGTGCGTATCGACATGCGCTCGTGGAAGGCGACGGGTCTGTGGTCCATCGATGGAGGCAGCGCGCAGAACGTCTCCTCCGCCTGTTTCGACCCCGTGTCGCGCAGGGTGTTCGCGGGGACCTTGGGCACGCCTAGACTCTATCGCTATAGCGGCCCGGGTTTCGACCTCCGTGACGATCCTCGCAAGCTGTATCGGAGCACGCCCGGAGCTGCCACCGACAACACCGATGGTTACCTACTGCGTGTGGTGCCATTCAATGCGGTGGCGAGCGACCCACAGACCTCGACGAACGCCAGTGCGTGGAGGACGCTTGACACGCGGACAGTCAGGGTCGATCAGGACGCGCGGCACACGGTCTTCGACCTCGGCGGGGTGGTCGGTTCAAGTGCGAAGGCTCAGCTGGAGAGCGGTGCGCGAGCCCTCACACTCGATGCGACGGACCTTTCTGTCGCATCGTGGGGGCCCGACGTCGAACTCACACGGCACTACAACTCCGCCGACACCTCCACGGCATATCTGGCACCCGGTTGGCACTTCGGCTTCGAGCAGCGATTGGTCCGCGAGTCACTCGACTCGACCCGTGTGGTGTATGTCGATGAGGACCAGGAACGCCACACCTTCGTAATGGCCCCTGACGGGACGTGGCAGGCGCCCAACGGCTACGTGGCAGATCTGGCCCTCATCTCGGTGGTGCCGCTTCTCACCGATGATGATTATTGGACGGTGACCTTCAAGGACCGCACGGTGCTTACTTTCGACCACGACGGCCGGATTGTGTCTGAAATGGACTCAAACGGCCAGAAGGCAAGCTATGAGTTTGATGCCGACTCGGTCACGATCACAGCAGCCAACGGCCACAGCATCGAGGTCTCACTCTCCAATGGCGTTGCAGCGAGCGCAATCCATGTGGCTGGCGGCAAGCACCGCAGGGTCGACTACGACACATCGCAGAGTACGACTCTGGAGGTCAGCTATTTCTCTGACGCTGCCGAGGATGCGTATTCGATTGCCTATGGGTACTCAAACGGGCGCGTGGTGTCGGCCCAGGTCGAAGAGCAGATGTTCTCCGGCGTCCCGGCACGCTGGGATTTCACGTACGGGGCCGAGGGACGCGTTGACGCGGTCACGCTACCGGCTCCTCGCAGCGGCGAGGCTAGGCCACTCGCCACGATCGACTACTCCTACGACCTGACCACTGAGCTCGACGTCGCGACGGTGACTCGCTCGGCGACGGTGTCCGGCACGCCCGAGACCCCCGTTCTGCAGCGTTTCGCTTCGAACCCCTGCGGCACGACAGCCTACATGACCAACGAACGTACCGCAGAAGAGCGGGAGGTCAAGTGGACCTACTCGTACTCGCCTGCCAACGAGGTTGTCGCCGAGTTGTCCCCGACGGGCAAGTCTGTCACTCGGGTCTTTGACTCCCGTTCGAATGCGCTGTTCGAATACGACGAGGAGCGGCATCTCAACGCCTATGAGTACGACGCTCGGGACCGTTTGACGAAGCACATCGACCCGCGCGGCTGCACGACCTATAACGACTATTACCCCGACCAGGGGCAGACGACGGGCAATCTTTGTCAGACCAGACGGATGCTCAACAACGCCCAGAACTCGACGAGTCAGTTCGAGTACGACGAACATGGGCTGACCAAGCTGACCAGGGTTCAGCTGTCCGAGGGCAAGTGGCTCACGACGCGGAACTCGCAATTCTCTGACAGTGGGCAGCCGCAACGCACCGAGACTGTCGCCCAGGTCAGCGCAGATGGCGGGGTCACCTTCGCCGATGGACCCATCTCTCTGGGGGCAACCGCCACCGTCACGTCGATTGTCACGACATCAACCATCGATGAGTTTGGGCAGGTCCTGTCCCAGACCGACGCGGGCGGACTTGTCACGATGAAGGACGCCATCTACTCGCCAGCTGGCAAGCTCAAGCGTTCCACTGACGTTGACGGCGTGGTCACGCACTACGCCTACGATGCCCTGGGCAACCTCAGAGAGACCAGTCAGACAGTAGTCGCTACGAGCGGCCCGGCGTTCGCCGAATGGCACAGCTACGAAGTCGATCCCTACGGACGCACCGTGCGCGAGAGCGACCTGGGCGTAGGTGGCACTCCGAATACGTGGGTGAAGCACGTGTTCGACCCGGTTGGCAACGAGGTCGAGACGATCGACTCGCTTGAGGGAATAACGACAACTTGGTACGACGCGCGCGGCAACACGGTCGCGCAGTGGGCACCCGATGTCGATCATTCGAATCCGGTTTCCTCGAGCCGATGGGTCTTCGATGTGGACGGGGTGGAACTCCAGGAGATCGAAGCCGGAAAGCAGTCGTCCGACGCAATCAGGAAGCAGTGGCGGGCTGACGGGCTCCTACTCAAGGTCATCGACGCTGACGGAACATGGATGCGCTACGAGTACGATGACGGCGGCAACCAGACCGCGCAGATTACTCCAACAGAGGCCGGAGGAGAGTCCGCCGAGCGCACCTACTATGACATCGGTGGACGGGTGATCTGCCAGGAGTCCTCTGACGGGGATGAAGACCAACACGAGCTACGACCTCGCTGGACGACCATTGCGGGTGTACACGACGAACACCGTCGAGACTGGAGCAGAGGACGAAGAAGGCGAGCCGATCCTCGCGACGGTGGAGACAACCACCTCGGCCATGAGTTACAACGAGCTGGGCTGGATACTTGCAAGCACCGGAGCGGACGGCATCCGCAAGACGAGCGTCTACGACGTGCTGGGCAATACCGCTGAAGCCAGCGTGTGGGCCTCGGGGGCGGTGTCGCCGACATCAGTCACAAGCTTCCAGTACGACACCAAGAAGCGCGTCATCCGCCAAGCGGTAACCGAGGCCGGCAAGGAGAACATCGTCCAGTACTCCTACGACCCGTTTGGACGTGTGATATCCGAGGTCCATTCGAAGAACGGTAGAGTCTCCCGCGACATCGCGACCGATTACGACGAGTTCGGCCGAGCGACCCGTGTCGAGGACCACGAGACCGGCGTGGTCTCACGCTACACCTACGCAGGCGGGGGCAAGAAGCGCTCGACCTCAAACCTGACCTACGGCTCGACGAGCGTCACTGCCACCGTCGACGCCATCGGCCGAGAGACCACCCAGGCCGCCACGATCGCGCTGCCGGAACGCACGGTGGACGTCGAGCGCGAGGTCTCCTGGAACCTCACCAAGAACCTGCCGCTGTCCGCCACGGTGCGCATCGACGGTGTCGCCAAGACGATGGCGGCCACCTTTGACGACACCGACCGCTTGATGAATGTCACCGGCGGGCTGTGGGGCACCGGCGGCTTGTCGATGACCTACGACCGGGGTGACGGCACCGGCACCGGCAAAGGCACCGGCGCCAAACTGACCGACTCGGTGAGCATCCCCTGGGCCGGCGGCTACTCGACCACGAGCCGTACCTTCGGCTTCACGCCCTCGGGCCGCCTCGCGACGGTCACGGTCGGTGGAACGCGCGAGATCAACTACTCTTGGGACGCGTCGGGCACAGGTGATCTGCTCAAGGTCAAGGACGGTGCCGCAACCACCACGTTCGACAACAAGAATGGTCACGTGCTCACCGCCACAAGCGGAAGCTCGGTCACCGCCTTCGATTACGACGCCACCGGAAGACGCTACCGCGAGACGGCCGGCACCACGGTCGAGGACTACACCTGGGTGGGCGATGACTCGCTCGCCTCATGGAAGCGCACTGTCTCAGGCTCCATGTCGGCATCGGCCACGTACTCCTACGACGGCGACGGTCAGCGCATGCGCGCCGATGTGTACGGCGCCTCGCCTGTGAGCACCACTCCGACCGACACCGCCTACACCTACGGCTGGGACGGACTCACGCTTCGCTGGCTCAAGGGACAGTCCGCCGGCGCCTCGTCCACCATCGAGTACCTCTCGTACGGTGACGGGCGCGCCTACGCTGCTAGCTATGTCGCCACCAGGGGTGCGGAGACCACGAGTGCAATCTTCCAGATGCTCTCAAGCGATCACGGCGACATCGTTGCGCTCGCCGATGAGACGGGCGAGGTGTTCGCGGCATACGCCTACGGGCCCTACGGCGAGGCCGAGGGTGTCACGACGCGGCAGACCGGCTCGGTGAGCGCCACTCTCGCCGCTGAGATCGCCAAGGCACAGCCGCTGCGCTACGCCGGATACTGCTACGACGAGTGGAGTCAGGACTACTACCTGCAGGCCCGCTACTACGACGCTTCCACCAAGCAGTTCATCTCCAAGGATCCCGCTGAGGCCGATGGCGAGGAGAGTGCGTATCAGTACTGTGCCGGTGATCCCATCCACAAGGTCGACCCCACGGGACTATGGGGGATCGGTGCGTTGGGGCGGGCCTTCAAGGCAGTCAAGCGCAGTGTCGTCAAGACCGTGCGCCGGGCCGCCACCGTGGTACGCTCGACGGCGCGAAAGGTCACACGGCGCGCGGTCGCGGTCGTCAAGAACGCCAAGACCCGCATCGTGCAGAAGGCGAGAGCGGCGAGCAGCTGGGCCGGAGCGCAGGCGAACCGCGCGAAGAACCGAATCGCTGGGATACGGGCAGCCGCCGAGAAGCGCGCGGCGGCGGCGAAGCGCGCGTTGACGAAGAAGAGGGCCGCAGCAGTCAAGAAGGGCAAGACGGCCGCGAAGAGGGCGGCGAAGGACAGGAAGAGCGCCTCCAAGGCCGGGACGAATGAATCGGGTTTCCCAACGTTCAGCGCAGAAGAGCAGAAGTGGGTGGGAATCGGCGGGTTGATCGGGCAGGGCGTAGTAACGACGATGAGCATCACTGCGGCCGCCGCCTTGGCGACTCCGACTTGGGGCGTTGGGAGCGTAGTGGCGCTCCAAGTCGGCGACGTCGTGAACGCCGAACTGAGTACGATGCAGCTGGGCTATGATACTGCTGCCAAAATCGAGGGCAAGAAGTCCGATGCGGCATACGGGGCCTCGGTCGTTGTAACCGCATTGAGTGTCGCGGCAATATTCAACGCCCCCTCTGGCGGTGGGGAACAGCTGCTCCAGAACGCAGCGGGCAAGTTCATTGTTAGCGGCATCTACGGAAGCGCCGCACTCGCAGTTCCCTAGGAGGGTGGCAGATGTCCGCATTGCTTGCGGCGGTGTTCATGGTCTCGTTCACAACGTTGGTCATTCAGGAGTCGCGCGTGCGCCTCGACCGGATGGCCGCCGCATCCATTCCGGAGAAGCGAGCCGTCATCTGGCGCCGCCTGATGATGGTAACCGCGATGTACGCGTCTCCGGCTCTGCTCTTTGCGGTCGGATTGTCGACGGCCGTGGCAGGGCCGTCGCAACCAGTGTGGTGGCCTCCGGCGTTCGCCCTCGTGCTGATCACTCTCTCGTGGCGACTCCGCTATGTTCGCGGCGGCTATCCTGAGCGGACCGCACGTCGCATGCTCGCCACGGGGGGGTGGGTCTCGCTGGTAGGCCTCCCGCTGCTACTCGTAGTTCGCCCAGACGAGTGGGTGGCGATTGCTGAGATTGGCGTGTGTGTGATTACGATCATCATCCTGGCTCTGCTAGGAGGAACGCCCCCCGAGGTGGAGGACGTCCCTCAAGCGCCGGTGCCCCCGCCACCCAACAGTCAGGACGTAGTCGACAATCATCTTGAGGACACGCAGAAGACCGTGCAGCCGGAGTCCGTCGCTCCGAGCGCGTGGATGCAACGTTCGTACTCAGACACCTCAGTGGGGCGAGTCACGCGTCTGCGTCTCGACCACCCTCGGAGCCAGCTGTGGACACTCCCCTTGATTCATGCGGCTATCGCTTCGCTGATGGCCGCTTTCGTAGCGGCGTTTGCGCTGAACTTTGGCGCCGAGACGAACGCGGCCCTTCTAGCCTTCATTGGGGTCATTACCTTGCTCTGTACTCCGGCAGTGCTCCTGTTTTGGTCCTCCGGGGCGTGGGCGCGGCATGTCGTAGAGGTGGACGCGGAGTCAGGTTCGGTCAGCGTTGAAGCGCGTCTGGGCGTCTACGAGCGACGTAGCGGGCCTTTCCGCGTCACCATCGAGGACGTTCGGGCCGATGAGTTCCCGCCGCGGTCTGGTCGGTGGACGGTCGCATTGCGCGCCTCATGGTCCGGACACTCAGATCCCACCTGGGGGGCACTGTTCCTACTAGTGCGGTTGTCCCGGCCGGAGGCCGACTGGCTGACGGATGTCGTTCAACGGGCGCTTTCCCAGGAGTGAGGCCCGGGGCCCCGGTACATCTGGACCGTGTCATCGCGTCGCAAGAACCGAAGGGGAACGGCGGCGCTCAGCCGACTACCCATGGCCATACCTTCCGATCGGCGCGGACGCCACCTCCAACAACTCAGAAGCGCGTGTTACCCATATACTTCCGAGCTATATTCCGACTATGGACATCAACGACATTCTCAGCCGAAACGAGGGCAAGACCCTCGAGTTCAAACGCGACCTGTCTTCACACCGACCCGTGCTGCGCACTGTGGTCGCGTTCTCGAACACGGCCGGCGGGACGCTAGTGTTCGGCATCGAGGATTCCCGGGATGTCTGTGGAGTGAGCGACCCGTTGGCGTTCGAGGAACGGTTAGCGAGTCTCCTGAGTGACGGCGTGGAGCCGCGGGTGGTGCCCGACATCGACGTCGTCCCCTGGCGCGAGACTCATGTGGTTGCCGTGACCGTGTACCAAGCCGAACACGGTCGGGGTCGCAGCCGTGGCAGAGAGCGCGTCTGAGTGGAGGCAACGGGTGAAGTCGCCAAGGGCGTACGTGCGCGACAGAGGCCTGTTCGCTGGACGCGGCTGAGGGCGGCGAGGGTTGGTCATGATGTTCATCAACGCGCCGCGTCAGCCGATGAGCGCACCCCACGGGATCGCATAGGTATTCTCGGCGAGCTTGCGGAGCTCGGTTCCGGTGTAGATGACCGCGCAGGACTGAACGCCCGGTGTGGCTTCAGCGAAGGCCCGGAGCCCCTGCGTGTCTGAATAGCCTGCCGTGGATGAGAGCTTGATCTCGAGGCCGACGAGCGCTCGTCCGCGTTCGATGACGACATCAACCTCCCGGCCCTTGATGGTGCGCCAGTAGTGCAGGCGGGGGCGGGGGGTGATGAGCTGGCAGAGCGCCTCGATGTGCTGGAGGATGAGCCCCTCGAACGCAGGGCCCGCCTCGCGGGACTCGTGAAGTGACGCGGGTTCGTAGTGACCGCTGAGAAACGAGGTCAGTCCCGAGTCGAACAGGTAGGGCTTGGGAGACTTCATCAGCCGCTTGGTTCGGTTGCCGGCGAAGGCGGGCAGCAGTGTGGCCGCCTCGGAGGCTTCGAGCAGGTCGATATGGCGATGGATGGTGGCCTGGGCAAGGCGCAGATCGCGTGCGATCTCCGAGCGGTTGAGCAGCTGGCCCTGTCGAAGCGCGACGGCTTCCATGAGGCGACGGAACTCCGGAAGTGAGGAGACCTGCGACAGGGTTCGCAGATCCCGTTCTAGGTAGGTTGCGACCTAGCCATCCCACCATGCGGGAACGGACTGCTCCGGTAGCGTGAGGAACCGGGGCATCATCCCGC
>JBBREQ010000087.1:0-9222 GCA_038202795.1 Coriobacteriia bacterium | reverse complement strand
GAGGGTAAGACCTCTGCGCGCCTCAGCCACCCCGGCATCGTCACAATCTATGCTGCGGACGTGTTCGACGGCCGCTCGGCAATCGTCATGGAGCTGCTGCGAGGACACACTCTTTCGGAGCTCATCGATAAAGGACCCGTGTCACTCTCCGCGACCCTCGGCGTGCTCGATCAGCTGCTCGAAGCTCTGGACTACGCTCACACCATGGGTGTAGTTCACCGTGATGTGAAGCCGGACAACATCTTTGTCACAGAGGACGGGCGCATCAAGCTCACGGACTTCGGCGTCGCTCACGTGAGTCAGGTGGGCGGAGTGGCGGAGTCGATCATCGCCGGAACCCCCGGCTATATGTCGCCAGAACAGATCAGGGCTGAGCCGGCAGACGGGAGAGCCGACCTATTCGGCATCGGAGTGATTGCTTACGAGATGCTGTCGGGTCGAAACCCGTTCGGCGCTACCGATGGGCTCGACACGCACACAATCATGTATCGCACCTCCCATGAGAGTGCGCCGCAGTTTCCGACCACCTTGGCTGTGCCGCCGGAGGTTCAGGCAGTCGTCTACCAAGCGATGTCCGCAGATCCGGCGACCCGGTTTCAGACGGCTATTGAGATGAGGAACTGCCTGCGGGGCGCTGCGGCGGGCTCGGCCGGTGGTTCGGCGATCTCGCTTCAAGATCTTGCTGACAGAGGTGGTTCAGGAACGGTTCCAGGCGTGTCTTTCGATACGTCCACTATGGATGCCCTCAAGAATCGGGCACCTCAGAAAGGATCGGCGGGTTGGGTTGTGGGCGTTGCTGGGGCGGGGACGGCGCTTGGCCTAATCACGCTGGCGATGGCTTCAGGTTCCGGCGGATTCGGGATCATGATCTTCGCCGTTGCCGCCGTAGGCGGGCTGGTGTGGATGTTCACCAAGCGCGAGAGGTCCTCAGGGGGCGCCCCCACAGAGGCCGAGATGCTCTCGGCCGGGCTGGGAGGCCTCTCGGCAGAGCGTGACCGCATCGAAGTGCACATCTTGGGGCCGATGGAGAACAGGGTCGAGATCGTACCGTTGCCTGCGTATATCGGGCGTTCCGCCGAAGTCGAGATAGTGGTCGCCGACGACGTCGTCAGCCGTCGGCATGCATTGATTGAGCGCCGAGGCGAATGGCTCTACGCCGCCGACGCCGGAAGCAGGAACGGGACATTTCTCAACGGCTCTCAGGTTCGCGAGGCTATGCCGATGAGCGAAGGCTCCGTGGTCACGATTGGGAGTACGGAGATTCGGGTGTTGCGTAGCGGGGTCTAAGTGTCTGAGGGCGCGTTGATGGTAGAGCTTGAGGAGCGGAGAGGGAGCCGGTGGATCAGGGTTCAGGATCGCACGATGACGACATCCTTGGCGCGCTCGAGCGACGGTATGCCGAGATGGCGAGAACCTCGCAGCCAACCACTCCGGTTCTCCCGCCAGCTCAGAAGGCCTCGCCATCGCAGTCGATGTGGGTTGTGGCAGGCGCAGTCGCAGCAGTGGTGATCGTTCTTGCGTTCGTGTTCTCGGGCGGACCGCCCGCCGACGGTACCTTACCTCCGACAGGCGGTCTATCCGGCGGAACCCAAATGGCTCAATCCGGCTCTGTGGCCACTGGTCCCGCGGTCAGTGAGCCTGCGGGTGGGTCGAGCGCAGAGGACGCGATTGTGACCTACCTTCGGGCGTGCATTGCCGGCGACCTCGACCAAGCCTGGGACTGCCGCACCCCTGAGTACAGAGCTACGTATTCGGAGGGCGACCTAATGGCGACTAGTGAGTCCTACGATGCGGAGGCCGACAGCACTTATGTCGTGTCTGAGTTCACGGATCTGCCAGCTTCGGGCGCTAGGCCGATTGATATCACCATTCTCAATGATCTCGACATGTTCGAGTATGTGGAGAGTTCGCCCGACCGAGTCGAGGTGCAGTTTTCGGCATGCATCGGCGTTGAGTGGTTCTGGTTTGGGCGGGTGATTGCGACGAGATTGTCCACGGGATGGTTTATAGAGAGCGCCGCCTTGAGTGATGGGTCTGGGGCGTAGGCGCCCTCGAAAGGTGCGGTATCCGCGCGGCGCGTTCCACGAGCGCAGGGAATCACCGAGGAGTTCAACAAGTGGCTGGGGGCCGAGCGTGAAGTTTTCAGTGTTCGGAAACGTCAAGGAAGTTGAGACTGATCGCCAGAGCGCGGCACCGCGATCAGGGCAGCGGACGATCGGCTCAGAGCGCTCAGCCAAGCAGATGGCTCGTCGCTGTTCGCAGCGCGGTGAAACGGCAGTGAGGCGACCCAAGGGTCACGCCGCCGGCTTCGCAATTTCAGGAATTGTACTCGTACTGATAAGCCTGAGCGTCTGTCTTGTGCCTCAGCCTGCGCGAGCGGCCGTCACCATGCCGACGGCCACCACCTCACTCGTCCTTGACTCGTCGGGCTCGATGGCGGTAGCCGAGGGTTCGAAGGAGCCCCCGGAGCTTCCTGTTCTACTTGTCCACGGGTTGAAGGCCCACGGCAACCAGGAGTCCGACTGGATCAAAGGGCACTGGGTATGGAAAGACCGAACGGCGAAGCCGGAGGAAAAGGACTTCACGAAGAAGTTTAAGGCCAAGTTCGAGAACATAGGCGGTTCGGGGACTGAATGGGCGGTCTACAAGGAGGTCCAGAGCCCCGGAGGTGTATTCGATTCAGCTAAGGTCTACATGCTCGACTACAGCGGATATCATAACGCCGAAGGCCACCTCAAGCCCACTGCTGGGATACTTTCGAGAGCAATCGATTTGGTAGAGAAGGATGCGGGCGTTTCAGACGTGTATGTCGTTGGGCACAGCATGGGAGGACTGCTGACGAGGGCTGTGATGAAGGGGCTCGCGGTCGATCCCAAGTTCTACGATTCTCAAGATTTTGAGCAGCCCAGGGACGACATCTATGGATTCACCACGATTGACACGCCGCACCAGGGACATGTATGGGCCGGGGTGCGGGGGTTCGCAGTGCACGCCGAGGGGGATTTGGACTCTACTTCGGACTTCATGAAGGCGCTCAATACAGTGCCCAGTATCATGGACGAAGATCCCTACTGTTCTGTTGTCGTAGGTGAGGCGGTAGGGTGGCCAATCAAGGGAGACGGCCTGCTGCCCGCGCCCGAACAGATACCCATAGTCGGAACAGTCCCGTCTGCCACGGTAATTAAGAGCTTCCCCGTCCTACATGGTTGGGGCCTGATTGGCCCAAGCAAACAGGACTACAAAGACTACAAGACCGCTCAAGAATCCAAGCCGGTTCGAGATTGGACCGTTGAGAAGTACCGCGAGGCGGCAGCGGCATACAAGACGGAGCACAGCGGCATCAAGATCGATGCTGCGAAAGGCGCCGCGCGTACCGTGTGCTCCATCCTGGAAGGGGCTGCGTGGTTCGGAGCGGGATCGGTCGGCGTCGGGCTCGTCAGCTTCAATGAAGATGCACATAGTATCGAGGAGCCGACGAGTGACTACAGCAAGGTCCGAGATGCGATCAGCGGACTTCAGGCCGACGGGAGCACCAACCTCGTTCGGGCCATTGAAGCTGGTGCGGCACAACTCGAGGGTGCGACCGGCTCTAGGACGCTGATCCTGCTCTCCGATGGAATGGACGAGGAAGACAACACACCGGACCAAATTCGTTCAGCTGCCCAGATGGTTCGTGACTCAGGGATTGATATCTACACGATCGGGTTTGGCACGCCAGGTACCGATATTGATGAGGACCTGCTCAAGGACATCGCGGGCTCTGCCTCCAGGTACTCATACGCGGACCCGTCA
Organism: Coriobacteriia bacterium; assembly: GCA_038202795.1. Classification (GTDB taxonomy): domain Bacteria; phylum Actinomycetota; class Coriobacteriia; order Anaerosomatales; family PHET01; genus PHET01. The sequence goes on along the minus strand of JBBREQ010000087.1, from coordinate 5,430 downwards.
TCCCTTATAGCGCTGGCCGGCAGCTTCATCTTCTCGCAGGTCGCGGCCACCCAGCCGGTGTTGGGCAATTTCGAGGGAGCCGTCGCACAGGGAGCGACGTCCGAAGCGGGCGTGTTCGATGTTCCCACCAAGAATGGCGTTCTGCAGGCGATTCTGTACTGGCCGGGCAGCGTTCTTGAGATGCAACTCAAGGACCCTGCAGGGGCGGTGGTCGCGAGTGGCTATCCGGGGCTCAAGGTCGTGCGCGACACCGTTCCAGCCCAGCTGTTCGTTGAGAACGCCAAGCCTGGCACCTGGACAATGTCGGTGTTCGGCAAAGAAACTTCTATGGAGCAGGAACCGTATTACGCGCTGACCTCGTTCCAGGAGACCAGCGCCACGCCGACCGTGAGCGGCGGTGGAGGATCAGCTTACGGCGGCGGTCCCGAGATACTCATGTTTGTGATCGCGCTTGGGGTCGTCGGCTCCATAGGGGTATTAGTGCTCGGGCGGAACAGATCGACCGAAGAGTCGAGCGCGGCTTCTTCCCCGTTGGATAGCGCCGACCTCGACCGATTCGCACTGCGCGTCGGGCCCGCGGTATTCCCCCTCAAGCGGGGTGTCCTGAGCGTGGGCCGTGCTTCTGACAATGATCTCGTGCTGGAGGATCCTGAGGTGTCGCGCCATCACGCGGTGCTTGTGGTTAGCGAAAATCGGGTCACAGTCAAGGATAACAGCAGCGCAGGCGGTGTTCGGTTGAACGGCGCAGCCGTCACTGAGGCGGACGTCTTTGAGGGTGATATCGTGGAGTTTGGGTCTACAAGCACTGTGCTGGAGTACATGCGCGGTTCAAGCGGGCTCCTTTCATGAAATACGGCATGAGATAGGTAACGTGCTGGCCAGCTACGGAAAGGGTAGTACTCAGTGAGCACCGTGCTTGGTCCTTACGAACTGCGCTCCGAACTCGGCCGCGCCGCCGTGGCCATCGTCTGGCGCGCCTTCGACACCTCCCTCGAGCGTGAGGTCGCCCTCAAAGAGCCGGTGATGCCGGCCAACGCCGATGAGACCGTGGCCACAGAGTTCGCCGCCCGCTTCGTGCGGGAGGGCAAGGCCGCAGCTCGCCTGAACCACCCCGGCGTCGTCACCATCTACAACGCCGACATTTACGACGGCCGTCCCGCCATCGTCAGTGCGCGCGGGCGCGACTACCAAGGGGGGCTCGTCCATGCTTCTTGGGTGTTGTGATGGGCAAGTATCGCGGGGCGTGCTGAGACAGAAGGAGTTCAGTCAGTGAGCGATATGCTCGGTCCGTATGAGATCCGTGGTGAGTTGGGCACAGGCGCGATGGCCGTCGTATGGCGGGGCTTCGACACCCGCCTCGAGCGCGACGTCGCCATAAAGGAGCCGGTCATCCCCCAGGGGACCGACTCCGCTGCCGCCGTCGAGCTCGCTGCCCGGTTCGTCCGTGAAGGCCAAGCCGCGGCCAAGCTGAACCACCCAGGTATCGTCACGATCCACGCCGCTGAGGTCTTTGACGGCCGCGCTGCCATCGTCATGGAGGTCATCGAGGGAGAGACGCTCGCCACAATCATGGACCGCGGTCCGCTCGAGCCCGCCTCGGCCTTAGCCGTGCTCGGCCAGCTTCTCGATGCGGTGGGCTTCGCCCACTCCAAGGGGGTCGTGCACCGCGACATCAAGCCCGACAACGTCTTCGTGACCCACGACGGACGCGTCAAGCTCGCTGACTTCGGCATCGCGCATGTGGGGACGGGAGCGAGCCTCACCCAAGCGGGCACCGTCATGGGGACTCCCGGCTACATGGCACCCGAGCAGGTGACCGGGCAGCCGGTGGACTCACGTGCCGACATCTTCGCTATCGGTGTCATCGGGTTCGAGATGCTCACGGGGCACAATCCGTTCGGGGCCACTGATGGCATCGCGCCCACCACCATCATGTATCGCATCGTGCACGAGCCCGCTCCGACGCTGCCGCCCGAGGCGTTCGCGGGGCTGCCTGCGGATTTGGGCTACGTGCTCGCCACGGCGCTCGCCAAGGACCCGGCAGACCGCTTCGCCGACACGCAGGCGTTTCACTCGGCACTCGCCGGCGGGCCAGTCGTGACCGGGCGTCAGGCCGGCGTCGCCGGCACCGTGGCTACCCAGGCGGTCTGGCCCGCGCAGGGCCCCGGTGTGCCCGGGGTCCCCCCAGGCCAGCAGAACGCCACGAACATGACGCAGTACTGGCTGTTTGGCGGCGCGGTCGTACTCGTTGTGGGCGGGTTGTTCTTCTTCAACGGCTCACCGCAGGGCGGTACCGTCCCCAGTGCCCCGTCGGTAGCGGAGCAGCCTGTGGGGACGATCGAGGCGGTGCAGCCGGCCGCGCAGCCAGCGAATACGATCCCAGAGGACATCAGCGGCCTTGCGCGTCTCAGCACCAGCAGCCCGAACTCGGAATATGACCTGTGGAATCTCACCGACAACGACAAGGAGTCGTGTTGGGCGGAGGGCGAGGGCGGCAAAGACTACGGCATCGGGGAGACTGTCACGTTCGAGTTCAGCGACCCGATGGTCATCACCAAAATCCGCATGATTCCGGGCTACCAGAAGATGGGCGAATCCGGCAATCGCTGGGATCGTTGGAAGGCGAACGGCCGCGTACGCAAGGCTATCTTTCACTTTTCCAACGGGGAGTCAGTCACTCACACGTTCAAGGACCGTAAGGGATACCAGACGGTCGCGCTGGACAGTCCGACAACTGCCGATTCGGTCAGCATGGAGATTCGCGGCGTGTACAAAGCGAAAAGGGTGAAAGGTCACATCGGTTACGATACGTCAGTCTCGGAGATGCACGTGTTCGGACACCCCGAGCCGTAGCCGCTGCGTGCGTCTAATACGCCCAGATTGAAGTCGACGAGTCCTTCTTGAGGGTCCCGATGGCGCAGATCGGGTTGCGTTCGGGATCCAAGATTCCGAATAGATCGACCATCTTCTTCCGATGAATCGCGATGCATCCGTGGGTGTACTTGCCCAGCCTGTTACCGGGCGGCTCGAAGCAGTGAATGAAGATGGCGGTTCCTCGGCCGAGGACCACCTTGTTCGGGGGGGCGTTGTAGCCGGTGTCGAAGGCATATTCGTACTGTGGGTCGGCGTCGATCAGGTGTTCACCGTTTACGTGTGATTTTGACGTGACCCACGTGTTGTAGGTGGAGTTGCGCTCAGCACTCCACCAGGAGTTCTCGTTGATGGGGCGGTACTTCATCTGGGTACCCGAGGGGGCCTCGTCATGCAACCCGAAGACGAAACTGCCGATCTCCCAGATGCCCGTTGGGGTCTGAAGGTTCCCGGAACGACGTTTCTTGCCATCGACAAGCCCGTTCTTGCCGAAATTTGCCTCGGTCGACATGACCTCGGTCCAGCGACCATCGTCTCTGTTGTACACCGCGAGTGTGCCCGAGTTCGACCCGATCTTCTTGCCGGTGATCACGATGACTTGGCTGGTGCTGTCCGGGAGATGGTCCATCTTCTCGGGGAGTGTTGCCTCGGGCTCAGGCTTCGGCTCGTTGGGCGCGGGGACTGGTCCGGTAACGGCAGCCACGGTTGCCGTCGACTCGGGTGCGGTGGTTTCAACCGGTGCGTCGGCAGACTCGACAGGCGCAGGGGCGGACATGGCCGCCATGTCTTCCAAGTCCGGTTGCTCGTTCGCGTCACCCGATGGTGCGAAGCTCACGGCCAGAACCGCAATCAGTGCCAGCAGCACCAGGCCCCCAACTGCGGCACCTAGTATCAGGTTGGATCGGTCCTCTGACTCTCGTGAGTGTCTGCCTCGTTCCACGTTCTCGCCCCTCAGTCGTCCAGCTGCTATCCGCACCTCGATGAGGAGTGTAAGCGATGCGGGCGGTATGAGAAGAGCATTGGAAGGACAGCCGGCAGCGCCGAGCCGTCCGCTCACCTCGGCACTGTCGCGCGGAGCGCAAGTTCTCGCTGGTAGCGAGCTAGTTCGGATGCTACGCTCCCCAAGGGGCAGTGACTGGCGGGCATGAAAGGTCACGCCCGCACCGTAGTTGGCAACAAGGGGGCTCGAGTGAAGCGTCTGGTCGCACTATTCTTGCTGGGGGCGTGCCTGGTCATCCCTCTTGGGTGCGGGGCGGCCCTACCCAACACGACCGGTATGACGCCGGATCAGGCATCACAAACCCTCACATCTGCGGGTTTTCAGGTCAGCACGTTGGCTTACGATGAGAAGCCATCTGACACTCCTGGCCAAGTGGTCCAAGCAGGATCCTGCGGCCAGCGAGCGCGCAGAGAACGGCTCGCCCGTTGTCCTCACCGTTTCGGGCTTCCCCCCCGTGGCGATACCGGCGCTCGCCGGGCTCGACCGGGAGGACGCTGAGAAGGCGTTGATCACAGCCCGGCTCAACCCCGGTGCCGTCATGCAAAGCTACGATGCTGCTGTCGCCGTCGGCGTGGTGGTTTCGCAGACCCCCACTGCGGGGAGCGAGGTGTTCCGGGATTCAGACGTCGCGCTTGTCATCAGCAAGGGACCCGAGCCTGTCGTTGTCCCGAAGCTGAAGGGAAAGACCCAAGCGAAAGCAACCAAGGCACTCGAGGACGCGGGATTCAAGGTCAAAGCCAAGAAGAAGTACAGCTCCAAGAAGAAGAGCACTGTCATCTCGGTATCGCCGAACGAGAAGACGGCCGTACCAGGGTCGAAGTTTGTGATCACCGTGTCCAAGGGCCCGGCTCCGCCGAGGAACGTGAGCACCGCCGGGGATGTCACGCTTTCTGGCACGGTCGTCATGCGCTCATTTGAGAGCGAAGCGTTCGACGCTGTTGACGGCAAGGTGCGCGTTCCCGTGCTCGTGCTTTCTGCGCCGGTCAACGTCGGAAAAGACGAGTTCGGAGGTCCGGCCCGGGGCGTGAAGGTGATGCAGCTCGCAGTCAATACGGACTACGACGCCTTCAAGTCCGAGTACGTCAATCGGAAGGTCACGATCACAGGAGGGCTCTTCCACTGGCATACGATTCACCACTGCACCGAGGTGCTACTGGATGTCGGGACCGTGAAGCGCAGATAGGTTGGCGGCACGACGTGGATAATGAATGCGGATGGCACGGAGCCGAAGGAGGTTGGTATCGGCTATCAACCCGCGTGGGTGCCGTTGGCATTCCTAGATTCGGCACAGATAGAGTAGGAAGTTCATTTCCGTGTAGAAGGGATGTGCAGTGGAGGCGACGCTTGGCCCATACGAACTACGCGGAGAACTCGGCCGAGGTGCCATGGCCATCGTCTGGCGTGCCTTCGACACCTCGCTCGAGCGTGAGGTCGCCCTCAAAGAGCCGGTGATGCCCGCCAACGCCGATGAGACCGTGGCCACGGAGTTCGCCGCCCGTTTCGTGCGTGAGGGCAAGGCGGCCGCCAGACTCAACCACCCCGGCATCGTCACCATCTAC
>JBBREQ010000086.1:0-9358 GCA_038202795.1 Coriobacteriia bacterium | reverse complement strand
CCCGGGTCGCACCCAGCGCCCTGCGCAGGCCGATCTCGGCCCTGCGCTCGACCACTCCCATGATCATGACGTTGGCGATGCCTACGCCTCCCACAAGGAGTGCGACGGCGCCGAGCCCGAGAAACAGTGCGGTGAAGGCGTTGTTCGCGGCGTTCTGGGCCTCGAGAGCGTCGGATGGTCGCGTGACCTCGACCTCCTCGGGGTTCTCCGGGTCGGCCGTTGCTGCAAGGACCGATCGCACATCCTCGACAAACGCGGGGACCGTGGTGACATAGACGGTGCTCGGCGACAGGTCAGCGCCCAAATAGTCAGCGGCCGCTTGCGTTCCGATAATGGCCGAGCGGTCGAGATCCGCAGCGAGGGGAAAGGAATCCAAGATGCCAACGACAGTGAAGCGCTGGCCTCCGATCAGGATCTGTTGTCCGTCCGCCGCGGTGGTGACACCCAGTCGTTCCGCGGCCGTCGCGCCAAGAACCACCGCTGGGTAGTCGGATGTGGCCTCGTTGAGCCACGCACCGTCCGCGACCGAGGAGTTGAGCGTGTCGAGCAGGTTGAGGTCCGCCGCGACCGCCTGGACTCCACCCGTCGCATCGGTGTTGACCTCGGTATTGCGCAGGACCGCGTCAGTGAGCGTCACCACGCCAGTGACGTTTTCGATGGGGCCGATGCGGGCAATCGCCGTCGCCACATCGACGGGCAAGGTTGCGTCGCCCGCCCCAAAGCCGGATCCAGCCTGCAACGTGAGAAGATTCGTGCCCAGCTTTCCGATCTGGGTTTGCAGATCGGCACGGCTCGACTCGGAAAGCCCGAGCACGGCCACCATCGATGCAATGCCAATCGTGACGCCAAGCGCCGACAGAAGAGTGCGCATGCGTCGAGAACCCATTGCGGAGGCAGCGACCGCTGCGAGGTCCGCCAAGCGAACCCGGCTTCGGCCCAGATCGACGGGCTGCACCCCATCGGTGGAATGCGACGCGTCGTTGGGCTGCGTCGCCTTGTCGCGCACGGTGATCGTCCTCATGCGGCCACCACCATCGCGCTGTCGGATTCGAGCTTTCCGTCCCTGATATGGATCTGCCGTGGCAACCCTTGGGCAAGGTCACGGTCGTGGGTGATGACGACGATGGTGGCGCCTTGCGCGTGAAGGTCGTGGAACAGACCCATGATCTGCTCACCCGTGCGGGAGTCGAGGTTTCCGGTGGGTTCGTCGGCAAGGATGATCGCGGGCTTGTTCACGAGCGCCCTAGCGATTGCGACGCGTTGCCGCTCGCCTCCTGAGAGCTCTGTGGGAAGGTGGGTGATGCGGTGCGCCAGCCCCACGCGTTGAAGTGCCTCGAAGGCCCTGAACCTGCGCTCGGTGAGGTCGGCTCCGGTATACAGCAACCCCGTGGCCACGTTGTCGAGCGCCGTCATCGACGGCACCAGGTGGAACTGCTGGAAGACGAAGCCGATCAGGCTCGACCTCGCGGCCGAGAGGCGCCTGTCAGACATCGTCGAGACCACATGACCACCGATGGTCACGGTTCCCGACGACGGCCTATCGAGAGTCCCGACGATGTGAAGCAGCGTGGACTTTCCCGATCCGGACGGCCCGACGATTCCCACCAGTTCGCCCTGGTTGACAGTGAGGCTCACACCGTCGAGCGCATGCACGGGCGGATGCCCCGCATATGACTTCACCACGTTCTCAAGTTGAAGAACCGCGGTCATGCGGGCACCTGGACCATGTCGCCTGGCGAAACGTCGCCCGTGATCTCTACCCAGCCGTCCTGAAACAGGCCCGCCTCGACCGGCGCGTAGCTGCTGACCCCAGCATCGTCCACCACGGAGACTGCATAGCCGCCACCCTCAAGCGCGACGAGCGCCCGCACTGGCACCATCGTGAGTCCGTTCTTCACTTGATCCGTCATTCTCACGTTGGCGGCACCCTCGATGAGCCCGCCATCAGGCACCGTGGTGATCGAAATGGTGGCGTCAAGCACGAGGTCAGCCGTAGGTCCTGTGCCGTTGCGGCGCGGGGTATCGCTCAGCGCGCTCACGACGCCATCGGCCAGGCGGTCGTCCGCGAGCACAACGACCACCGCGTCGCCCACGGCGAATGTGCCCTGATCGCTTGACGCGATCGTGAACGTCACGGCCTGAGTGGGCGTGCTCGCTGTGGTGACGACATTGTCGGCGACGCTGTCCGTCGCCTTCTCCAGCAGAGCCGCCGTGATGACGCTCGTGCCTGCGGAGACCGTCGTGCCGCGAGTGAGAACGTCGTCCACCCTGATGGGGCCCGAGGAGAAGACCACCTCACCTGGGTCGAGGGCGCCGTCTGGGGCGGACTGCCCCAGGGCCGTCTCGAGCGCCTTGAGCGCCGCCGCGGTCTGTGAAGTGAAGGTCTGGTCGACCGTCACGTCGGCGCCGTATCCAAGCGCCACGAGGTTGAGTTCGAGCTGGAGCACATCGGGGCCATCATCGGAGGAGGTCGAGAGAGCGCGCCATGCTGGGAGGTCTCCGTAAAGCAACACCACGGGTTCCTCATCGATCGAGAATGCCGACTGCCCACGCACGAGGTCTGAACCCGCGTCGGGAACCGCCGTCAGTACACCCTCGCCGCGGGTGACGATGCCCGCTGAATCGCCGTAGCCGAGGGTTCCCGCGTACTCGGTGTACAGGGCAACGTCGCGCGACTCCGCGGCCACTGTGGACAGCGCCACCGTCGTGCGCGTGTCTGTTGTGTTCGAGCCGCCAATGAGAGAAGCGGCGCCCACCCCGCCTGCCCCGAGTGCGAGCCCTACGACGCCCGCGATGACAGCCGTCCTGCGCACCCTCGTGCGCTGTCCACCAACGAGCGCCGCGACCTCTTCGAGGCTTGGGCCCGTGACGGGCGCCTCTTCCAGAGCTGTCACGCGCCCGCGCTCCGGGGGCCAACGCCCGCCGCCGTCATTGCCTCGGTGAGCACGGGTTGGCAGGTTTCGTTCGCCGCGATCCACGCGGGGTCCGTTGTGTCTTGGCCGAGTTGTTCGGCGAAGCGGTCGGAGCTGTCCGTTCCGCCGCCACGCACACCCTGAGCGGGGGCGTCGGGCTGGCCGCCCGCCGGGGCTGCGGTGGGAGGCGTTGCATCCGTGCCTGTGCCGGCGGCCGCGCCCTGGCCGCCGCCTGGCCGCTGCGAATCGAGCGTGATGTCGCCAACGTCGAGTCCCTCATCGCGCAGGCATTGCGTGTAGGAATACAGGGCCTCGCTCATCGCGTCTTGGTCGACGGTGCCGGAACCTGGGCCGATCTGCAAGCCGTCCATCAGGTCGCTGCATGCCGTCATGGCATCCCTAAAGCTCGTGTCGGTCGGGTCGAAGGCCCCGTCTTGGCCCCTCCCCAACGCGCCCTCAAAACTCGGGCTGCCGTCGGCATCCACCGTGGGGTCGGGGAAGTCGACGCCGTTGTCGCGCATGCACTGCGCGAAGGCGAGCGCCTGCTCCTCATCCGTGCCCGAAGCAGCGACTGGAGCGGCAGACGCAACGGTGGCATCCCCGATCTTTGCGATTCCCGAGTCGGATGCCGTGGAACTGCATCCGCTGAGTACCAGGGCGAGCCCCGCCACACTGACCATAGCTATCGTCTTGTTGAGCACGTCACGTGTCCTTTGCTAGTCGAGCATCTAGGGACGACGCTATGGGGAGGGCCATATGGTGAACGTAAGGACCGTGCGCCGCTACTGTGGCGCTCATGAGCCATCGCATCGCCCTTGTGACCTCGAGCGAGATGCCCGAGCCCGATATCGATGAGTCGCTGCTACTCCCTCTCCTTCCCGGTGCGGACCTCGTCGCGTGGGAAGACGACACCGTTGACTGGGCCAGGTACGACGCTGTCATCCTCCGTTCCACGTGGAACTACACGGACCACCTTGAGGACTTCCTGGAGTGGGCGGAGCGGGTTGCCGCAGTGACTCGCCTTGTCAACCCGCTGCCTGTCATTCGCTGGAACACCGACAAGCACTACCTCGCACAGCTCGAGGGCGCGGGATTCGCCGTGGTGCCCACCGTGTACTTCGAGCCAGGCGAGACGGCTGCCGACGACGCCCTCGCGGGATCCATCGTCGTCAAGCCCACCGTCGGCGCCGGCTCCAAGGGAGCCGCCCTCTTTAGGGACGACGCGGGAGCGGCACGGCGCCACGTAGCGGCCCTGCACGCAGCGGGAAAGACAGCGATGATCCAGCCGTATCTCGACCAAGTCGACGCAGACGGTGAGACGGCGCTCATCTACGTCGGTGGAGCTTTTTCGCACGCGGCCCGCAAGGCGCCCATCCTGTCGCGAAGCATGGAGTGGAGCACGGGCCTCTATGCGGACGAGGAGATCGTGTCGACCACGGCCACGGCGGCGGAGCGAACGCTTGCCGACGCCATCGTCGCGGCGCTCCCCACGCTCGTGGAGGGCGGGGACGACGTTGCGTACGCTCGCGTCGACCTCTTGCCGACGGCATCGGGCCCCGTCGTGCTCGAACTAGAACTGACGGAACCGTCGCTCTTCCTGAGCGTCAACAACGCCGCGCCTGCGCGCGCGGCAGCGGCATTCCTGTCGCACGTTGCCATGGCAGGGACGCGGGGCCACACTGGCGTGACGACAAGGGGGAAGACCACATGAGCGACCGGTATGCGAACGACCCGTTTGCGTCGCCGGCGCCAAGCGCGCCGCATGTCCAAGAGACTCCGCAGTGGCAGGGGACACCCGTGCAGCAAGACCCCGCATACCTGACGGCGGCCTATCCACCGCCGCCCCCCGCCGGCTACATGTATGCCACGAACTACAGCCCCGCGAATACGTCCAAGAACTGGATGGGGATCACGTCGCTCATCCTGTCGGTGGCCACCATCATCGTGGGGATCACCTTCATTCCCGGTGTGATCCTGGGTCACATGGGGCTTGCCGCGGCAAGAAGGGGCGAGGCGAACAACCAGGGAATCGCCCTCGCCGGCACGCTCGTCGGATGGTTCTTTGTGGGCATCACGCTGGTCTTTATCGGCATCATCGCTGTGGCGGTCAGCATGGATACGTCGGGTTCCTAGGTCTCTCTCGCAGCACCACACCGCCCTGTGAGAAGGATTGAAGACGCTCGCTTCAGCGAACCTTGACGCCCGCCCGTGCTCACGCCACGCTTAGGGCTGGGGCCCGCGGCGAGAGGACGAGAACATGAGGCGCGAATTCTCGCTCCCCGCCGAGGTTCCCGCGATCATCATGCGCGAGGGGTTCGCCTACCCGGTCGAGCGCGCGTGGAACGTCAGGTTTGAAGCTCTCTACGTGGCGCAATGGTGGCGGCCGAACGGTTACGTCAACTCCATTGTCGAGATTGACGCGGTCAAAGGCGGCCATTGGCGCATCTCTCAGCGCGACCCCGAGGGCAACGAGTTCAGCTTCTACGGTGTCTTCACCGAAGTAGTGCCGTTGGTGCGGACCGTCCAGACGTATATCTCCGAGCTCTTTCCCCACCTCCCCACTGTGTTGACGACGGAGTTTCACTCCACCCCTGCTGGAACCGTGGTGGTGAGCACTCACGAGTATCCGGACGACGTCACGCGCACGGGTGCGCTGAGACTCGGAGTTCTCGAGCGCATGTCGGAGGCCTCCGACCACTACGAGAAGTTGTTGTCGCAGTTGGCGTCTCGATAGCCGCGGAGGGCACGTCATCAATTGCGTCGGACTCGGCAGCAGAGGCGACACGCAAGCCTACGGTGTGACGTAGATCACATCGCCTCCGCTGGCGGAAACGTTTCCGATTGCCTACCATTGTTTGAACATCCAACAAACAGCGAGTCACAGGCGCGCGTTCATACCCGGACAAAGGCCTTGCCGACGCCGATGTCGCTACCCGCGACACCGACGAGAGGACCCCTTCCCCCATGCAGGACCAAGAACACCAGCCCGACGCGTCCGAACCGGCCATCTCCTTCCGGACCGACCGAGTCGAAGCTCCTCAGCAATATTCCACCTGGCGCGACTACGCCTTCTCCGAAGAGCCGGAGTCCGAGACCACGCTCCCCCGCTAGCCCCGTGGCGGCGCATGCCAGACTGAGGGCATGCAGCCGGAGAACCCTCTCACCCACGTCCCGTACGAGCGACTACGCGAGCGCACGTCCATCAAGTGGCAGCACTTCGCCCCTGACGTGCTGCCCATGTGGGTCGCCGAAATGGACGTCGACCTCGCCGACCCGATCAGGGAGGCGCTTGAGAAGGCGCTCAGGGACGGCGACACGGGATACCCGGGCTCGACCCCGTTCGTCGAGTCTTTCGTCGACTTCGCGAGCGCCCGGTGGTCATGGCCCACTCTCGACGCAGCTTTCATCCGCCCCGTGTCCGGCGTCATCCCCGGGTATACCGATGCCCTGCTTCTCGCGGCCGGACCCGGCGGCACCGTCGTCGTCACGTCGCCCGTGTATCCGCCGTTCTACTCCTACTTGCGCGAGGCGGGCCTGACTGTCGTCGAGGCCCTCCTCACCCCCGAGATGAGGCTCGATCCCCAGACGATCGAGGCGTCGCTCGCGACCGCGAACAAGGGCGGTGCCCCCGGCGTCGCGGTGTTGCTGTGCAATCCGCACAACCCAGGCGGCACGCTTCACACCCGCGGAGAGTTGGAATCGCTGGCCGGCATCGCCGCCCGCCACGGCGCTACCGTCGTCGCGGATGAGATCCACGCGCCGATCATCTTCCCCGAGGGAGAGTTCATTCCGTACCTCTCGGTTGACCCCGCGGGAATGGCGCTCCATTCAGCGTCCAAGGCGTGGAACCTCGCGGCCTTCCCCAGCGCGCTCCTCATCTTCGGCGTAGCCGCGACGGCCAAGCGCGACGCCTTCAAGGCCGGCGCCCACCACTGGCCCACCCACTTTGGCGCGATCGCCCAGACGGCCGCGTATCGCGAGGGCGGCCCCTGGCTCGACGCGCTCATGGCGGGACTCGACTCCAACAGAAGGCTGCTGGGCGAACTGCTCGCGGCGCAGCTCCCGACGGTCGGCTACCGGATGCCGGAGGCGACGTATTTGGCCTGGCTTGACTGCACCTCACTGGGCCTCGGCGACGACCCTGCGGCCGTGTTCCTGACCCGCGGGAAGGTTGGCCTCAACTCGGGTCCGACCTTCGGAACCGGTGGGGCCGGGCACGTTCGGTTCAACTTCGCGACCCGCCCCGACCTCATCGAAGAGGGCGTACGGAGAATGGCGTCGGCCGTCTCCTGACGTTCGCCCAGCGCACAAGAGGTCATTCACCAGGCACATCCCACGCGCGGACGTGGGACACTAGTCCCGTGCAACGCTCGGAACGCCTGCTAAAGGCCTCGGTCGCGGCGTGCCTCTCCACGGGAGTGGCCGTCGCGATGCACGTTGCCGCGGGCGGTGCGATCCCCACCGGCGCTGGCATCGCCGTTCCGCTTGCTCTCGCGTTTGTGGTGAGCGCCCAACTCGCTGGCACCGAGTCGAGGTGGCGACTCGCAGCCGCCGTCGTCGTGTCTCAAGTCGCTTTCCACACGCTCTTCTCGTGGGGAGTAGGGGCCTCGGTGGGCCTCGCTTCCGGACAGGGGCCGCACGCCGGGCACGACGCCCGCACCCTCGCTCTCACAGTTGCGAGCGGCGGCCACTCCGCACACATGCACCTCACTCCCGCCATGATCGCGGCGCACGCCCTGGCGGCGCTCGGCACGTACGCGGTGCTCCGTCGGGCCGATGTCTTGCTCGAGTCCGGCCGACGCTGGGCGAGCACGTTCCTTTCGCGATTGCACGTTCCGTCCCCGTGGCGGCCCGCGCCCCTCGGCACCGCCTCGCCCTCCCCGCGCCCCACACCGCGCCGCCCCCGCATCGTCACGTCACCCAACGGATTGCGCGGCCCCCCTCTTTCTCTCGCCTGAAGACACCATGCACCAGCGCGTGGCGCTGACGCATACCCCAGACGAGAAGGAGTAACCCCTATGTTTGCCATGTCCCAGACCGCCTTGGCGGCCGCAAAATCATCGACCCGCGCCGCCCTCGTGGCCGCCATTGCCTTAACGCTCGCCGCGTGTTCAAGCGGCTCCAGCTCAACGACCGACGCCAATTCGCTCACAGTTACCGACGCATGGATCAAGGCCATCGACTCGGGAATGACAGCGACGTTCGGTGAGGTCACCAACTCTTCCGACCACGAGATCACAGTTGTCAGCGCCGCATCCCCCGCCGCCCCCATGGTCGAGCTCCACGAGGTCGTTGGCGACGTCATGCGCCCCGTCGACGGTGGATTCGTCATCCCCGCGGGAGGCACACTCACGCTCGAGCCTGGGGGCTTCCACATCATGTTCATGGGTGTCCAGTCCCCCATCGCCGCCGGCGACGAGGTGAAGGTGACGTTGACGTTGGGAGACGGTTCCACGCTGTCCTTCACGGCCGTAGCCAAGGACTTCACAGGGGCAAATGAGTCCTACGACGGCGGCATGAGCATGGAACCCTCGGACGGGATGGATGCGGGCGATGGCATGAAGAGCAGCGCAGACCCCAGCATGTCTCCATCCGCGAGCATGGGCGGATAAGTGGCCCAGCGCGACAATCCCACACCGATGGCCGATGCCGTCGCTTCCGGGCCGTCGCGGCGCCGGTTCCTCGCCGCGGGCGCCGCGGCGGGGGCCGGCGCCTTCGCCGCAGCGACGGCGGGCGTAGCCCTCGATAGGCGAGACGTCTTCCCAGGTTCGCCTCCCCAGACCGACCAGTCTGGAGCCAACGGCCAGCGCGTCGTCCCCTTCTACGGAGAGCACCAGGCGGGGATCACAGCGCGCCCCGGCGCCTTCGCCTCCTTCGTGGCGCTCGACCTCACGGGCGGCGTTGGCCGCGAGCGCCTGGCCGCCTGGATGCGACTCCTCACCGACGACGCGGCGCGGCTCACCCAGGGGCGTGCCGCACTCGCCGACGTCGAACCGGAGCTCGCGGCGACGCCTGCGGGGCTCACCGTCACGGTGGGCTTCGGGCAAGGCTTCGCCGACAGGGCGCAAGGCGTCAAACCCGAGTGGCTCAAGCCGCTCCCGCCCTTCGGAATTGACAAGCTCGTCGACGAGTGGACGGGAGGGGACGTCTTGCTCATTGTTGCGGCAGACGAGCCCGGCACAGTGGCGCACTCCCTTCGCATGCTTCTCAAGGATTCGCGGGCGTTCGCCACGCATCGGTGGCGCCCGGACGGCTTCAGAAGGGCGTACGGCTCCGACCCTCACGGCATGACGATGCGCAACCTTTTTGGCCAAGTGGACGGCACGGCAAACCCGCGTCCGGGCACCGCCGACTTCGACGCCGCGGTATGGGCGAGGCCCTCCGCCCCAGCGTGGTTACAGGGCGGGACGTCGTTCGTGTTGCGCCGCATCGCGATGGAGTTGGAC
>JBBREQ010000085.1:0-9546 GCA_038202795.1 Coriobacteriia bacterium | reverse complement strand
AGAGGACCTCGAGCGTCTGTATAACGAGGAGTTCACTACGGGGAGTCGGACTCCGCGACCCCTCGTGTTCGACGGAGATCCTGTCGAGGTGATCGTTGCTCGCTCAGGTGACACGATCGTCACCGTGGATACATCGAGTCTGGTCAAGCTTGCTCAAGACAACGACGCATATCTTGAACTCGTACCGGGAATCGGTGACTTCATCGTCACTGGCCAGGTGGTGTTCAGAGTCTACGGGAATCCCCTAACGGATCACGGGAGCGTGCTTCGACACGTGCGATTGGGTGACGAGAGGACCATGGAGCAGGATCTGCGCTTTGGATTCAGGCAGCTTGTCGACATAGCGATCCGGGCTCTCTCGGCATCGACGAACGACCCGAGCACGGCCAGCCAGTCGCTCGATCGGCTCCATGACCTGCTCCGGCGGCTGGGGCAGCGGGAGTTCCCGGCGCATAACCATGAGGATGATAGCGGCACCGTTCGTCTCATCTTGAACCCTCAATCGTGGGAGTCGTTCGTGCGTGTTGCCGTCGAAGAGATCGCATACTATGCCGCAGACACTCCTGTGGTATCGCGGCGTCTGCAGCGCATGTACGACGACCTCACAGAGAACTTGCCCCCCGAGCGCGCCGCCGTTGTGCGAGCGGTTGCGGCAGAGACTCGGTGGGTCTAGGGACGTCCGCGAGAGTCGCGGTTCGAGAAGAAGGCAAGTCGCGGAAAGGCCGCCCACCGCACCGGCCCGCACAAGTACGAGTTCACTCAGACGCAATGCTATGCGATGGGCCCTTCGGGAATACAACAGAGTGTAGTGCTCGCCGATGCTCGAAAGCGCGGCAGCCGCGCAGGGCGTGAAAAAGGAGGTTCTCACCATGGGCGACCACAAGCTTGAAGAGACGAAGGGCCGCATCAAGGAGGCCGCCGGCGATCTGACCGACGACGAAGAACTCAAGTGCGAGGGCGCGGCCGCTCTAGTGCGCTCGCAGCTACTCACTAACCTTCTTGGCCTCTGAGTCGAGCTCCTTCAGGTCGGTATCTAGGGGCGTGGCGGCTAACGCGCGTGCTCCCCAAACCAGGTTGTGCACCATGTAGCGGGCGGTTCGGTTCGTGTAGAGGTGCTTGTCACCGCCGGCTTTGATGTAGCTAGGCCCCGGACCGGCGTCTCCCACCCAGTAGCAGTCGACGTTCGGGGGCACCATGCAGCCGAGGTGCGTGAGGTTGAACAGGGTGTTGGCGCAGCAGTCGTGGGCGCCGTCCTCGTTGCCGGTCACGATCACGCCGGCCACTTTTCCGTAAAGCGGGAACTGTCCTGTCTCGGGATCAGCGTCGGCATAGGTGCCGTCGAGCCGCTCCATGACCCTTTGTGCGATTGAGGAGCGCTGGCCAAACCATATGGGCATCGCTATGACAAGGATGTCGCACTCCAGGACTCGTTCGAGGATGTGCGGCCACTGGTCACCATCGCCCTCGTCAGCGGAGATTCCAGCCTTTACGTCGTAATCTGCGACCCTGACAGTCGTGTTCTCAACTCCCTGATCTGCGAAGAGCGCGGCTACTTTGTCGACGAGTGCCTGTGTGTTCGAGGTTTCGGGCGATTGCTTGAGCGTACAGTTGAGGAAGAGAGTTTGCAGAGCCATGGGTGCACCCCTTCTGCCGATCGTGACCGTCTCGGTGAGAGTATTCCCATTACCAAAATGCCTTCGGTCCGACCAGTTGAAGGATGCGTAGCGTACGGATCACTCACCTCGGCGGGTCAAGAGGGGAGCGGCGCGCTCTACGAACGCAAATGGTGTTGCACTGCACGCCGAGGGAATACAGCCCTCAGGGATCGTCCTGAGACGGATCGCCGTAATCGCCGATGACACGGGCATTGTAAAGAGAGGTGGCGGCATGACTGAGCACACAGAGGATATGGAGCTGCGTCGAGAAGGTGGGCTTTTCGTGCAGGTTACGGACAACGAGCCGGAGGCCTGTGAGGAAGCCGATGATGGATGCCCCACCGACGACGATCCGGGTTCGGAGGCCATACACCCTCCCGGCACAGTCGATGATGTGCCTTACTCGCTTGGCCAGCAGGAGCCCGAGCCCGCAGACTTCCATGTAGGCTCGTCCGCGCAGGATGCCTCAGGAGGACCTGTCTCGGGTGAGCCAGGCGAGATGATGGCAGCTGAACAGGGGCTTATTTCGATCGACGAAGAGGCGGGATACAACGTCCAGGGGTTCTCGGCGAACGAGCGTACAGAGATCGCGGAGGCTCTGGGCGATGACGCCGCAGAACCTCTGCCAGACAATCCGGGTGGTACGAGCGCCACCGGAAGCGTGGGATTGCCTGATCGTCCGGGGGACTGAGGTCAGCCTCTTGGTCTGAAGGTCGCGCTTTTTTACGCCGAAGTAAGCGCGTTTGCGCGACACGCGGGAATCTGCGGGAAGGTAGTTGTGGGGGTCAAGTACCGCAGCATCCCCCTACCCACAAAGGAGGTGGAGTCGCAGCATGAACCAGAGTCCCGAGATCAAGCGAGCCCCCGTAACCCAGAGCGACGAAGAAAAACAGGTACGTAGCAGGACTGCAATTTCATGCGCAGTCGTTCACGGCGCCATTCTCGGTGAGGGCGAGGCTGAACTCAGCCGTCATCCCCGCGCATTAGCCTGGTCGGGTCTGGCAGCGGGCATCTCGATGTCTACGACGCTCTTGGCCCAGGGACTTCTTCTCGCCTACCTGCCGGACGCGCCCTGGACTCCCCTTATCTACCGCCTGGGCTACCCGATGGGGTTTCTCGCCGTAATCCTCGGCAGACAGCAGTTGTTCACCGAGAACACCCTCACGACGGTGTTGCCACTGCTGCATGAGAAGACTGTCGAGGTCCTGCTCCGCGTGAGTCGTCTCTGGGCGATCGTGCTCGCCACCAACATCGTCGGGGTGGGAATTTTCGCCTTCATCGCCGCTCGCACCGACCTCTTCCCCGCGCACGTCAAAGACGCGTTCGGCTACCTGGCAATAGAGGCCGCGAACCACGCCTTCTGGCCCACCCTGGCTGGTGCGGTGGTCGCCGGGTGGCTCATCGCGCTGCTGGTCTGGCTGCTTCCCGGAGCAGCCGGCGAGTCCAGGTTGTCGGTAATCATCCTGTTCACCTACATCATCGGGCTAGGTGGCTTCGCCCACATCGTGGCCGGATCTGCCGAAGTCCTGTACGGCGTGGCTGCAGGCATCCTGAACTGGACGGACTACTGGGTGCGCTTCTTCATCCCCGCACTGATAGGCAACGTGATCGGGGGCGTGGTGTTCGTGACGATCCTTAACCACGAGCAGGTGGTTGCCGGGTCGCGCCCGGTGGACGAGGATCTGTGAGGCCCATTCGTTTGTCGTGTCGCAGTCCAGACGTTTGATTCGTTTGGGTAGGTAGTAAACAGGGGCCACTGAACGCGAAGCAATCTGGGCCTTGACTCTGGCTGGGGATTCCAGCGAGGACATGTGGGACGAGGCCAAGGCATGGTCGCCGTGAGTGACAAAGGTAGGTCGCGCTCACCGCGATATCGCAAGGACAGCATCTCGCTCCCGGGGGCTGTGGCGCTTGGCTCCGGCGTAATGATTGGTGCCGGCATTCTTGCCGTCACCGGTCAGATCGCGGAACTCGCGGGGCGGCTGTTCCCCGTCGTGTTCGTGTTGGCGGCAATCGTCGCCGGCTTCAGCGCGTATTCGTATGTGAAGATGGCCCACGCGTTCCCCTCTGCGGGTGGCATCGCCATGTTCCTGGAGAAGTCGTACGGGATGGGCTGGCTCACGGCGGGGATGGCTCTGCTGATGTACCTGTCCATGGTGCTCAACCAGAGCCTTGTGGCGCGCACGTTCGGCACCTATGCACTGCGGCCGTTCGGTGTCGCGTCCGGTAGCCCCCTCGTATCCGTGCTCGGCGTGGGACTGCTACTTGCTGCGCTTGTGGCCAATCTCGTGGGAACTCGTCTCGTCCAGGGCATCTCGCTGGTGGCCACAGCGTTCAAGATCGGTGGCCTGGTCGTCTTCGCGGGCGGAATCTTCTGGTTCTCGGGGTGGGGGATGGCCGCTCCATCTGGGTCGGGGACTGATGTCAGCCCCTTCTCCGTGCTCGGTTCTGTCGCGCTCGGTGTGTTGGCGTACAAGGGTTTCACCACGATCACGAATCAAGGCGAGGAGCTCGTTGATCCGCGCAAGAACGTAGGTCGTGCGATCATCCTTTCGATCGCGCTGTGCGTCGTGCTGTATCTACTGGTGGCACTCGCCGTTGGTTCGCAGCTCTCCGTAGCCCAGATCGTCGATGCGCGCGACTACGCGCTCGCGGAGGCCGCACGGCCCGTCTTCGGTGACGTCGGTATGTGGTTTACCGTCGCCTTTGCCGTGATCGCCACCGCGACCGGGGTTATGGTGAGTGTCTTCGCCGTGTCTCGCATGCTTGCGATGCTGACCGACATGAACATGGTGCCGCACAGCCACTTCGGCATGCCAGGGGGTGCGCAGCAGCACGCCGTCGTCTACACCGTGGCGATCGCAATCGCGCTTACCATCCTGGGCGACCTCTCGCGAATCGCTGCTCTTGGCGCCATCGTTTACCTCGTGATGGACATCGGAGTGCACTGGGGACTGATCTTCAGGGTGCGCGAGGAAACCCAGGCCCGTGGGTGGATCCCCGCCGTCGCGATTGTGCTCGACATCGCGGTCTTGGCGGGACTCGTATGGGTCAAGGCGGGCAGCGACCCGATGTTGAACGTCGTCGCGGTAGTCATCTTCATCGTGGTCTTCGCTGGGGAGTGGCTCTTCCTACGCCAATCGCGGTCCTCGAAGTAGAAGGGAGATTCGGACAGTCATGCCATACGATTCCAGCCACGATCTACCGGACAGCGTCAAAGACAACCGCCCCACTCATGCGCAAGGTATCTACCGCGGCTAATGGGGTTCGCAAGGGCGTCATGTACGCCTTCGTGTTTCTCGCGCTACTCAGCATCGGTGCGCTATGGCTACCCACCGTTCGCTCGGTAGCGACCTACTTCGGACTACTCTCTGCAGGCCTCGCTATCGCGCTCCGAGACGTGATCCAGAACGTTGCGGGCTGGCTCTTCGTGATCTGGAGACGGCCGTTCGTTGTGGGCGAGCGGGTAGAGATCGGCGAGTTCGCCGGTGATGTTATCGACATCCGCGTGCTTCGGATCACGTTGCTGGAGATAGGAAACTGGGTCGACGCCGATCAGACCACCGGTCGCATCGTGCACGTTCCGTCCGGCCACGCACTCAGCAAACCCGTCGTGAACTACGATCGCGGGTTTCGCTACATCTGGAACGAGATACCGGTCTTCGTATCGCAGGGCAGCGATTGGCGCCGAGCCAAGGAGATTCTCCTCGGCGTCATTGAGCAGTACGCTTCGCGGCCCACCGAGAGGGACGAACAGAAGCTGAACCGCAGCAAGGAGCGCTATCTTATCGTCGACGAGAGCCTCGAGCCGCACGTATTCACGCAGATCGTCGATGGCGATTTCCGGCTCACCGCTCGCTATCTGTGCGACCCCCGGAGGCGGCGGCAGACGGCCAACGACATATGGGAGCATCTCATCGACGCCGTTGTCGCCGAGCCGAGCGTGGAGTTCGCCTATCCGACGCAGTCCATAGATCTGTCTACTAGGCGCGACGCACCCTCAGCAACAGGCCCTGCATAACGGCTCGAACACTCATGGCGGCGGACTCCAATGCGGAGAGGGACGCAGTGGCCGAGGACTATGAAGCAGTCGTGCCCGAAATCCTCACGATCACGGGTTGCTCGCCGGCTCCCGGTCAGAAGGGCGCCTTGGCCGGATCGTAATACCACATCTCGCGCGCGATCTTCCCTTTCGATATCTCGAGGACGGTGGCTCCGCTGACCTGAGCGAGACGGCCGGTGCCGACTTCTGTGCCGTTGGCGGTCCACTCCACAACCGCGGAGTTCCCGCCAATCAACGTGCGCTCGACCGTGAGATTGAACGCCGGCGTAGCAAATAGGGAGTCGAGCGCGCGCTTGATCGCGTCGATGCCCCTATACGTCCTGTCCGCCGCGATATCTTGGAGTACGGCATCGCTGGCGTAGAGCGGGACGAGGCTAGCGACGTCCTTGGTGCTGTCACTCCCCGCGTAAACTCCCGAGTATGAATCGACCACGGCTGCAACAGATCGCGCGCTGCGACCTTCGAACCACATACCCGCAACGAAGAGCCCCGCGATTATGACCACGGTCAAGAGCACCGCATAGGGCCACCGGCGATGCCACACGTTCTGTTTCTCGTCATTCATCGTTGACCCCCGGCTCCTGACAGCTCCGCTTGTCGTATGTCGTTGATGCCCGTTTGGACCTGCATGCATCGCATAAACCTGTCATGAAACTACACACCCGACGGATTGGACCAACCGCTGAGAGTGCCGACCAGCGCATCGAGCAGTAGAGCATGGTGCTGAGACTTCGATGCAAAAGAAGCTGGAGCTGTAGCGACGGGCGATGGAGCGAGAGCACGGCGACGGACAGGGAGGGTATAGACAGTACATGCAAACATCCGACGCAGTCCGTTCACCCTACGACGTCTCGGCGATCACCCCTCGACTGTTCATCGCCGCGCGACCTCACGCACATCACGTGGAGCACATCCGCGGGCTGGACGTGCAGCTCGTGCTGAGCATGATCGGGGTCGTCCCGCCGCTCGCGTTGGCCGCCCCGCCGTTCGAGCTGCTTCGTCTGCCGGTCTATGACAATCCCCTGTTGCCCATCCCGCTGAGTGCGTTTCGCCGCGGGGTCGCCGCGGCGCTTCCCGTCCTCGAAGCTGGTGGCCGAGTGCTCGTCTACTGCCGAGCGGGACGGCACCGTAGCGTTGCAATGACCGCCTGCATCCTGATCGCCCAAGGTATGACTGCCGACGACGCGATGGACACCATCGTCGCCCGTCGGCCGTATGCGGACCCGCATGCGCGCTACATCGAGCGCCGAATCCGCGCGTTTGAGCGTGAATGGCGGCTCGAGCACCCGCTCGCGACCACCCAGGGACCTTAGGAGCTCCCATATGGAAACCTATCGGCGTGTGAAGATCATCATCAACCCTGCCGCAGGCAAAGCGGAGCCTGTGCTGGCCGTACTCAACGACGTCTTCGGCCCTGCTGGAATCGAATGGGATGTCGCGATCACGCACGAATCCGGCGATGGCGTGACCGCTGCACGCGAGGCCATCGAGCAGGGCTTCGACCTGATAGGTGTCTACGGCGGCGACGGGACTGTGGCCGAAGTGTCCTCGGCGATGGCTGATGGCGGCCCCCCGATGCTCCTTTTGCCGGGAGGAACCGGCAATGCGCTCGCAGACGACCTAGGAATCCCGCTGGCGCTCGCGGACGCTGCAGCGCTCGCGATCGGGGAGGGGTCCGACATCCGGCAAATCGACCTGGGCCGGGCCGGCGACAGATACTTCGTTCTACGCCTGACCATGGGAATCGAGACCGCGATGGTGGGCTCGGCGACACGAGAGATGAAGGACCGTTTCGGCTGGATCGCCTACGTGATGGCGGGGATCCAGGCGCTCTCGAATCCCGAAGTCGCGAAGTACAGAATCACCGTCGACGGCGTGATCCATGAGGCTGACGGGGTGGCGGCGATGATTGCCAACTCTGCCAGCGTGGGGCACCTCGCCGGCGTGAAGCTCGCGCAGGACGTCGACATCTCGGACGGTTTGCTGGACGTGGTCGTTGTTGAGAGCGCCGAGCTGCCAAGCGTACTGGGAACCGTCGCAGCGGCCGCACAGGGGCAAGAGCCAGGCGGTCTGCGCCGATGGACCGGCACGCGGATCCGGGTGGAAGCGACCCCGCCGCAGGCGGTGCTCGCCGACGGCGAAGACGCCGGATCGACGCCCGTTGATGTGACGGTGCTGCACGAGGCCTTGCGCGTGCTCGTGCCCAAGCTCGTCAGCGCCGAAGACGCGACGTAGGCGCATGCAGGCGGCCAGGTCGGCATTCGAACTGTTGCGCCGCACGTACGAGACGTGGCGCATCGACGGTGCGCCGCAGATTGCCGCAGCGCTCACTTACTACGTGTTCCTTTCGCTGGCCCCGCTGCTGGTGGTCCTCGTGGGAATCCTTGGCCGATTCCTCGGCCAGGCGGCCGTTGCGGATCGGATCTTCTCGGAGGCATACACGTTTGCCGGTCCGGTGGGTGAGGAGCTGGTCCGCGAGCTCGTGACGGCCACAGCGCCCAACGCACTGAACGTAGCAGGCTCTGTGGTGGCGGTACTGATCGCCTTTTCCGGCGCGATGCAGATGTTTCGTCAACTGCGCATCGCGTTCGACCGCATGTGGGATATCCCGGAGGAGGAAGCGGCGGGCGGCGGCGTTTGGGAGCAGATTCGGTGGAGCCTGTCGGCCTTGGGCAAGAACAACCTCGCGGCATTCGTGATCCTGCTGGCGGCGGGCGGACTGCTGATAGTTTCGCTCGTTCTGTCGAGCGCAGTCGCCGTCGCAGCGGAGTGGATCGCCCCGGTGCTCGAGATCGGGTCGCCCGCACTCCGAGTCTTCGAGACCGTGCTCTCTATGGTCCTGGTGACGGTGCTGTTCGCCATCGTCTATCGCTACCTGCCACGAGCGTCCGTGGGCTGGAAGGATGTGTGGGTGGGCGCGATCATGACGGCAGCGCTGTTCATGCTGGGTCGGGTGCTGCTGGGCGCGTACTTCATGCACGCGAGCCCCGGGTCCGCGTACGGTGCGGCGGGGTCGGTGGTGGCCCTGCTCATCTGGGTGAACATCTCGCTGCAACTGGTCTTGTTCGGCGCCGAATTCACTCATGTGTGGGCGTACGCGTATGGGACTCGCGCTCCAAGCCATGCGCAGATGCAGGCGCCCTGGACAAAACGACGGGCGGAGCCACGCCGAATACGACCCACGGAGTGAGCGCAACGAGTGTCACGGGTACGAACTAACTACCATTGCGTACTCAACACGAGAGGAACTGTTATGGACTTCAACGACAAGGTCAAGAATAAGTCGGATCAGGCGAGCGGCAAGACAAAAGAGGCTGTCGGCAAGGTCACGGACAACGAGCGGCTGGAAGCCGAGGGCAAGCTGCAGCATGACAAGGCTGAACTGGCCGAGGACTTCGATGATCTCAAGGACAAGGCGAAGGATGCTACCGACGACGTCAGGGACGCCTTCAAGAAGTAGCGGTCGGGCGGATGCGTTCCCGCCGTCTAGCACGCGCGTGTCTACGAACGACGCCGCGCCCTTTGAGTGAAGGGCGGGGCGTCGCCGTGAACGGTTGTTGCTGTGTCCACGGCACCGCGACCCAACCACACGAATGCTTTGGCGCCAGGGACGCCTAAGACGGCCTTCAGGTCCTCATGGTTCTATGCACGATCTTGTCTCGGTGGTGCGCCGCTCCAAGTACGCGGCTGTGCGGTAAGATATTCGAACCACTTCAAGCTTGAAGAGCGCGCTACGAGAATCGGCGGCTACGGATGATGGAATCCCTCGGTGTCGGAGAGGTGCTGCTGCGTCTAACCGTCGCGGCAGTTGCGGGCCTGTTGATCGGA
>JBBREQ010000084.1:0-9624 GCA_038202795.1 Coriobacteriia bacterium | reverse complement strand
AAGGGCGAGAGTGTGTGGCTGGCATGGTTTCTCGTGACCACGCTGCGGATGTTCGCAACGCATGCCGACTCGCGCGGCGATCATGGAGAGGCGCTGGACATGCGTCGCAAGGCTGACGACTACGTGCTGGCGGTCGAGGCCAACGGATGGGATGGCGGATGGTACCGACGAGCGTACTACGACGACGGCACACCCATGGGCTCGTCCGAGAACACGGAGTGTCGCATCGACTCGATCGCGCAGAGTTGGAGCGTGATCTCGGGGGCCGGCAATCCGGCGCGTCAACGCATGGCCATGCAGGCGCTGAACGAGCAGCTCGTGCTCGACGATGCGCGATTGATCAAACTATTGACACCACCGTTCACCGAGGGCAAGCACGATCCGGGCTATATCGCGGGGTACGTGCCGGGCGTGCGGGAGAACGGCGCGCAGTACACGCACGCCGCGCTCTGGGCGGTGCTGGCCACGGCCATGAACGGCGACTGCGAACGCGCCTTCACGCTGTTTCAGATGATCAATCCCCTCACGCACGCGCAGTCGGCGGAAGCGATGGCGACATACAAAGTGGAGCCGTATGTCGTGGCGGCCGATGTTTACACCGCCCCCACGCTGCTTGGTCGGGGTGGGTGGACGTGGTACACCGGTTCAGCCAGCTGGATGTACCGGGTCGGTCTCGAGAACATCCTCGGCTTTACCAAGATCGGCGACACCCTCCGCATCGAACCGTGTGTCCCGCGCGACTGGCACGAGTTCTCGATCACCTATCGATTCGGCCGCACGACGTACGAGATCCTGGTGCGCAACCCGGCACTGCTTCGTCAACGGGGATCGCGCATCACGCTCGACGGCACACTCTTCAGGACGAACACCATTCCGCTGGTGGACGACGGTCAGCAGCACCACGTCGTCGTCGACGTGGCGGCGAAGCGCTGAAACGATTCGTGTGCTAGAAGTGCGTGGCGCTCGCGTTCTCCCATGCGCGCGACATGCCGGTGGTGGACGGATCGGTGAGCAACTGCCCCGGTGTGAGCTGCGGGTAGATGTCGGCATAGCTGCGGATCTCCATGGCGCTGACGCGCTTCATGATGAACCATGGTTTGAGATCCTGTGGTCGCTGCAGCCCCGCTGCCCCGAGTACCTCGAAGAAGCTCCTCACCGTTTCGCGATGATAGCGTGCGACACGGTGCGACTTGTCTCCCACATGCAATCCGCCTACCAACGCGGGATCCTGTGTCGCCACGCCGGTGGGACACTGGTTGCTGTTGCAGCGCAGCGCCTGGATACATCCGATCGCAAACATCATGGCGCGGGCCGCGTTACACATGTCGGCGCCGAGGGCGATCTTGGTGGCCATCGAGAAACCGGTGTTCACCTTACCCGAGGCAATCACGCGGATGCGATCGCGCAGTTCGGTGGCCACGAGGGCGTTGTGCACGAACGACAACCCTTCGTTCAGCGGCGTGCCGACCGAGTCGGAGAACTCGAGCGGCGCTGCGCCCGTGCCGCCTTCGCCGCCATCCACGGTGATGAAGTCCGGCGTGATCCCGGTGGCCATCATAGCCTTGATGATACCAAGGAACTCGTGCCGCTTGCCCACGCACAGCTTGAAGCCGATCGGCTTGCCGCCCGATGCGTCGCGCAGGCGTTTCACGAACTGCAGCAATTCCGTTGGCGTCGAGAACGCCGTGTGGGCCGGCGGCGAGATTACGTCGTGGCCGGGTTCTACGCCACGGATCTCGACGATCTCCGGCGTGAGCTTTGACGCCGGGAGGATACCACCGTGTCCGGGCTTCGCGCCCTGCGACAGCTTGATCTCGATCATCTTCACGTTCGGCAGCGTGGCGCGTTTGGCGAATTCCTCTTCGCTGAACCGGCCCTGTCGATCGCGCGCGCTGAAGTAGCCGGTACCGATCTGCCAGATGATGTCGCCGCCCGGCTCGAGATGATAGGGACTGAGGCCCCCCTCGCCGGTGTTGTGCGCGAAGTGGCCCATCTTCGCGCCCGTGTTCAGCGCGAGCACCGCATTCTTGCTCAGTGAGCCGTAGCTCATGCCGGACACGTTGAACACCGAGGCCGAGTAGGGTTGCGTGCAATCGGGTCCGCCCACCGTCACGCGGGCATGTGCGTCGTCGGGATGCGCCGGCGCGAGTGAGTGATTGATCCACTCGTAGCCGGTCGCGTACACGTCCTTCTGGGTACCGAAAGGGAGTGTATCCAGTTCACCCTTGGCGCGCTGGTAGATCAGCGACCGGTCGTTGCGGCTATAGGGCTTGCCGTCGCTGTTCGACTCGATGAAGTATTGATTGATCTCGGGCCGGATCATTTCCAGCAGGTAGCGCGCATGTCCGACGAGCGGAAAATTGCGCTTGATCGCCTGCTTGGTTTGCAGCATGTCGGCCACACCACGGCCGATCAGCGGCAGGATGACGACCAGGGCCAGCCACGCCGGCGGCCAGAACGCGGAGGCCGCCGCCACGGTGAGCAGCAGGGCCACCGACACGATGACGAATTGGGTACGCATGCCTACGAGTATCGTCAGGGCTGCGCCGAATGGTGAGCGGCGGTGGTCCCGCTCGCTTGGAGAGGCGGTGCCGCTGCGTCATTTTCCTGATTCCCTCATCAACACCGGAGTATAGATGGCCGAAGAGATTGCGCGCCGCATCGTGATTGTGAGCTTCACCACGCCGAACGGCGCCGAGCAGACCCTGACGATGCTGAAAGGCGCAACCGTGAGCATGGGGAACACCGCCGTGGTCACCCGCGACGACAGCGGCGAGGTGAAATTCACCGAGTCGCAGGACTGGGGCATCGGCAAGAGCGCGCTCGTGGGCGCCATCGCCGGCCTGCTGTTGCCCGGCGTCGGCACCATCACCCTGGCCGCCGGCGGTGCGCTGGCCGCGTACTTCATCGACCGTGGCTTTCCCGATGCCCAGCTCAAGCAGATGGGCGAGGGACTGGCCCCCGACAGCTCAATGCTGGTGCTACTGGTCGCCGACCACGACGTGGCCCGGGCGACGGGCGTACTCGCGCAGGGTGGTGGAACCGTGATCGGCACCAGTTCCGAGAGCGATCTCACGGCAGCCATCGCCAATTTGCACCCCTAGCGTGTAGCCTTCGGCTCCTTCACTTCTTGGATCAGCATGCAGCGTTCGGCCATTCTCACCGCAGTCCCCCACGGTCGTGGCCGTACCCGCCAGGTCACCATTCGAAATGTCGGTGACGAGGTCGCGCTGGAACTCGACATTCAGTTCATGGCCGAGAAGGAAGACCGGACCGATTGGCTGGAAGGCACCCGGCCTCGCGTGCTCGGACCCGGCAAGGAAGTCTGCCTCGACATCGCGCAGTCGCCGGGGCCGACCGAGTGCAAACTGATCGTGTCCTGGGTGGACGGCCGCGGGAACACGAGCCGGTGGGTCGGGGCGATTTCTCGGCGGTAGGATGGCGCGGAAACGTTGTGCGTGGAGCCGGAGTTTGACGACAATCGCCCACCGACCGCCAAAGCCCTGCACCGCTTGACGGCGGTGCAGGGCTTTGGCTCACACCATTCAGTGCGCGTTGAGGTCACTCGATCCGACGACTTCTCTGGTCCTGTTCATCCCTGAGTCGCAGGGCCATCAGCTCCCGCGGTACGTCGAGATCGCGTACGGGGTGACGACCACCGGGATGTGGTAGTGCGCGTTGTCGGTGATTCTGAAAACCACGACCGCCTCAGGGAAAACCGGCGTCAGCCCCTTGGACTTGAAATATTTCTCCAACCCGAAGGTGAAACGGTACATCCCCACATAGGAGGGGGTCCCGTCCTTCGCGAGAAACGTCGCGATACGACCGTCCTTTCCGGTGAGGGCTTTGCCCACTTCCACCCATTATCCGTCGCCGGACTTCTTCTCCAGAACAACGTCCGCGCCGACTCGGGGAGTGCCGGAGGTGATGTCGAGGACATGGGTACTGAGTTGGAACTGCGCGGCCTTGCGTACCGGCGCGCCGGTCACAGCGGGATCGGTGGTGAGCAGCGGAGCGGAGGCGGCAAGCACCATGGCGGCGACAACGGCTTTGATCATGGTCGTAACCGTACTGCGGGACATAGTGAGGGCAGCCGTGCCAACTCACGCTGCGGGACGGGTTGCCACGTCATTTCAGGTGTCGATGCATCGTACTGCCGCTCGCCAGCATTCCTACACGGCGTGGACGCGTGTACAAGTTCCAGCGGGGGATCCACAGACAGCGCTTCCACCTACGCGGGTTTTCGAGTCGGCGCCGCTGAGCGCGAGTCCGTGGGCACTCATTGTGCAGAGGCGCAGGGGACCACGTCCAATCGCTCTTCCGGCGAGAAGAAGATTCAGGAGCGCATCGCCGCGCTGTATCGCCGCCGCACTGTTGCGCGCTCAGCGGTGAGCAGCCGGTGCACATCCTCTATCTGAACTGCTGACTCGGTACAAAGTATGAAGCAACGTAATGCCGGTATGTACGCTGTTTTCTTCGTGGCAGCCTCTCTCGCCGTGATCGCACTCGTGGCGAACGCGACGAGGCTCATGTTTGCACCGCGTCGGGAACGGCGGTCTGAGCGTGCGCGTTCCCGAGCGGACGTGGCGCAAGCGCCGAGCGACGCGGGCTTCGACCACCAAGACGAACAGTCGGGCGTCGGAGAGTTGACGCACCGTTGCTATGGCGTCGAGGTGCCGCGCGCGACGTTCACTCGCCAGACGTTGATCCAAGCGATTGAACTACGGATGTGCGAGCTGCCTCCAGCAGGCCTTGCCGACTTTGAAAAGTCGTCTGGCAGCGCGGCCAGGATGGACGTGGGTGACGAGTACGACATTACGATGCTCGGGCCGTGGAACGGGCGCGTTCGCGTCGCCGAAGTCACCGACACCAGTTTCACGCTCGTCACGCTCGATGGACATCCCGAAGCCGGACACATCGCGTTCTCGGTCGAGGAAGTACCAACGCGACCCAGCGTGTTGAAGGTGAAGATCGAATCGTGGGCGCGGGCGCGCGATGAAACCGTACAGGCGGCATATGCCACGCTGAGTGTCGGCCGTCGGGTTCAGACCGAAGTGTGGGTCACGTTCCTTCAACGTGTGGCCGAGTTCACCGGCTCCACAGCGGTGCCTGAGGTGGACATACAGTCCGAAGAGCTCACCTCGTGACGGCATCGCAATCCCCGGCCGAATCCCTGCTCGATGAACGGTCGCGTAAGAGGCTGGCAGAGATTGCGGCACTAGAGTCCACCGTCGATCTGACGAAGCGCGACAGCTATGTCGCGGCGGCCGGCTGGCACATCGACGCCCGCGAAATTGCATTACCGACCGAGACACCCGGAGAGCCGGAGCCACGGGGCGCATTCGTCGTCGCCGGCGAAATCTTGCGCGCGTATGCCTTCACACCCAGACGATTGATCACCGGGTCCTTCGACCCGGACGCCCCGTTGTTGGAGCGACCCATGCTGCTCACTGCGCGATTTTTATGGATGCGTTTTGAGTTGGGTGTGCGCGTGAGCCGCGTGATCGATGAGACACGCCACGTTGATGGCGTCGGCGAGCGAGTGTGGGGTTACAGCTACCACACGCTGGCTGGTCACCTCGAACGGGGCGAGATCACCTTTGAGATCATAAAACGTCTTGATACCGGTGCGGTCAGGTTCCGTATTCATTCCTTCTCACAGACCGGTCACATCGGCAACTGGTTCTATCGGCTCGGCTTTCGGCTGGTAGGGCGCCGCTTACAACGTCATTTTGCAGAGCAGTCGCTCAGCAACATGCGGCGTCTCGTGGTGGGCGCGCTCGGTCCCTCTCGCTCCGAAACCTGACCACGCCCCACAAGAATTACGGTTGACACGCGCAGTGATGGACCAACGGACGGCGGTCACACCGCGAACACTGCACTCCCGTCGTCATCGTTTGGCGAAGCGTGCCAGGATCCACGTCGCGATGCGCTCCAGCACCGCCGGCGCCATGGTCTCCTCCAGCGGCGCGTACTTGTTCGGCAGTCCGCTCGAGGCCTACTGGAAGCGATGGTTCAACCCTGCCATCGCATCTTCGGTGTGTTCGAGATTTGCGGTGAACGTGAGCGCACGTGAGCGCACCGTGGAGGGCACCCGGATTCTCGCGGTGCGGCAAGAAAAAGCCCGACATCACTTATGTGATATCGGGCCTCTTGTTTCACTCCATCGGCATGACAGGATTCGAGCCTGCGACCCCCTGAACCCCATGCGCTTCAGACGCCAAGGAATTTTTTGCGCCGACGTGAAGTTCTTTGATTTGCAACGACTTACGTTTGCGCGTTCGCCAAGACGGTTCGTCGTTTCACGAGAAAATATCGTCCCGCATCTGAAAGATCGTCCCCCGTTCGTTGTGCGTCTCAGCGTCGCACGGCACATCGTGTCGGCGCACGCCGGCACCATCGTTATCACCATTGCAGCGGCTACCGGCACACGCGGTTCCGTCAGGTTGTACGTGCACGCCCAGTCCAGCGATCGGACGCGCATGCCAGGCGGTATGCGGCGCACTTTCGGAGGTCGTGACGTCCCGCGTAGACGTTTCGACGCCCACCTGACTCAGCCGGACAGTGTTACGGAGACTTCCTTTCGTCAAACCGCAGTGGGGAGCGGGTCGGTGCCCTCGCTCAGGATTGCGAGATACCCCCGGTAACTGAAAACACGGCCCCGTTTGCGGCCAGTGACCTCTTCGACAATGCCGAACCGTTCCAGATCTGCAAGCGCCGCATTGACCGTGGGGGCCGACAGGCCAGTCTGCTGGACGAGCCGGCTAGCGGTCAAATAGGGGTTCTGCTGGAAGACATCGTGGATACGCAGCGTCGAACCAGCACGGTCGCTGTTCATCGTGATGTGCTCTCGGTCTTTCTTGAACAACTCGACGATCCGGGTCGCCGCATCGAATGCCTGATTGGCTGTATCCGCGACACCCGTGAGAAAGAAGTCGAGCCAGGCTTCCCACGTGCCATGCTCGTGCACCTCCTGAAGCAGGCGGTAATAGTCGGCGCGATGGGTTTTGAGATAGAGGCTCAGATAAAGCAGCGGCTTGCGCAGCACGCCGTTGACGCAGAGATACAGCGTGACCAGCAGACGCCCGATCCTGCCGTTGCCGTCCAGGAACGGGTGGATGGTCTCGAACTGAACGTGTAGCAAACCGGCCTTGATGAGGGCGGGCAGACGCGAGCCTTCCTCGTGCATGAAACGCTCCAGCGCATCGAGACAAGCATCCATCTCGGTCGGCGGCGGCGGCACGAAGAGCGCATTGCCGGGGCGTGTCCCACCGATCCAGTTCTGCGAACGCCGGAACTCGCCGGGGCTTTTCGTGCCGCCGCGTCCGCTTTGCAGCAGGCGCGCGTGCATCTCACGGATCAATCGCAGCGACAACGGCAGGTCATCCAGCCGCTCCAGCCCGTACATCATAGCGTCGACGTAGTTCGAGACTTCGCGGATATCGTCGATCGGCTGACCGGCCTGTGCCTCGGTCTCGAAGCGAAGCAGGTCCGAAAGAGTCGATTGTGTGCCCTCGATCTGGGACGAGAGGACCGCTTCCTTCCTCACATACATATAGAGGAACAGTTCCTGACGCGGGAGCAGCATGGTAATGCCGTCCAGACGCCCCAGCGCTCGCTCCGCCAGGCTCAGCCGTTCCAGCAGGGCCAGCACGTCGATCGACGGATCTGGCGGCAACGGAGGCGGCACGAAAGCGCGCACCATCTCGCCCGCAACGGGCGTTTCGACAAAGCGGCCTAGCCGGAGATTGTGCGCGGGTTCGGACATGAGCTGAATATGATGCCGCAGCCTTATTTAAGCAATGGGCGCTTGGCTTAAATAGAAAATAAGCTAAGGTAAGTGCTCTTAAATAAGGGGCGATGTCACCATGGGCGGGTACACGCAGCGGGTCCGAGATAGTATTCTTCCGCTTTCAGTGGCCGGAACCCTGCCGGCTGCTTTTGGCGAATGGTCCTTTACCGAGAATACGGTCGATCACGAACAGCCCATCGAAACCTGCGAACTCTGCGGCCGGCAGGATCTTCGCTACCACTTCGAGATCGCCAATCAATATACAGATGAGACGCTCTGGGTAGGCTCCCACTGCATACTCCAGTTTGACGTGGCGGTCCTGGAGAACGGTCGGCGTCTTTCGCCAATGGAGGCGAAACGTCATCTCACCAAGCTTACCCAGCAAATGCAGTTGGAATCCTGCATTCGTACCCTTGAGCAGCTTGCCGCGAAAGAGAGCAATCCCATCTTGTCGGGGGCGCTTGACTACTACCGTAAAAACAAGAAGCTCACCCCAAAAATATGCTGCCGTCGTTTTCTGGAAGCTCCAATCTTTCAACGTCGATCATCACCCATCGTTCTTTCAGATCGAGCTTCGTCGCACTCAGCACGTCGAGGATCTTCGACATATGCAGACCTCGCGCGTCCACCAATTCTGGAGCGCGTTGACGACGGCGCAGCGTCGCAAGGCTGTTGAACTCGGTCACTCGCCACCAGAGGGATAAAACGCGGCGATCAGGATGCACGGTTTTCCGGTTTCTAGGCTTTGCACATCCTGATCCGTTCTTTGCGCCCAGCTCCCGCTGAGCCTCACGCCGGGCGGGTTGCTTGGGGGCGTTGCCCTCTGGCACGGGCAAGGGTGAAGCGCGGGTGGTTCGAGTGACCGCTTTCCCGGCTTCGCTGCGAAGGCCACGCCGCACCGCGGTCAGGCTGCTCTCCGCCCTCTGCGACGGTCTCGCGCCGGAGATTTGTGCAAAACCTGCATACCATTGAGACTGGCGGCGCTCGGTCGCTGCGCCAGGCCTGAGCGGCAGCTTTGGGAAACATGGCAATAGGGATGTCTGCCGCAACTCTTAACCGATGGCCATGTCCTCTGCGGTTTTGCCCGCTGACAACGCGTCCACGAACCACTGCGGTCTGCGCCCACGACCGGACCAGGTGGCAGCCGGGTTCTCAGGGTGCCGGTATTTCGGCCGAACGGGCGCACGGGTGATTTTCGTCTCTGTGCTGACGAGTTCGGCGAGGGAGTAGCCCAGATCCCGGGCGAGAGCTTCCACCTTGGCGCGGGCCTCTGCCTTTTGCCGGTCCTCGTAGGTGGTGATCGCCTTGGCGATGTCCTTTTGCATTTTCTTCAACTCGCTGAGCGACAGCGCCTCGAGATCGAAATCAGCCATGTGATGCTTTCCGTGTCCTGAATGATCCGGAAATGTAGCCTGCATAGGCATGGCCCCGCAACTCCCTGACGGCTGGGGCGCGGGTGGCTGTTTGGGCTGATCGGCATCGGCCGCCAGTGTAGTGAGGGCTTGGGTTCTGACAGGCCAATGTTGGCCAGATGACAGGGTCTGGCATGTGCTCCCCGCGCATCGCTGTCTCCTGGGCCTTCCCTTCGACTGACAATCCCCTAATCCCGTTCGGTCTCTTGCGCGCAACCCCGCGTCAGCCCGGGCCGTGTTGCCCCTTTGGGGCTGCCCGCTCCACCCCGGTCCTATGGGGGTTTCCGGCGTCCATGCTGTCCACCGTGCACGCGTCACCCGACGGGCTTTTTCCGGGTCTTGTCGAAGGGACGGTCCCGAAGACAGGACACATAGGAGCTAACCCATGCAGAACATCGTCATCCTCGCCGGCAACATCGG
>JBBREQ010000083.1:0-9663 GCA_038202795.1 Coriobacteriia bacterium | reverse complement strand
GGCACGTCGAGCCCCTTGTCGAGCACGAACTCGTTGCCGTACAGCACGCGTCCTTCTCGGACGACGAACACGTGCACGCCGGCGACGGTCTCTTCGCGGTAGAAGCCCACCACGTCCATATTGAGCGGCCGATGAGACACGACCGTCTGGCGCTGCCGAATGGCCTGGACCGCCTCGAGGCGGTTGCGGTGGCGCGCGGCGGACTCGTAGTCGAGGTTGGCGGCGGCCGCGCGCATCTGGCGCCCCAGCTCCCCCTCGAGGTCATCATGCTTGCCGGTGAGAAAGCGGGCGACCCGCGCGATGTTGACCGCATAGTCCTCGCGGCTGATCGCGCCGACGCACGGCCCGGGGCCGATGCCCACGTGGTGGTCGAAACAGGGCCGGCCAATGGGCTCCCCGCCCTTGGCGGTGACACGCTTCCACTCGGCGCAGGTGGCTCGGCAGATGGGGACGATACGGCGCACGGTGTCGATGGTTTCGCGAGCGGCGCGCGAGTCGGTGTACGGGCCGAAGTAGCGCGTGCCCGGCTTGTGCTTCTCGCGGGTGTACTTGATGGCCGGATAGGGGTCATCAAGCGTGAGCGCGATGAACGGGTAGCTCTTGTCGTCTCGGTAGTCGACGTTGTAGGGCGGGTGGAACTGGCGGATGAGGTTCTTCTCGAGGATGAGCGACTCGACCTCGTTGCAGGTGACCACGTAGTCGAACGCGGTGACCTGCTCCATCATCAGCGGGATCTTCTCGCGCTCGTCCTGGCCGCTCGTGTACTGGCGCATGCGCTTCTTGAGCGACTTGGCCTTGCCCACGTAGAGCACGTCTCCCGCGGCGTTCTTCCACAGGTAGACGCCGGGAGCGTCAGGAACGCTTCCGATTTGCTCGGCGATGGTGGGATATGGGGCGGGCATGCGGCTCCTCGTTAACGGACGAGTTCATCCTATCAGCGAGGAGCCTGTCGCCGCCTACTTGACCGTCACGTAGTCGTAGCCGGAGTAGTCGTACGCATGCTTGGAGTCCGTGGACGCATAGGCGCGTAACCGCCACTTGCCACCGTGCGGGAGCTTCACGCTCGCCTTGTACTTGGAGTAGGTCGAGTACTTGCTGACCTTCGCATAGACGCTGTGGTGGTACTTGTAGACCCCCGCGCTGTTCTTCTTGTAGCACTTGATCTTCACGGGCTTGGTGCCGCTCGTGTGCTTGGGTTTCATGTAGCCGTACACCGTGTAGTACTTGGTGCGTGACATCGTCTTTGGCGCCTTGGGCGTGGAAACGTAGTGACGCGGCTTGGCGTAGCGGCTCGCGCTCGTGGCGGCGGTGTACTCGTCGGCCTCGCCAGCGAAGCGAGCCCGGTAGTAGGTCAGAGATCGCGGCACCACCGTGAACGTGAAGGCACCGGTGGCCGAGGTAATCGCCACCAACGAGGTATCGGCAAACGTGCCGGTCGAACTCGACGCCACCTGCAACACAACGCTCTTGCCCGCAAGCACAGTGGTGCCGGAGGACAACGTGCCCGCGAACGTATAGTCGCTGCCGTATTTGGCAAGCGTCTTGGACGCAGTGCCAACAGTGAGTGCGGTCGGATCGGCCATCGAGTTCACGGTGATCGTGACGGTCGCCGGAGCCGAGTAGGCCGCCCCGTCAAAAGCCCGGTAGGTGAAGGTGTCGGTACCCGACCAGTTGGCGTCAGGCGCGTAGGTGTAGGAGCCGTCGGCGGAGAGCACGAGGGTGCCGTGAGAGGTCGAGGTGACCAGGTCGGCCGTGAGTGTGTCCCCGTCGGCATCCGTGTCGTTGGATAGCACGCCCGGGGCGACGACGGCGAGGCTCGAGTCCTCGGCGATGGTGCGGGCGTCAGGGCCGGCCACCGGTGCGTCGCCGATCGCGACGACGGTGCCATCGCTCTTGAGGCCCACCGTGTGACCGTGCCGTCGCTCTTGAGACCGACAGTAACACTGCCCCGGAGCTCCGGAGTGTCTCAAGGGCGGTTGGACGAGTCTGACCTCTGACATCGCCCCTCTGCGTGTCGGGGATGCCGTCAAGTTCCGTCGGCGGAGAGCGCAAGTGCGCCATGTCTGGCATCACCGGTGTGGGCGTGGGTTACCTCCCGCAACGGAGATGATGTCGGTCCATGTCGAGACCCCGCACTGACCGTCGTAGTTGCTGCCAACCGCAACCACAACCGTTCCGTCTGCCTTAAGCCCGACCGTGTGCTTCGCGCCTGCGCTCACCGCGATAATGTCGGTCCACGCGGAAACATCGCATTGACCGAAGTCGTTGAGGCCGGTCGCGACAACACTCCTGCCGCTCTTGAGACCGACGGTATGGTCTCGGCGCGCAGTAACTTGGGTGATATCGGTCCACGTAGAAACGTTCTTCTGCCCGAAATCGTTCTGCCCGACCGCAACAACAGTGCCGTCGGTTCGAAGACCCACACTGTGCCAGGAGCCAACAGCGATACCGACGTTGACGCCCAGAGGCATCATGCTGCCCGGAGAGCGCGCCGTCGAGATGCTCGACAACGTGGTGGTCTCGCCAGTCGTGGTCGCGTTGTGCTCGAAGTCGGCTCGGCTGTCCCACTTGATCGTCGTGGTGGCTGCAGACGCGTCCGGTAACCCGCCGGGTACGCCGGAGAGCACGAGCAATACCGTGAGAACCACCGACACCACGAGACGCCTAGCCCCGCGAACCGCCCTTGCGCGTGCGCCGCGAACCACTCTACCGGCCATCGTCGTCCCCTCTCGCCGAACCGCACTCGCTTCACAGCCGCCTGGGACCCCACCCAGAGGCTCCGGTACACACCAATA
This sequence comes from Coriobacteriia bacterium, assembly GCA_038202795.1. GTDB lineage: Bacteria > Actinomycetota > Coriobacteriia > Anaerosomatales > PHET01 > PHET01. The sequence goes on along the minus strand of JBBREQ010000083.1, from coordinate 6,868 downwards.
CAAGAGTCGTTGACGACGAATGCACTCGTCGTCATGCAGACGCGTCTGTGGTGACCGTGTCTGTATCCTAGCCGTAGCTCGGTGCCTTTTCCATCATCATCGGGATCTTCTCGCGCTCGTCCTGGCCGCTTGCGTACTGGCGCATGCGCTTCTTGGGCGACTTGGCCTGCCCACGTAGAGCACGTCTCCCGCGGCGTTCTTCCACAGGTAGACGCCAGGAGCGTCCGGGACGCTACCGACTTGCTCGGCGATGGTGGGGTACGGAGCGGTCATGCGGCTCCTTGCGGTGGGCTTGCGTGACCATCGTAGCAGCGAGGAGCGGGACGTCTATGGCGCGGTAGGGACCAGCGGCGGGTGGTGCTGCCTCAACCATTTGAGGATGAGTTCCTCGAACGTCTCGACTCGCCGCAGCACGGCGGCGAGATCGTCCTCGTCAACGAAGCCGATGCGGTCATACAGATCGGCATTGCTCTTCTTGCGCGATGCCTCCAGCGCTTCAACCGATAGCGCTCGAACAGACAGCGATCTTCTGCGGGGATGTTGGCTGCGGGACGAGTGCCTCAGGCGGTGTCATCCTCGCCTCCGATAGAATCGATGCGGGGTTGTTTCAGCGCCTGAGTGACGAAGTGGTTGCCAGAGTCGCGCTTCTCCCGAAACCGCTCTGGCCGATAAGCGACCACATCGATGTCGCGCCCGATGGCCCTCTGGGCGTCAGCGACCAAAGGTGCAAGTTCATCACTCGCCACGTCACCAACGACAAACAGGTCCACATCGCTGTCCACACGATCCTCACCGCGTGCAGTTGACCCGAAGATGAACGCCCAGCGTATGCGACCGCGGACCGATGCGAGCGCCTACGCAACGGCGGCGCCGAGCCCGAACTCGCGTGACAGCAGGACGCGCAACTCCTCGAACCGCTGAGCCCTGCTGGCCGAGTAGTACTTCCTGTTGCCGTCACGAACGGAAACGATCAGCCCCAAGCGCTCGAGGCGCTCAAGTGCGAGCCGTGCGGAGCGCAGGCCGACGTGCGCCCGGCGCGATATCTCGCGCTGATGCACGCGAGCATCCGGATTTAGGAGGAATACCGCGAGCACTTCTCGGGATGCTCCCACTCCGATGAGTCGGGTGAGAGCACCATCCACGGGCGCAACGGGCTGTGCGCTGCCATCCGTCGTGTAGACCGCTTGCGCCTCGCGAGTGAGGTAGTCCCTGTGCGCCGTGGCTACGCTGGGGTTCGACGACATGTTCCCCAGTGGCGGTGGTCAAACAAAGAGGCGGGTCAGTCCCGGTGCCGATACACGTCTCGGCGATGCCCAACCTTGACGACCCACACGATCAGCTGGGCATCGCGGACTTCGTAGATGACTCGGTAATCGCCTACGCGAATGCGGTAGCGCTCCTGTGTGCTCAGCTTCTCGCAACATCGGGGGCGCGGATCCTGGGCGAGCGAGCGCATTGCTGTAATGCAGCGCTCACGGTCGACCGAGCCGAATCGCTTCAGATCTTTGATTACCGAGGCCCTGAGTGCCACCTCATAGGTCGCCATTGCGCTCCAAGTAGGCGACCGCATCCTCTAGTGCCACCAGCGGTTCTCCAGCACGCTCCTCGAACGCCGCCAGGTCCTCGGCATCCTCGGCGAGCATGAAGCGTACAGCATCGTTCACTAGGTCGGAAAGCGACCTGTCGACGGCCGCCGCCTTGATTCGCAGCGCCTGATGCAGTTCGGGCTCAAGATAGATGGTCGATCGGCGCATCTCGGACATGTGCACCACCTCCGAGACCTACCCTACGCGCGATGACGTCACAACGTCAAGACGTTTCGACGCCTACCCCTACCCGGCTGCCTTCTTCGCCTGGTTCGCGCGCTTCTTCGCGGGTTTCTCGCCGCTGATGCCATGCCCTTCGCCCAGCTCCGGCGCCGCGGTCGCGCCCCGCCCCGCCAGCACGGGTGCCAGGAATCGGCCTGTGTGGCTGCCCGGGTGTGCCGCGATGTCCTCGGGCGTACCGATGGCGACGATCTCGCCGCCACGGTGGCCGCCTTCGGGCCCTAGGTCGATGATACGGTCTGCGCACTTGATGACATCGAGGTTATGCTCGATCACGAGCACGGTGTTGCCCCCGTCGACAAGACGCTGCAGCACGATGAGCAGCTGACGCACGTCGTCGAAGTGCAGGCCGGTCGTGGGCTCGTCGAGGATGTAGAAGGTGCGACCCGTCGAGCGCTTCTGCAACTCACTCGCAAGTTTCACGCGCTGCGCCTCGCCGCCGGAGAGCGTGGTGGCCGGCTGGCCCATGCGTACGTAACCCAGGCCCACGTCGTAGAGCGTCTGTAGCTTGCGCCGGATGGGCGGGATATTCTCGAAGAAATGCAGCGCCTCTTCGACGGACATGCCCAGGATGTCGGTGACGGTCTTTCCTCGGTAGGTGACCTGCAGGGTCTCTCGGTTGTACCGGGCACCCTTGCATACCTCGCACTGCACGTAGACGTCGGGAAGGAAGTGCATCTCTATCTTGATCTGTCCATCGCCCTTGCACGCCTCGCAGCGGCCGCCCGCGATGTTGAAGCTGAAGCGCCCCGGCGCGTATCCGCGCATCTTGGCCTCGGGCGTCGAGGAGAACAGCGAGCGCACGTCGTCCCAGACACCCGTGTAGGTCGCCGGGTTCGAGCGCGGCGTCCGGCCAATAGGGCTCTGGTCGATGTCGATGATCTTGTCGATGTGTTCGAGCCCGTGGATCGCCCGGTGTGCACCCGTGCGCTTACGCGTGCGGTACAGGTGGTTGGCCATGACCGGCGCGAGCGTGTCGGCCACCAGCGAGCTCTTCCCGCTGCCCGAGACGCCGGTGATAACGGTGAGTGCGCCCAACTGGATCGAGACGTCGATGTTCTTGAGGTTGTGCTCGGTGGCGCCCTTGAGGGTGATAGAGCCCTTGCCGGGGGTGCGTCGCTTCTCGGGAAGCGCGATCTCTCGACGTCCGGACAGGTAGGCGGCTGTGAGCGAATCGGGGCAGGCGAGGATGTCGGCAGGCGTGCCCTGGCACACGATCTCACCGCCGTGCTCGCCGGCACCCGGACCCATGTCGACCACGAAGTCCGCCGCGCGGATGGTCTCCTCGTCGTGCTCCACCACAATGACCGTGTTGCCCAGGTCGCGCAGCCGCTCCATGGTCGCGATGAGCCGCGCGTTGTCGCGCTGGTGCAGGCCAATGGACGGCTCGTCGAGGATGTAGAGCACGCCCATCAGCCCCGCGCCGATCTGCGTGGCGAGCCGGATGCGTTGCGCCTCGCCACCGGACAGTGACGCGGTGGCGCGCTCGAGGGTCAGGTAGTCGAGCCCCACGTCCACCAGGAAACGCAGCCGCTCGAGGATCTCTTTGACGATGCGCCGCGCGATGGTCTCTTCGCGCTCCGTGAACTCGAGCCCCTCGAAGAACGCCAACGAATCCATCGCCGAGTAAACCGTGACCTCGTTGATGTTCTTGCCGCCCACCGTGACCGCGAGAATCGACGGCTTGAGCCGCGCTCCCCCGCACGCCTTGCACGGGATGACGGCCATGTACTGCTGCAGCTTGTCCTTGACGTTCTCGGACTCGGACTCCTCGAAACGGCGCATGGTCGAGGCGAGCGCGCCCTCGTAGCGTGAAAACCAGTGGGTTTCTCGGCCATCGCGGGTGAGGTAGTCGACGCGGATGCGCGTCTCACCGAGGCCGTTGAGCAGTGCCTCTTTGGCCTTCTTAGGCAGCTGCGACCACGGGACGTCTGTACTGAAGCCCATGTGCTGCGCCACGGCGGCGACCAGCTGCGGGTAGTAGTTCATGCCGGGGCTGAACGGCGCGATGGCACCTTGGGCAAGGGTGAGCGTGGGATCGGGCACGACGAGCTGCGGGTCGGCCTCGAGCCGGCTGCCCAGACCGTTGCACTCCGGGCACGCTCCATAGGGGCTGTTGAACGAGAAATCGCGCGGTGCGAGTTCGTCCATCGAGATGTTGCCGTGCACGGGACACGCCAGCGCCTGGGAGAACGGCAGCTCGTCTCCGCCCACGACCGCGATGAGCACGCTGCCGCTGGAAAGCCGCAGCGCCGTCTCGACGCTGTCAGCGAGCCGCGTGCGCACGCCCTGCTTCATCACGAGCCGGTCGATGACCACGTCGATGTCGTGCTTGTACTTCTTGTCGAGCACGATCTCCTCGTCGAGACCGCGGGTTTCCTTGTCAACGCGCACGCGCGTGAACCCCTCGCGCTTGAGGTCGTCGAACAGCTTGCCGTACTCGCCCTTGCGGCCTTTCACGACCGGCGCGAGCACCTGGAACTTGGTCCCCTCGGCAAGCTCGAGGATGCGGTCGACGATCTGATCGGACGTCTGGCGCTGAATCGCGCGGCCGCAGATGGGGCAGTGCGGGATGCCGATGCGCGCGTAGAGCAGACGCAAGTAGTCGTATATCTCGGTGACCGTGCCCACCGTGGAGCGCGGGTTCTTGCTCGTCGTCTTCTGGTCGATTGAAACTGCGGGACTGAGCCCCTCGATATGATCGACGTCCGGCTTGTCCATCTGGCCGAGGAACTGGCGCGCGTAGGCGGACAGCGACTCGACGTAGCGCCGCTGCCCCTCGGCGTAGATGGTGTCAAACGCGAGCGAGCTCTTTCCCGAGCCGGAAAGACCGGTTATGACCACGAGCTTGTCGCGTGGAATATCGAGATCGAAGCCTTTGAGGTTGTGTTCGCGAGCTCCGCGAATGGAAATACGGTCGAGGGACACGAATCGACTCCTGCCAGCGGCGTGTTTACGGGCGACTTTTGAGTATACGCCCCCGTGGCTCCCGAATGCTGAATCGCGACATCCCTACCAGACGGTTCTGCCCCTATCAAAGGTTCATCTCTCCGATACGGCGCGGAAACGAATGTGAAACATACGCCGCTGAAACTTCACACCAACACGATGGAAACATCGAGTCAAACCCTGGGGATGCAGGGCGGAACTCATACCAAGGAACCAAGGAGGCACAGATGGCGGACATCAACGTAGGAGACACCGCGTTCATTATCATATGCAGCGCGCTGGTGCTCTTCATGACACCGGGGCTCGCGCTGTTCTACGCGGGCATGGTGCGCAAGAAGAACGTCCTTTCCACAACCATGCACAGTTTCTTCGCGATGGGGCTCGTATCGGTGCTGTGGGCTGTCGTGGGCTACACGATCGCTTTCGGCTCCGCAGACGGGCCGATGGGCAAGTACATCGGCAGCTTCAGCAAGGTCCTGCTCAAGGGCGTCGCGTTCGGTGTCACCGGTGTCGATGGCCACCTCATACCCGAGTCGGTGTTCGCGATGTTCCAAGGCATGTTCGCGATCATCACTGTGGGCCTCATCACCGGCGCAATCGCAGAACGGATGAAGTTCAAGGCCTACGTCATCTTCGCGGCGATCTGGGTCCTGGTGGTCTACTCCCCTCTCGCGCACTGGGTCTGGGGAGGCGGATGGTTGGGCATGGCCGGCCTAGGTGCCCTCGACTTCGCCGGGGGCACGGTCGTGCATATAGCCTCGGCCGCAGCGGCACTCGCCGCGGCGATCGTGCTGGGCAGGCGTAAGGACTACGGCAGCTCCGCTGTGCAGCCTCACAACCTCCCCATGACGATTCTGGGAGCTGGCATCCTGTGGTTTGGCTGGTTCGGCTTCAACGCCGGTTCTGAGCTCGCGGCCGACGGCGTCGCCGGCACCGCGTTCATGGTCACCCACCTGGCGGCTGCCGCCGGCATGCTGGGTTGGCTTGTCGCCGAGACCATTCAGCACGGCAAGCCCACCTCGCTCGGTGCGGCATCGGGAGCTGTGGCAGGGCTGGTCGCGATCACTCCCGCCAGCGGATTCGTCGACGTGGTCCCGGGGCTGCTCATCGGGGCTGCCGCGGGTGTCGCCTGCTACTTCGGAGTTCAGCTCAAGAACAGATTCAAACTCGATGACGCACTCGACGTCGTGGGCATACACGGCGTAGGAGGGACCCTGGGTGCACTTCTGACCGGCGTGTTCGCCAGTACCGCGATCAACGCAGCAGGGGCAGATGGTAGTTTGGCGCAGGTCGGCAAGCAGGCGGTTGGTATAGGTGCCGCGTGGATCTTCTCCTTCGTGGTCAGCTTCATCGTCCTGAAAGCGATCGATGCGACCATGGGCGTTCGCGTTGACGCCGAGGTCGAGGAGACCGGCCTCGACCTCTCAGACCACGCCGAAACCGGATACGTGCTCTAGCACCAGTAGCCCCCAAGACACCACGAGACAGGAGTCAACCGTGAAGAAGATCGAAGCAATCATCAAGCCCCATCGTCTGGACGAGGTCAAAGAGGCGCTCAGCGCCTTGGGAGTCGCCGGCATGACCGTCACCGATGTGCGCGGCTACGGGCGACAGAAGGGCCACACCGAGATCTACCGCGGCGCCGAGTACACCGTGGACTTCGTGCCCAAAGTGAAAGTCGAGATCGTGGTCGACGACTCGGTCGCCACGGTCGCCGAAGACGCGATCGTCTCCGCAGCACGCACCGAGAAGATCGGTGACGGCAAGGTCTTCATCTACGACTGCGAAAGTGCGGTGCGCATCCGAACCGGCGAGCGAGGCCCTGAGGCGCTCTAGGACTCGTCGTGCAGCGATTCCTGCAACAACGCGAACTCCTCGTCCGAGACGCCCCGGCGGGACTCGAATCTGCGCGGCGTCTTGCCGCGCTGACCGACGCCGCTCTTGCCGAGCTAGCGGCAGCGTCGCCCCACCCCCCGTCCCGCCGGTTCGCCCTCGTGGCGCTGGGTGGCTACGGGGCGGGCGCTCTGCTGCCCGCGAGCGACATCGACCTGCTTATCGTCACTGATGAGCCGCCTGCACGTCTCAAGCCCTTC
>JBBREQ010000082.1:0-9715 GCA_038202795.1 Coriobacteriia bacterium | reverse complement strand
GCGCGAATCGCATCGTCGATATCGTGATTCACGTACGCGATGCGGTCCGCCGTACGCACGATCTGCCCCTCGAGGGTCTCTGGCTTGTGCCCACCCGTATGGCCCAGAATCCCGTCACGCACTTCCCAGCTCAGGTTGAGGCCCTTGCCCTCATACTCGAGCTGTTCGACGATGCGTAGAGACTGCCTGTTGTGTTCGTAGGAGGCCGGTTCCCCGGGGTTATCGGCGGCGCTGGCAGCCAGTGTGTCGTTGAGCGCACTCTCGCCAACGTGACCGAACGGCGTGTGTCCCAGGTCGTGGCCAAGCGCGATGGCCTCGGTCAGATCCTCGTTGAGTCTCAGAGCCCGCGCGATCGAACGCGATATCTGCGAGACCTCGAGTGTATGGGTGAGGCGTGTGCGGTAGTGGTCGCCCTCGGGTGCGAGAAAGACCTGCGTCTTGTGCGAGAGCCGTCGGAAGGACTTGCAGTGCAAAATCCGGTCGCGGTCACGCTGGAACGCCGTGCGGTACGGGTCCTCGACGGTGGCGACCTGCCGACCTTTGCTCGCCGCCGCCTTGGCCGCCCGCTCGTCGAGCCGCTCGAACTCCGCAGCCTCGGACGCCTTTCGCGTCAGAACCCTTCCCGCTGGAGACTGCGTGTCGTTCACCCTTTCACACACCGAACAACTGTATGCCGGACACGACCGACCCCACCACCACGAGCAGACCCAGAACCCCTGCGCCCACCGCCCCGCTGATCCAGCGTGGATGCCAGCCAAACGCCTGGGCTATCCAGACGCCCAGAGCCCCGCCCAAAACAGCGCCCAGAAGCGCGGGGAACGCGATCTGCGCAACCAACGTCATCGCGGAAGCGCCCTTGTCACCGAAGAAGAGGCCGGCTGCAACGACACACGCCAAGAAGCCGAGGCCCGCGCCGGCGATCCAGTCGCTCGAAAAGGGCCGTTCGCGGCGCGAGCGGCCATGGATCAGCGGCGAACGCGTCGCACTGTAGAGTCTGGTCCCCTTCACGAGCGTCCCCTCAGACGTGCGGGGCCCGACCGCATGAGCGACCGGGCCCGCCAGGCATCTACCGGTTGTCTGACCCGTTTGCATCTTTGGCGAGCTGCGCTTGCGCCGCGGCAAGCCGCGCGAGCGGGACCCGATAGGGCGAGCAGCTCACGTAGTCGAGACCGATCGCGAAGAAGATCTTGACCGAGTCAGGATCACCGCCATGCTCACCACACACGCCCAGTTTGATCTTCGGGTTGGTGGTGCGCCCCAGTTCACAGCCCATGGAGACCATCTTGGCGACGCCGTCGTCGATGGTCTCGAAGGGATTGCGGCCCAGAACCTTGCGGTCAAGATACTTCGGTAGGAACTTGGACTCGATGTCATCGCGCGAGAAACCGAATGTGGTCTGGGTGAGATCGTTCGTGCCAAAGCTGAAGAAGTCGGCGACTTCCGCGATCTCATCGGCGGTGATGGCCGCCCGAGGGAGCTCGATCATCGTGCCGATGGGAATCGAGATCTCGATGCCCTCCTCACGCTGAACACGCGCGATGATCGCCTCGGACTCGGCCCGCAGAATCTCGAGCTCGGCCTTGACGCTGACGAGCGGAATCATGATCTCAGGGCGTGGGTCCTTGCCGGCCTTCTTCAGCTGGCATGCCGCGCGCGTGATCGCCTGGACCTGCAAGCCATAGAGCTCAGGATGCATGATGCCCAAACGGCAGCCGCGCAGGCCCAGCATGGGATTGGCCTCTGACATCGCGTCGATATGCGCAAGCAGCTTGCGCTTGGCGGCCAGCTCGGACTGGTCGACACCCGTGTACTCGCCGCGCACGATCTGAATCTCGAGTTCGCGTGGGTTGTCCAAGAACTCGTGCAGCGGGGGATCAAGCAGACGCACCGTCACCGGAAGGCCGTCCATCGCCTCGAAGATGCCCAAGAAGTCCGATGTCTGCTCCTTGAGCAGCCGCGCGAGCGCATCCTCGCGCTCACTCTGATCCTCGGCGAGGATGAACCGCTGCAGGATGTCTTTGCGCTCGCCCAGGAACATATGCTCCGTGCGGCACAGGCCGATTCCCGCCGCTCCGAACTCACGACCCAGCTGGGCATCGTCAGGGGTATCGGCATTGGCGCGAACGCCGGTGGTGCGGAACTCGTCAGCCCACGCGAGGATAGTGTCGAAGTCTCCCGAAACCTCGGGCTCGATGAGCGCTACTGCGCCCACCACTACGATGCCGGTGGTGCCGTCGAGCGAGATGACATCGCCTTCATTGAGCACGACGTCGCTTCCCACTACCGTGGCGCGCTTTGCCTCGGCGTCGATCTTCAGAGCATCGGCACCACACACGCACGGCTTGCCCATCCCGCGGGCGACAACCGCCGCGTGGCTCGTCTTGCCGCCATGTGACGTCAGGATGCCCTGGGCCGCAACCATGCCGTGCAGATCGTCTGGCGTGGTCTCCCAACGCACGAGGATGACCTTGCGGCCCTCCTCGGCTGCCTTAACGGCGTCATTGGCCGAGAACACGACTTCACCCACCGCAGCGCCGGGGCTCGCGTTGAGTCCCTTGACCAGCACGTCGTAGTTCACTTTCGCATCGAACTGCGGGTGCAGCAGCTGGTCTAGCTGGTCGGGATCGACGCGAAGCACCGCTTCTTCCCGCGAGATCATGCCCTGCTCGACCATGTCGACCGCGATCTTGAGCGCGGCACGCGCGGTCCGCTTGCCTACGCGGGTCTGCAGCATCCAGAGCTTGCCCTGCTCGATGGTGAACTCGATGTCGCACATATCGCGGTAGTGACCCTCGAGCGTCTCGAAGACCTCCCAGAGCTGCGCGCCGGCCTCCGGAAGCACCTTGGGAAGATCGGCGAGGGGTTCGGTGACGCGAATCCCCGCGACGACATCCTCGCCCTGGGCATTGGTCAAGAAGTCGCCGTAGTATTCTCTGGTGCCGTCGGCCGGGTTGCGAGTGAAGGCCACACCCGTGGCAGATGTGTCGCCCTTGTTGCCGAAGACCATGGTCTGCACGTTGACGGCGGTGCCCAAGTCGTCGGGAATCCGCTCCATCTTGCGATACATGATCGCCCGGTCGTTGTTCCAGCTCTTGAACACGGCCTCGATCGACAAGTGCAGCTGCGTGCTCACGTCCTGCGGGAAGGCGACTGAGCCGTTGGCGTCTGCAAGCGCGGGGAACGCGTTCACCGAGACGTGCTTGGCGACGATGGCCTTGAACTGACCGACGAGTTTGCGCAGATCCTCTGCGGAAAGATCGGTGTCGGAGGCCGCGTCTCTGTCGAAGCGCATCTCAGTGATGGCGTTCTCGAACAGGTCCCCTTCGAGATCGAGCACGACCTTCGAGAACATCTGGATGAACCGGCGGTAGCTGTCCCATGCGAAACGCTCGTTGCCGGTCTGCGCGATCAGGCCCTGGATCGACGTGTCGTTGAGACCCAGGTTCAGAATCGTGTCCATCATGCCGGGCATCGAGAACGGTGAGCCCGAGCGAACCGAGACGAGCAGCGGATCGTTCGCATCTCCAAGCTGCTTGCCCATCTTGCTCTCGAGATCCGCGACGTATTGCGCGATCTCATCGGCAAGACCGGCGGGATACGCCGGTGGGTCCGAGTGGTAGTACTCCATGCAGGCCTGACAACTGATGGTGAAACCGGGCGGCACCGGCAGCCCCATGTTGGCCATCTCGGCTAGGTTGGCGCCCTTGCCCCCTAGGATGAACTTCATTTCCCGGTTGCCCTCGGTGCGGTTGGTGCCATCCGCCTCTTTGCCGAAGGCATACACACGTTTCACGTCCGACAAGTCCCTCTCCCTTACCTCTCGGGGAACCAGCATCACGCATACTACCGTACCTCGCCACGTTCACGCGCCGTATACAAGGCCCAATCAGTCGTTGGTAGGAATGGTTCGGTACACGTGCCGCAAGATTTCTTGTGCGGACTCCTCAACGGCCCGATTGTCGGTGCGCACGACCAGACAACCGATCGACCGCATCAGGGAGCGCGCCTCTTCCAGCTCACGTTCGACCGCCTCGCGCTCGGCGTAGTGAGGGACCCACGTTCCCAGCTCACGCATGCGCTCGAGACGAATCTCCATGAGGAGCTCGGCGCTTGTCACGAGCCCGAAGACCCGTCGGGGGTCGACGTCGAAGAGCTCCGGGGGCGGGTCTGTGCCGGGAGCAAGAGGGATATTGGCGACCCGGAGGCCCTTGAACGCGAGGAACATCGACAGCGGTGTCTTGCTGGTCCGGGAGACGCCAATGAGCACGATATCGGCCTCGAGTAGTCCTTCGGGATTGCGGCCGTCATCGTGCTTGACCGCGAACTCCATCGCCTCGATGCGCTCGAAGTACTCCTCGTCCGTGCGCCGGATGGCTCCCGCCTCACCTGTGGGCTCGAGGCCGGTCGTGATGCGCAACAGCTCCACTGCGGGACTCAACAGGTCAACGCCGTTGATGCCTTCTTTGCACATCTGATCCATCTCGGCGCACAGCGCCGCATCCACAAGGGTGTAGAAGAAGAGGCAGTAGGTGCCGCAGTGGGACTGAACCTCTTCGCGCAGCTGCTTGGGCGTGGTGACTTTGACCAGGCGCTCGATGCGGAACGCGTCTGCCTCGAACTGAGCCGCGGCCGCGCGCGCCACCATCTCGCCCGTCTCGCCCAGCGAGTCCGACACAACGTGGATCGAGATGGGTGTGGGACTCATCTCAGTCAGCCTGACAGCTTGCTGAAGTCGGCAAAGCCGCCGAATACGGCGACGAAACGATTGAGTAGCCGCAACCGGTTGTCACGCACGCTCTCGTCGGGGTCCATTACCAGCACACCCTCGAAGAACGCGTCGATAGGCGCGCGCAAAGCCGCCAGCGACTCGAGCGCGACGGAGTAGGCCTGCTGGGCCATCAGGTCACCTGCGGTCGTCTCGGCAGATGCCAGCGCGTCGGCCAGTGCGATCTCCTCGGGTCCCATGAGCGCGCGATCGGCCTCGACGCCCAGATCGGCCCTCGCCAGGTTCTTTGCCCGCGTGTAGGCGACCGAGAGGTCTTCCATGTCGTCTCTGGCTGCGCGAAACGCGGTCAACGCCTCGCAGCGTGCGAGCGCATCTGCGGGATCGTCTGCCGCCACGGCGAGCACTGAATCGACGGTGTCGTAGGCGTGCCCGCGGTCGCGCAATATCCCCTGAAGGCGGGTGACGAAGAACTCCTTAACCGCCGAGCCTGTCGACTCCGCGTCGAACTCAGTCTGCGACGCAAGCGAGTTCAGGGCATCGCCGATAAGAGCGTCGAGCCTGATAGGCGAGCCGTCCAGCGCCATCTGCAGCACTCCAATGGCGTGACGGCGCAGTGCGAACGGGTCGGCCGAGCCTTTGGGCGCCTTGCCCACGGCGAAGATGCCGCAGATGGTGTCGGTCTTATCGGCGATGGAGACCAGTCGACCGGCCATCGATGTGGGAAGCTCGTCACCAGCGAATCGGGGTCGGTAGTGCTCCTGGATGGCCAGCGCCACGCCGGCCTCTTCGCCTGCTGCGCGTGCGTAGTAACCGCCCATGACGCCTTGAAGGTCGGTGAACTCCACTACGCCGTTGGTCACGAGATCGGCCTTGGCGAGGTGCGCGGCACGCTCGGCGTATGCAGCCTGGTCCGCGGGGGCATCGAGTGACGCGGCGAGAACGGCGACGAGCGCTTCGATGCGCGCGACCTTGTCGGCGACTGAACCGAGCTTCTGCTGGAACACCACGGACTCGAGCTTGGGCAGCCACCCCTCGAGCGGGGTTGCGAGGTCCTCTTTGTAGAAGAAGGCGGCGTCCGAAAGTCGTGCGCGGATGACTCGCTCGTGGCCTAAGATGATCTGCTCGGTGCGATGCGGGCTACCGTTGTGCGCGACTATGAAACGGTTGTCGAGGGTGCCCTCAGCGCGCTCCAGGGGGAAGTACCGCTGGTGCCCCCCCATCGCGTACTCGAGCATCTCGCGCGGCACTGCTAGGAACTCCTCGTCGAACGTGCCGGTCGCCACCGTAGGCCACTCGACAAGGTTCACGACCTCCGCGAACGTCTTGTCCGGTACGACCGCCGTGCCTCCGTGGGTCCGAGCAGCACCCTCGATGCCTTCGCGGATCATGCGCGCTCGCACGTTCTGGTCCACGGCGACAAACGCCTTCTCCAACGCGGCCGGATACTCGAACGCTGCGAAGATCTCGAGCGGACCGGGCGCGAGGAATCGGTGGCCATACGTGGTGCGATCCGCGGTGAGCCCTGCGAACTCGACGCCCACGACGTCGGTGCCGTGCAGCGCGAGCAACCAGCGAACCGGCCGCGGGAAGCGTGCGGTGCCCGACCCCCACCGCTGGGACTTCGCCCAGTCGAGGTTCTCGGTCAGCCGGGCCAGCAGTGCAGGCAAGACGACCGCGGCAAGCTCGCCGGAAGTTTCGACCGTCGCATACACGTACGACCCACCCTCTTCGTCGCGAACCTCAAGTGAGTCGACGGCCACGCCTTTTCCGCGCGCAAAACCAATCGCGGCCTGAGTAGGGTTGCCGTCGGCATCGAACGCCGCTTTGGCTGCAGGACCTTTGGAGGTGGTCACGGCATCGGACTGGCGCTCGGCCAGTTCGCTCACCAGTACCGCGATGCGGCGAGGGGTCGCCACGACGGCGACGACTCCGTACTGCAGGCGAGCCTCGTCGAGGGCCTTGGGCACTGACACCTGCAGCTGCTCGATGGCGCTGTAGATCGCACTGGACGGCAGCTCCTCGGTGCCGATCTCGTAGACCAGATCGCGTCCGCTCACAGGGCATCACCGCCCTTCTTGGCAGGTGTTTCCTCGGCATCGGGGTCCTGCGGGGTAACGAGGTCGAGGTAAGCCGCGCAGCACGCCTTGGCGATTGCGCGGACCCGAAGGATGTAACCCTGCCGCTCGGTCACGCTGATGGCGCCACGAGCGTCCAGCAGGTTGAACGCGTGCGAGCACTTGAGCACGTAGTCGTAGGCGGGCAGCACGTACCCGGCCTCGAGCGTGCGCTGACACTCACTCTCGTAGGTCGTGAACAGGCCGAGAAGCATGTCGACATCGGCGACCTCGAAGTTATACGCCGAGTACTGCTGCTCGTTTCTGAGGAACACGTCGCCGTAGGTGAAGGTGGTGCCGTCCGGGCCGACAGACCAGATGAGGTCGTAGACGCTGTCCACGCCCTGGATGTACATCGCGAGTCGTTCCAGACCGTAGGTGATCTCGGCGGGAACGGGCCGGCACTCGAAGCCGCCCACCTGCTGGAAGTAGGTGAACTGCGTGCACTCCATGCCGTTGAGCCAGACCTCCCAGCCCAGCCCCCAAGCGCCTAGAGTAGGTGACTCCCAATCGTCTTCGACAAGTCGGACGTCGTGATCGGCAGGTTCGATGCCTATAGCGCGCAGGCTGTCGAAATAGAGGTCGAGCACGTTGTCGGGGCTCGGCTTGAGGATTACCTGATACTGATAGTAGTGCTGCAGCCGGTTGGGGTTCTCGCCGTAGCGGCCATCTGCGGGGCGACGGCTGGGCTGCACGTAGGCAGTGCGCCACGTGTCGGGGCCAAGCGAGCGCAACGTCGTGGCCGGATGGAACGTCCCCGCCCCCACCTCCGTGTCGTAGGGCTGCAAGACCACACAGCCCTGATCGGCCCAGTAGCGGGAAAGCGCCAGGATGATGTCCTGAAAGGTCGGAGAGCTCATAGGGTGAATACTCCCTTGGGATGTGGTGATTGTGCCCCTCGAAATCGTGCCGACATTCTACACGAACGTCGGCCCTACTCCCCCGCCTGAGCACGAACGCGCGCGAGCAGATCGACCACATCCAGCCGAGAGGCCCATTCGTCCAGGTAGCCCTGCAGACTGGAGACAAGGGAGCCCGTGAGCACGTAGCCAACACCGGCTGAATCGAGGGCGGAGACCGCCTCCGCTAGCAACTGCGACTGCGACATCGCTCGAGTCTCTCAAGATAGAGCTGATGGAGCTCGGCGGGGCTCTTGTCGGGGAAGCGCTGCGCCAGTCCGGCACGGAGAAGATCGTGTGTGAGGTCCGAGAGTTCGAATGCCTTCTCTACACGCTGGGCGGGTGTCATCGACCGCAGAGACTCAATGTAGAGCCTGCGATTGGGCTGTTGCTTTAACCCTGTGGACACGGCGATTCCTCCTCTGCCAGAGGTTAGCACCCAACGCTGACGCCACTCACCTTCTACATCAGGCCCGCGTAGTAGTCGAGCGCCTTGAGGCGTGCCGGCAGGTGGTAGCCAACGAAGCTGCGCATGAGTGCGAAGCAGTCCGCGACCGCGGCGGGCGGCATCTGGGCCTCTGCGACTTCGGCCATCGTCGCGCCCAGCAGACGGTCGAGCCACGCACGTGCCTCGACCGGGAAGCGCAGCGAGCCGGGGTCGAGCGCGCCGCACGCCACACAGAGCACGCCGCCGTGCGATAGGGAGAACTCAGACGACGCACCGGCTTCGCACGCACATGCGGCACAACTCTCAAGCTCAGGCCGGTAGCCATGCATCGCCATCGACTTGAGCAGGAACGCCACCACCAGAGCCGCCGATGCGGTGACCGGGGCGCCTTCCAGCACCGAGAGCGTTGTGACCGACAGCGCGAACAGCCGAGGTTCGACCTGCCCTTGCATCGACACCTTGTCGAGCAGGTCCGCGACCACCGCTGCTGCGGCGGAGCGCTCAAGATCCTCACGCAGACCGGAGTGAGACGTCACGGTGCGTGCTTCGGAGATCACTTCGAGTGACTTGCCGGTGTGCATGAGCAGATCGACCACCGAGTACGGCTCGAGCCTGCCGCCAAAGCGTGATCCGGGTTTGCGCAGCCCTTTTGCGACCGCACGCACCTGGCTGCCGTCCTGAGCGAGCAGGGTGAGGATGATATCGGTCTCCCCCAGCTTGGTTTTGCGCAAGACAAGCGCGGTGAGCGGGTAGCTCGGCATGGGGTCCTACAGGCCGCGCTCAGTGGCCTGGGCGAGAATCTCGAGACCTGCGGACGTGCCAATGCGGTTCGCCCCCGCTGAGATCATGGCCAGAGCGGCATCCAGATCGCGGATTCCACCCGCAGCCTTCACGCCGATCTCGGTACCCACGGTCGCTCGCATGATCTCGCAGTCGCGCACGCTGGCCCCGCGCGGGCCAAACCCCGTCGAGGTCTTCACGAAGTCGGCCCCCGCGGCCACAGCAAGCTCACACGCCCGAGCGATCTGCGACTCATCGAGATAGGCGGTCTCAAGGATGACCTTCACCAGTCCGGAGCCCTCGCTCTCCTCGGACACCGCGATCACGACCGCTTCGATGTCATCGCGCACATAGTCGTACTCACCGCCCAAAAACGCAGCGATGTTCATGACCATGTCAACTTCGTCACAGCCAAGCTCCACGAGGTGCACTGCCTCCTCGGCCTTGGTCTCGGTGAGGCAGTAACCCAGCGGGAACGAAGCCACCGAGCAGACCGCGGTCGACGTGCCAGCGAGATGCTGTGAGGCCAGCGGGACGAGGAACGGCGAGACGCACAGGGATGCAAACCCCGCGTCGCGGGAGGCCTCCATCCACGTCTGAGCCTCACCGAAGCCCACCGTGGGCTTGAGCAACGTCTGGTCGAGTGCCAAGGCCAACGTGGTGATGTCGACTGAGCTCACAGGCCCTCCCCGTATCCGAAACGACGAATCTGCGACGCATCGCGACGCCAGTCCTTCTTCACCTTGAC
>JBBREQ010000081.1:0-9935 GCA_038202795.1 Coriobacteriia bacterium | reverse complement strand
ACCGAACCGGGAATCGGCGCCATGAACGCGACTGCGGTCACGAGGATCGGCGCGGTCTCACCGGCAGCGCGGGAAAGGCCGAGTATCGATCCGGTCACGATGCCAGGTGCGGCGGCGGGGATCACAACGCGGGTGGTGGTCCTGAGTCGTGAGGCGCCCAACGCCAGCGAGGCCTGCCTGATGTCCCGCGGGACCTGCCGGAGCGCTTCTTCGGTGGCAGTGATGATCACGGGCAGCGTGAGACAGGCGAGTGTCAGTGCGCCCGAGACAACCGAGCGCCCAAAGCCCATGGTAAGCACGAACAACGCGAGACCGAACAGTCCGTAGACGATCGAAGGCACCCCGGCCATATTGGTGATGGCGAGCCTGATCACACGTGTGACCATGCCGCGAGCGGCGTACTCCGCCATGTAGATGCCTGCCATGATGCCAATTGGCAGCGCGAAGACCGCTGTCCAGAACACGAGCAGAATCGTGCCCCAGATCGCGGGCCAGATGCCCCCCTCAGTCATGAACATCCGAGGGTTCTGAGTGATGAACTCCCACGATATCGAACCGATGCCTCGATACAGTATGTAGCCGAGAATGAACAGAACCAGGCCGACAACGGCGAGCACGGCGGCCCCGGTCACGATCTTGGCCACGGTCTCAACGGCATGGGCCCTGCGCGCGCGAGCTTTCGACCGGTTCATCGGCGCCACCGCTTGCGCTGCCGCTCCAAAACGATGTCGGCTGCGAGGTTGATGGCGAACGTCACCGCGAAGAGCACGAGCGCCATCGCAAACAGCACCGAGTAGTGCAGGCCGCCCTGCACGACCTCCGCCATCTCGCCAGCGATGGTGCCCGGCATCGTGCGTGCGGACACGAACGGGGCGGTGGGAATCACGCCCGAGTTGCCCGCAAGCATGAGCACCACCATGGTCTCACCGATCGCACGGCCCGTGGCCAGCATGACGGCTGCGAAGATGCCGCTCGAAGCCGACGGCAGTACCACCTTGTACACGGTTTGCCACCGGGTGTTTCCCAAAGCGAGCGATCCCGTACGAAGATCGCTGGGCACCGCATGCATGGCATCCTCAGCGATCGAGATTAGTGTGGGCAGGGCCATGACGCCCACCACGAGGCCGGCAGTGAACGCGGTCAAGCCGGTATCCAGGTCCAGCCACGTCCGCACGTTGGGTACCAGGAGCGTGATGCCCACTAGGCCCAGGACCACAGACGGGACAGCAGCCATGAACTCGATGATGGTCTTGGCCAACTCCTTCACGCGCTTGCCTGCGAACTCAGAGATGTAGATCGTGGCTGCGATGCCCAGCGGCATGCACAGGGCCACAGCTACGATGGTGACCCAGATGGACCCCACCTCGGCGGGGAGGAACCCGAACGAGGGATTCTCGCTCGTGGGGTACCAGTCGGTCCCTGTGATCATCTCCCAGAGTCCGACCTCAGAGATGGCCCGAGCTGCGTTAAGCGTCAAGAACACCGTGATCGCGGCCAAGATGAGGATAGCCGCGATACCACTGAGCTGAATGAGTCTCGTGAGGACGCTTTCGGCCGCCCGGCGTTGTGCCGGGCGGCCGCGGCGCCGTCCCTGTTGGGGGGCGTGTGACATCTGAGCTACTGAGCCAGGGGCACGAAACCCTGATCCTCTACGACCTTCTGACCCTCGGGACTCAGAATCCAGTCGATGAAAGCCTTCATGACATCCGCCGGCTCCCCGTTGCTGTACATGTAGAGACCGCGCGACAACACGTAGCTGCCATCGAGCGCGCCCTCGACCGATGCGGCCTTGCCGTCGATCTCGAGCACCTTCACATCAGGCGTCACGTAGCCCAGGCCCACGTATCCGATCGCTTCGGGATTGCCCTTGGTCTCGTCGATGATCGCCTGCGTCGAGGGAAGAAGCTTCGCTTCCTTGGCGTACTCGAGCTCCTTGCCCACGACCTCTTCCTTGAAGTACTCGTACGTGCCGGAGGAACTGTCGCGAGAGAGCAGCACGATCGCCTTGTCCGGACCGCCAACGTCCTTCCAATTCGTGATCTCGCCTCGGTAGACCTTGCCCAGCTGATCCATGGTAAGACCGGTGACCGGGTTCGCCGGGTTCACCACAACAGCGATGCCGTCCTTGGCGACTTCCGTCTCGACCGGGGTGACACCCTTGCCCTGTGCCTGGGTGAGTTCCTCAGGCTTCATTTCACGCGAAGCGTTGGCGAAATCGACCGTACCGTTGATGAGCGCCGCGATGCCCGTACCGGAACCGCCGCCCTTGAGCGAGATCATGACGCCGGGGTTCTGGGTCTGGAAGACCTCCGCCCATGCCTGACTCAGGTTGACCATCGTGTCGGAGCCTTCAACGTTGATAGCGCCGGTGAGCTCCGAGCCTGCGCCCGGCTCCTGTGCTGCGTCTGTGGGCTCAGTCGTCCCGCCACAACCTACCAGCGTGAGCGCTAGGGCTACCGTGAGTGCCAGTGCGATCCACTTCTTCACTGCGACTCTCCTTCTGATTCGATGACTCGAGCGATGGGCCCATCGGCCCGCTGAAGGTCATGCTAGAGATACATACCCTCCAAGTGGTTGCAGGGTTGTAAACTCGGGAAAAGGAATGTAAAACGTATGTGAAATGGCTCACGCACGTGCGCGTGTGCGTGGCATGATGACCGCGCACAGCAACCGGCCTAAGGGAGCGCACATGTCGACCATCCTCGTGGTTGAGGACGATCCGATCATCCGGCAGACGGTAGAATACGCACTCCGGCGCGCAGGGTTCGAGACCCACTCGACCGGCGACGGTGCGCATGCGCTCGCGCTCGCCGAGCAGGCCTCGCCGGACTTGGTGCTTCTCGATCTCATGCTGCCCGGCATGGACGGCTACCAGATCGCGGAGCGTCTGCGCGCAGTCGACAAAGAGACGGGGATCATCATGGTCACCGCGCTCGACACCGAGCGCGACAAGGTGCGCGGACTCGATGCCGGAGCCGACGACTACCTGACCAAGCCGTTCTCGATGGAAGAACTGCTCGCGCGCGTGCGAGCGAACCTGCGACGCGTCCGCTCGCGTGCGACGCTCAACGACGACCGCGACATCGAGATCGGTGACCTGCTTATCGAGCCCAAGAGCTTCCGGGCGTCTGTCGCCGGCGTACCCGCCAAGCTTCGTCTGAAGGAGTTCCAGCTGCTCCTCGCCATGGCCAAGCGGGAGGGCCTACTGTGCACTCGGGAGATGCTGGCCGAGGAGGTCTGGGGCTACGAACACATGGCGTCCTCGCGCACCATCGACGTGCACGTGCGGCGCCTGCGCCAAGCTGTCGAGGCATCCTCGGCGTTCGTGTTCATTCACACCATCCACGGGATGGGGTACCGCTTCGAGGCGGTAGCGAAGCCCCCCAGAGACGCAGACGGGCTGTGAGTAGGCTTCACCGACTTTCCGGTTCGCTGCTTGCGCGGCTGGTTCTTGGCTACGCGCTGATTGCCGTCGTGTTCGCAGCAGCATGGCTTTGGTCCCTGTACGGACCACTCACACAGGCAGCACTCAACCAACAGCAGCGCAACCTCACCGCCGTCGCTCAGGCAGCCGCGTTGGTTGCCGCGCAGTCGACTCAGACACCCGGCGATGTCGCCAGCCAACTGGTTGCGCGCACGGACCTTCGCCTCACGATCGTGGCCGCCGACGGACGTATCCTGGCAGACTCCAACTTCGACCCGACCGCAATGGAGAACCACCTCGATCGCCCAGAGGTGGCTGCGGCATTAGAAGGGCGCGTGGGTGTGGCTCGCCGAATTTCACGCACAGAGGGGCAAGAGGAGCTCTACGTCGCGGTGCCGGCCTCTCTGGGCGGCCAGCGCATCGCCTTGCGCGTGTCGCAACCGCTTGCGCAGATCGAGCAGATCGCCGCTCGCTCGCGAAGCATGGGCTTGGCGTTGCTCGCCGTTGCACTCGTGGTGGGTGTCGGAATCGCCGTACTGACAATCGGACAGGCGACTCGACCCATTGCCGCACTCTCCCTGACCGCCGACCGCATGGCAGACGGCGACCTCACAGTCGAGATGCCTGAGGTTCCCACCGATCTTCAGGGGCTCGCCGACGCCCTCACGACTCTACGGGACCAGATGCGCATGCGTCTTGGCGCACTCGAAGCCGAAAAGCTCACTCTGAAGACCGCTCTCGACGGACTGACCGATGCGGTGCTACTGCTTGACGGAACCACCATCCAGCTCGCGAACACCTCCGCAGACCGCATGTTTCGGATGCCAGCCGGAGGCTGGCGCGACACCCAGGTCGCCCAGGCGGGGCTCCCTGCGGCCGTAGAAGTAGCCATCGGGACGCATCGAGCCGAATCCTCCCCTGTGGCCGTCGAGCTCGAGTCCGACCCCACCGGTCGTGTGCTGCGCGTGCTCATCGCGCCTCTAGGCCGCGGACGCACGATCGTCTCGGTCAGTGACATCACCGAACGTTCGCGACTTGAGCGAATGCGCCGGGACTTCGTCGCCAACGCGAGTCATGAACTCAAGACCCCCGCGGCCGGGATTCGCCTTCTGGCGCAGTCCGTTGAAACTGCGGCGGGCGACGGCGACGTGGAGCAGGCGCTGACTTTCGCGTGCCAGATCGAGGCCGAAGCCGAGCGCCTGCAACGGCTCGTAGGAGAACTGCTCGACCTGTCTCGCCTGGAGACGGCACCCGCCCCCGGAGCGATCACCGACCTTCGGCTTTGCGTGGACAACGCCCTGATCTCGCATCGCGCGGCGGCCGCGCGCAAGAACCTCGACCTGTCTGCGGACTTCTCGGCGGTACAGGGAAGTGATGTCTTCGCGGCTGCTGAGCCCACGGATCTGGCAGTCGCACTCGACAACCTGCTCGACAACGCGATCGCGTACACGCCTGCGGGCTCAGTGCGCGTGGTCGTTGAAGCTGGCGAGGCCGAAGTCATCTTGCGTGTAGTCGACACGGGGCCGGGCATCGCTCAGAAACACCAGCCGCGCGTGTTCGAGCGCTTCTACCGCATCGATGCGAGCCGCTCGCGCGATGGAGGCGGAACCGGGCTGGGACTGGCACTCGTTCGACACGTCGCGGAGCGCAACGGGGGCTCTGTGAGCCTCGACTCCGATGTGGGCACGGGCTCGAGCTTCGCGATCACGTTGCCGCGCGCGCACTGACATCGGCTAAACAAGTTCGCGAGAGTGCGGCTGTGTTCACACGCGCCCTACAGGGGGCGGGAGTCCGCGTGCTCGTCGATGACCCGCGCCATTGCCGAGAACTTCTTGTAGCCGCTGAAGTCCGTCGCCGATCTCACGTGAGTCGTGCCAAATATCCTGCGCGCCTCCTGAAGGTATGCCCGGTCAAGCGATGCGAACCGCCAGCCGAACCGTCGCGACGCCCACGCCATCAGCACGGTTGCGGTGGTCAGAAGAATCCGGTCGGACGTCACGCGGTAGTTGACGTCGACTCCCCTCTTCGTGTGCAACTCGTGCAGATACGCCGATGCGCGAGCACGGTATCGGTGGCCGCTCATCACGAACACCGCGTCATCCCGGTGGTAGCCGGATTCGAGCAACTTCTCGAATGCGACGCGGCCGTTCTTGGTCAGATACCGGATGAACACGATGTCGACTGCGGGAACGGGGGCGGGATCCTCGATGTGTCGGATGCCTAGGACAACGTCGTTGAGATCGGCGGCGGCGCTTGCACTCAGGGGGCTGGCGAACCGCTCCGCGAACTGCCGGTACTCTGCGGGAGCAACAAAATCTGCCGTACGCGCGAGATGCTCGCCCACGCTCTTGGCCGAGTGGAACGTCCGAAACGGCAGTTCGTCTTCCGAGAACCTCTCCGTGTCCTGCGAGCTGGAGTCGGACTCCGAGCGGAACCGTACGATCTGCCTGCCGGTTGCGAGGAAGTCGAACAGCGTGCTGGACTGGTCGGTGATCAGGCAATCCGCCACGCAGAGCAACTCATGGTCGTCCCAGTGTGGAGGCGCAAGCTCGACATATCTGAACCGAGTGAAGTCCACCTGGTCCTCAAGTTGCATCGCCGGTCGCACGATGAGCCTGAATCGGTCATCCAGCGGGGCATCGAAATCGCCCAGAAAGTCCTCCAACTGCCGTGCGTAGGACTCAGCATCCATGAGCGCGGCAGGGGCGTGGCGCTCCGGCATGAAAAGGCACACCCGCACCCCTTCGCAGTCGAGTTCGTCGCGAAGAATTCGCCTGCGGCTCTCATCGGCGAGAATCTGATTGCGGGGCAGACTACCCACGAGCGGCGTACCGCCGTACTGGGCGGACAACATGTACGCGCCCATGATCAGATCGCGTGCGTTCGTGTCGGGAAAGAGCAGGTAGTCGGCCTTGATGAGGTCGCCCTGGACCTGCGGCAGCTCCCCGAACCCCTTTCGCGCGCCGCGGCCCAACTTGCGCAGCGGCATGCCGTTGAGGGTGTTGAGATACACCTGCTCGGGACGCTTGACGAAGAACGGTGGCAGCGGAGCATTGCTCACAACAAGACCTGCTGTCGCCAGCGCATGTGCGTGGGCTTTCGAGCCGACCGTCACCGGTTTCGCCACAATCTCGTGCCGCTGGAGAATCGCCTCGGTCCGCTTGACGTCGGCCGTTCCAACGATCACGCGGTGTGTTCCTCGGCGGGCCAGGTCCTGCATGAGCCGGAGAGGCGAGTCACCCGTTGACAGTCCGGAATCCGACTCGAAGAACGCCGTCGACGCGTCAACCTTCTCCCGGCGCAGGAACCGCGCGTAGTGGAGTCGTACGCGACGCTCGGAGCTGAAGCGCCTCATGAACGCTACGCTCGCCGTGCGCTGCACCGCGAACCAGTTGACCGTGACGTGCAGGAACCGCGGCATCAAGGCGTAGAGCCTCGCTGGCACGAGATGCCGGAAGAACGGGAGCCGCCAAGGATGGCCATGCTGTTCGAGCCACTCGAGTCGCCGGTGCCAATCCGGGAAATAGCCGTCGAGGTGGGCGCGCGACAACGTGATGAACCTCTGCTTGATCGCCACGCCATCATACGCCGGCAGCTCGTTGAAACGGTAGTAGATATGCCTGAGGTTGATCTTGAGCAGTTCGTCCTCGAACTCGGAGAACAGACCGTGGGACTGGTAGTAGTCGTTGAGCATCGTCAGGGTTTGGAGCATCTCGAGGTTGCGGGGGCTGTACGAGTGTGTGGTCGAGCCCGGGCGGGAGCGCGCGTACATGTAGAGCGCGCGCTGGACTTTCTCTACCTTGTTAGCGTGTACCAGTATCGAGTAGGTGAAAGGGATGTCCTCGAACAACAAGGACTCGGGGAACCTGATTCCCGTCTCGACGATAAGCGCCCGTCTGAACAGCTTGTTGCAGGCATAGGGAGCGACGAACAGCGGGTACTCATGGTTGTCACGCATACTCATGCCGAACTGCGTCGACCAGCCTTGCCGGTGGTAGCGTCGCCCATTGGACGCGAGATCGACGGAAACATACCCGCAAACGACTATATCCGCATCAGTCGTGTTCGCCTTTGAGAAGAGCTCCAGGTACATGTCCGGATCGACCCAGTCGTCCCCGTCGACGAACCCGACGTACTCGCCCCGAGCATTCTCGATGCCCATGTTCCTCGCACTTGATGGCCCACCGTTGGGCTTGACGAACGAGCGAAATCGGTGAGGATACCGCCCGACAAAGTCATCGATGATCGACGGGGAGTTGTCGGTCGACCCGTCGTTGATGACAAGGACTTCCACGGCATCGAGCGTCTGAGCCGCTAAGCTGCTGAGACACCGCGTCAAGTACGGCGCGACGTTGTAGACGGGGACTATGATCGAGACCTTGGGGTTCAAGAGCTCTAGGACCTTTCGATTTCGAGTCTCGCCGACTAGACCGCGCGACGAGCCATTGTACACACCCTCATCTCTCGTCGACCCCCGCCAGACCGCTCGCTCGATCGATGCTCACCTGCTGGGCACCTCCCCAGCACGCCGAGATGATTGCAACACCCAGCAGCCACGATGCGATGATGTCGCTGGGATAGTGTACGCCCAGATAGACGCGCGAAAACCCCACCACCAGCGGATAGATCAAACAGAGCGCCAAAGCAAGTACCTTGCGTGGTGACCGCATGTTCGAATGCCCCACAGCGTACGCCAGCGCCGCGCCGAGACACAGGCTCGCAATGGAATGCCCCGAAGGGAAGCTATACGACGTGGGCAGGGGGATCAACGCAGCCTCCGCCAAAGGACGCGCCCTCTGCAACTGACGTTTGGTCAGCGTCGAAGCGAGGGTGCCCCCCCACCACCACGGCCACCGAGAAGACCGCGTCCACTGTACAGTGGCGCGAAAGCTGCCACCCGACGAGGAGCAGAAGTGACACGCCCACAACGACCGTTCCGCCCAGCTCGGTCACGACCTTCATGATTCCCGTTAGCGCTGGCGTGCGGCCCGACGCAACGGATCGACTCACCGCGATATCAAACGCGCGAATCCAAGGTGAGCTGTCGAACGCACTGACGAGCAGCCCGTAGCCCGCCAAGAACACCGACGAAACCAGAGCACCGACAAGCAGGGGCCTGCGTGTCACGTGCCCGACGCCTGCACGAGTCGCGCGGCGATCTGCTTCTTGCGCGACAGAACACCGGGCATCCACGCGCTGCCGCCCTCCAGGCTCACTCCCAGAGCTCGCTCGACCAGACGGAGTTTACCCACAGCCATGATCTCTGATCCCTCTCGTACGATGTCGGTGGCCATGAGCAACACCAGATCGTAGCCTCGCTGCTCTTGCAGCGCGTCCATCTCGGCGCGGATCGCATCGGCGTGTTGCATGACCTGCGCGAGGTCAACCGCCTCGTACTGAGCGATGGCAGCGAACACATCGCCAGCGCGGTATTCTTTGACGTCGGCCCGCACGACCCTCTCGGGACTGAACACCTCGCCGTGGGTTCGTGATCTGAACAGCTCCATCCCAAACTCGATGGGCTCGACCTGCGCGATGCGCGCCAGACTCTCCACGGTGTCACGGTCGAGTTGGGTGGTGGTGGGCGACTTGAGCAAAACGGTGTCAGTCAGCACGGCGCCCAGCAAGACGCCCGCGATAGCCCGTGGAATCTCGACACCGAGCGCTTCGTAACGGCTGGCGACGATCGTCGCGGTGGAGCCTACCGGAAGGTTGAGGAACAGGATCGGCCCGGCGGTCTGGATGTCGCCCACGCGATGGTGGTCCACGATCTCGACCACGGTGGCATCCTCGATGCCAAGCGCCGACTGGGACATCTCGTTGTGGTCGACGAGTACCACACGCCTGCGGATACCCCGCGCGACGTCCGTACGCGTCAGAATCCCGGCGCAGTGGCCGCTGTCGTCAACGACGACGGCCTCGCGATGCACGCTGGCAAGCAGATCCTCGGCGGCCTCGGCGAGCAGCGAGTCAGGGCCGACGCGCAATGCGTCTGTCTCCATCAGGTCTCCCACCGCATGAGCAAGCGAGACAAGGCGCGCGGAGGAGTAGGTGTCTCTTTTCGTCGTCACGAGCGCGATACCGCGCTTCTCGGCGAGCTCGACGACTGCGGGTGCAGGATGCGCACCCCCAGTGACTACCAAGCATGCCACGCCCGCCTCAAGCGCCATGGGCTGTGTCCGTACGCGGTCCCCCACGATGAGCACATCCCCGCTCGAAACGCGGGCGACCACCGTCTCAGGCTCTGAGGCGCCAATGAGCACGTTGCCGTTCACGAGCGTCGATGGCTCGCCCGCCAAGAGCTCGCCGTCGAGCACGCGCACCAAGCGCCCTACGGAGACGAGCATCTCCGCGAAACCGGCAATCTCGGTCTCATCGAGGTAGCGCTCGGCGAGGAGGCGCTGGCTCAGAAGGCCGATTACCGAGCCATCGACCGCCACTACGGGAAGTGCCCGAACGTCGTGCTCGCGCATGAGCCGACCGGCCTCGAGCATCGAGGCCGATGGGGGTA
>JBBREQ010000080.1:0-9975 GCA_038202795.1 Coriobacteriia bacterium | reverse complement strand
GGGGGCCCGGCGCCCCCCCCCCCGGGGGCCCCGGGGGGGGGGGGGGCGGGCCGGGGGGCGCGCCGGCCGCCCGGGGCGCGGGCGCGCGGGCGATGTCAGAGGGGGGTGCTAGGGTGAGGCTACCTCTGGGATTCTCCCGCTCCTCCATTTCTGATGGAGGGGATGACCGTGAACGAGCATGATCCTCATTCGGCTAGCGAGGATGTTCTCTACTCTGACGTGAGTCGCCTCGTGGGCGGTGCGCGTGACAGTATCGCCAGAACCGTGAACTCGACACTCGCGATGCTCCACTGGGAGATCGGAGCGCGCATCCGTAAGGATGTCCTCGGCCTCGAGCGAGCAGAGTATGGTCAGGGCATCATCGCCCGGATCGCCGAGCGCCTTACTACTGAGTATGGCCGCGGCTGGAGTCGTCGGAACCTGTTCAGCATGGTCCAGTTTGCTGAGGTGTATCCAGACAGGCAGATTGTGCAATCACTGATTGCACAATTGTCATGGACGCACTTCTTGGTGCTCATGACTC
The DNA here is from genome assembly GCA_038202795.1 of Coriobacteriia bacterium. Classification (GTDB taxonomy): domain Bacteria; phylum Actinomycetota; class Coriobacteriia; order Anaerosomatales; family PHET01; genus PHET01. The sequence goes on along the minus strand of JBBREQ010000080.1, from coordinate 9,452 downwards.
TCGAAGATGTGGATGAACGCGAGTTCTACACGCTCGCTGCAGTGCGCGAAGGGTGGAGTGTGAGGACCCTGCGAGAGCAGATGCGTACCGCGCTGTTCCGGCGGCTCGCACTCAGCCGGGAGTCTGATTCGCCGGTGTTTGCGGGGAATCAAGCGCACGATGGCCATGACATCCCTTCGCTCGAATCCACGTTCAAGGATCCCTATGTGCTCGACTTTCTGGGCCTGCCATATGAGCACTCAGAGAAGGAGCTTGAACGCGCGATCCTGGACGACATCGAGCGATTCCTGCTTGAGCTGGGCAGCCAGTTCTGTTTCGTCGCCCGACAGAAGCGGATGCGCGTGGGTTCGACTGACTACGTACTGGATCTGCTGTTCTTTCACCGCGGACTTCGGCGCCTCGTGGCCATCGAGCTTAAGACGGGAGCGCTGCGGCCCGAGCACAAGGGGCAGATGCAGCTCTACCTTGGCTGGCTTGACCGCTTTGAACGAGGCTCGAACGAACTCTCACCAGTCGGACTGATTCTCTGCACGAAGAAATGTCCGGACCTGGTCGAGCTGCTCGGGATGGATGACGAGGACATCTATGTCTCGACGTATCTCACGCAGCGCTTGCCCACACAGGCACTTCAGCGCCGCGTTCTCGCATTGCTCAACCGGTATGCGTTGGAGGGGTCGAGCAGGCGGTCGTAGGCGGGCGGCTCGGCGCACTTGTAGTTGTGGAGGTAGGCGCAGGGGAGCAGGTCGATCCGGGCTTCTCGGACGGCTTCGTTGTAGTCCTCGATCATCCGCGCGTAGAATCACGCCTGGTACGAAGGGCGGGAGACGTTGCGGTGACCGCCGCCCACGAAGGTGCGGACGATGGCGTCTTGGCCCTCGATGGCTTCGAGTGACTCCCACTGCTTGAGCTCGATGATGACGGCGGAGACGGTGGCGGGGGAATCGGCGATGCCGCCTGCTCGGCCGGTGAGCAGGAAGTCGATGCGGCTCGAGGTGTAGGGGACGCCGAACTCGATGGCGACGCCGCAGCCGTCGGGGATCTCGGCAGTATTGAGCACCTTGTACAGGTGCTGCAACGAGTTGGTCCAGGAGCGGACTTCGCGCGGGTTGGCGCGGTGGACGCGCTGCTCGAACGCAAGAGTGATGCGCGCGGTGATGGCGTCGTTGTCGATGTCGTCCATGAACTCGCGCTTGGTGGCCTGGTAGACCAGCATGAGGCGGCTCCTGGGGTGGGAGGGACGCTGGGTGGGGGGATAGCGGAAGTGCTCCCACCGCACCGAGGCAGCTGTCGATGCTGATGGCAATTTCGATGGCGCGGGATAGTCTTTACTGTGTCAGACTATGAGAGTATCTTTACCATATCGGTAAACAACTTTGATTGGCATGCACTTGGAGGTTGTCTTCGCTACGCGGGAATTGGAGAAGCGGCTCGGTTCGGACAGCTCTCGGCGCAGGCATCTTGGTGATGAGATTGGACGCCGGGTCGCACGTCGGCTGCGTGACCTTCATGATGCAGCTTCGCTCGAGGTCCTGCGGCATCTTCCCGGCAGGTGCCACGAGCTCTCCGAAGACCGAAAGGGTCAGCTTGCGGTCACCCTCACGCGGAACTATCGGCTCGTCTTTGAGCCAGCAGACGAGCCGGTACCGAAGCTTGAACATGGCAGACTCGATTGGAGTGCGGTAACCAAGGTGAGAATTCTGGAGGTGACTGACTACCATGAGTGAGCGCAAGGGCTATCCTTTCGTACCTGACGTCGCCATTCCCCCCGGCGAGACCATCGCCGAAATCCTCGAGGAGCGCGGGATCACGCAGTCAGATTTCGCCCAGTTGCTGGGGCGGACTGAGAAGAACGTCAGCCAGCTGATCAACGGGAAGGCGCCCATCGGACACGATTTGGCGATCGACTTGGAACGGGTCCTCGGCGCACCTTCGTCGTTTTGGAACAACAGTGAGTCGACCTACCGTGACCTGCTGGCGCGCCATGAGGAAAAGGCGCGGCTCTCCGCGGAGGCCGCGTGGGCCAAGCAGTTCCCGCTGAAAGAGATGGAGGCGCAGGGCTTCATCGCGCGCGAGACCAGCGCCAAAGAGCAGACCGCCAGCCTTCTGGACTACTTCGGTGCGGCGTCCACCGATGCGTGGAAGGGCTACTGGGCGTCGCCCAAGCGCTTGGCCGCACGGATGACGAGCGCCTACACGCCCGACATTCCCGCACTCACGGCCTGGTTGCGCGCCGGAGAGCTCATGGCGCGCGAGATCGACACGGAGCCGTTCGATTCCGGAGCGTTTGCGGCGCTGGTTCGCGATGCGCCTGCGCTCACGCTGGACGACGCGGCGCAGGCGTTTGCTGCCCTGCAGGGTCGGTGCGCCCAGTCCGGCGTCGCGCTCGTGCTGGCTCCAGAGCTACCTAAGATCCGCTGCTCGGGAGTGAGTCGGTGGCTCACCCCGGACAAGGCACTCATCCAGCTGTGCCTGCGTTACAGGATGGCCGACCAACTGTGGTTCAGCTTCTTCCACGAGGCATGCCACATCCTCCGACACTCCAAGAAGCGGACTCACGTCGCCTATCTGAACGAGCAGTCCTATGAGGAGCTCGAGGCAAACGCGTTCGCTGCGGACGCCATGATCAAGCCTGCAGCTTGGACCGGGTTCATCTCTCGGGGGAGGCCGTCGAAAGCGCAGGTTGTGGACTTTGCTGCTGCGGAAGGGATTGCTCCCGGTATCGTGGTCGGGCGGTTGCAGCACGAGGGACTGATTCCGTACAGGCACATGAACGACTTGAAGGTGCCGCTCACCTGGGGGTAGCGGGGTCGTGCCCTCGTGAGCAGTTAGTGCAATCACTGATCGCACAGTTGAGCTGGCGATGCGTGAGACGTTTGACCCCGTTTGGGATCCCGAGCACGGTTGGTCAGCGTGATGAAGATCGGGCTTCTCGGACGGCTTCGTTGTAGTCCTCGATCATCCGCGCGTAGGACCAGGCCTGGTACGAGGGGTGGGAGACGTTGCGGTGACCGCCGCCCACGAAGGTGCGGACGATGGCGTCTTGGCCCTCGATGGCTTCGAGCGACTCCCACTACTTGAGCTCGATGATGACGGCGGAATCGGTGGCGAGGGAATCGGCGATGCCGCCTGCTCGGCCGGTGAGCAGGAAGTCGATGCGGCTCGAGGTGTAGGGGACGCCGAACTCGATGGCGACGCCGCAGCCGTCGGGGATCTCGGCGGTGTTGAGCACCTTGTACAGGTGCTGCATCGAGTTGGTCCACGAGCGGACCTCGGACGGGTTGGCGCGGTGGACGCGCTGCTCGAATGCCTCGGTGATGCGCGCGGTGATGGCGTCGTTGTCGACGTCGTCCATGAACTCGCGCTTGGTGGCCTGGTAGACCAGCATCGGGGGCTCCTGGGGTGGGAGGGGCGGCTGGGTGGGGGGATGGCGGAAGGGGGTTGGGCGCGAGGGCGATGTCAGAGGGGGGTGCTAGGGTGAGGCTACCTCTGGGATTCTCCCGCTCCTCCATTTCGGGTGGAGGGTGCGGCATGCAAGGGGTTGGTTCTTGGGACTGCGAGTGCATCGCGACGGGAATTGTGCCGCCGGTGGCGGCACAATTGGCGAGGCGCATCCACCGTGATGTGATAAAAGCGTCGGATAATGTTCACAAAGTCCGACATATCTATCACAATGGTCCCATGAAGAGACTTCCTTCAGAGAATGCAATCCGTCACGCCACTGAAGCATTCAGGGCGAGCGGCGGCACGCTCCGGACACGTGAGGTCGCAGATCAAGCAATTCACTACTCGACGCTCTATGGCATGCGCGATTCCGGGCTCGTCGAGCGACTCTCGCGAGGGGTGTATCGGCTTACCGAGCTTCAAGCCCCGAGTAAATACGACGTGGTCGCGGTCGCTGAGCGGGTACCCGGCGCGATCCTCTGTCTTGTCAGTGCACTAGATTTTCACGAAGTCGGAACTCAGATCCCGTCGGGGGTGAGTATCGCAATCGGGGGCAAGGACAGGCAGCCGCAACTCGACTACCCGCCTGTTCGTGTCTACCGCATGTCTGGTGCCGCGCTCACGTCGGGGGTCGAGGAGCACTCGATCGACGGGACTTCCGTGAGAGTATTCAATCCCGCGAAGACGGTCGCCGACTGCTTCAAGTTCAGGAACAAGGTGGGGCTCGATGTCGCGCTTGAGGCACTCAGAGAGAGCCTCCGAAGCCGCAAGGCGACGCGGGCCGAGATCATGAGGTACGCAGAGATCGACCGAGTCTCGAAGATCGTTCGGGCGTATCTTGAGGCGATGGAGTGAGTCGGCGAGACATGAAGAACATCCCATCGTCTGTCCGCGCACGCCTGCTGCACGAGGCAAGGCAGCGGGGCGAATCCTACGATCAGATGCTCCAGTACTTTGCGATAGAGCGAGCGGTAGGAGAACTCGCTGCGGTACCATCGTCATGCTCGCCCATTCATCGGTGCCAATGACAGGACCTCCTCATGGCTCAGCGACTCGTGGATGTGGAAGTGCGGCTCGTACACATCGAGCCCGTGATATGGCGAAAGTTCACGATGGTCTCCCGTTCGACTCTTGCAGATCTCCACGCGGCGATTCAGGCCGCGATGCCGTGGCTCGACTCCCACCTGCATCGCTTCGAGCTGGCCGATGCCTGCTACGTCGACGCCAGCTGTGATTGGGACGATTGGTTCGACGCGGAGATGCGTGACGAGGAGTCGGTGACCTTGGGCTCCCTGCTGTCCAGGGGCATCGTCGCCTTCACCTACATCTACGACTTTGGCGATGACTGGGAGCACGAGATCACGATTTCGAGGGCGGGCTCGGCTGAGCCTGGCGTCGCGTACCCGCGTGTCATCGACGGGGCGCGAGCGTGTCCGCCCGAGGACTGCGGTGGGGATCCGGGATACGCACGTCTACTTGAGGCGATTGCACTCGGCGAGGATACGCCCCACGGTTCACGCGATGCGGACTCGGACTTCGATGATGACGACGCCCACGAGGCCGCCGAAATGGCCTCGCTGCGTGAGTGGGCCGGCGATTTCGACCCCGAGCACTTCACCGTTGCCAAGGCCCAGCGCGACATGGACATGACGTTTGGGCTCGACCCGCTTGAGGCAGAAGCAACGAAGGTGCTGGTTCCCGCAGGCCTCGGCCTCTACGCACTTCATTCGCGTGAGGCACCACGTGCTGTGCTGCGGTTCGACGGCGCTCTCTCCGACGCGATGTTCGAACGAGCAGAGTCGGTGAATACTGCGGCGGCGATCCTGGGAGCACTTGCTGCATCGCCTGCTCCCGTGACCAGCGCCGGCAACCTGAGCCTCTCCGAGGTGCTTCGACTCGGGGCCGTGCTCGAAGTCGACAAGCTCGTGCTCAGTCGGGTGCAATCCGAGTCCGAACTCGTCATCGTCGACACGTTTCATCGCTTGCTCATGGTGTCCTCGCTCGTCGCGCGCCGGGCAGGCGTTCTGATGGTCACGCCGCTCGGACGTCGGCTGATCGAGCCTGGGCGGCGGGCCTCATTGGCTGCAATGCTGTTCGCGACCTACTGGGAGGAGTTCAATCCCGGGTACGTGGACTGGCTGGCGCCGACTCCGCGCCTGAGCGAGGAGTTCGTTGCGACACTCGCGCTGATTCTCGAAGAATCCCGCAAGTGGGTCACCGCGCAGCACCTGTTCGCCTCGGCACTATCCGGCCCGGTCAAGCAGGAGCTGGCTCACGCAGATGCCCGCTGGCACACCGGTGTCGACGTGCTCGAGCGGCGGTTGCTGAAATCGCTGGTCGGCTTCGGACTGCTGGAGGCGGCGGTCGTCCGCGGCGACGCGAACGTGTCCCGCTATCGCCGGACATCACTTGCGCAGAGCTGGCTCGCGTTCGAGCTACAAGGTCCCCCGGAGCTCCGTCCGGTCGATTCGCCCACCGCGCATGACGTCTTGCAGGAGTTCCTGGCCGACGACTCCACTAGGACGAAGCGAGACAAGGCCTCGTTCGAAGGATCGGCTGAGTTGCTCGAACACTACCTCGACGGCTACGGACATGAACTGCTGCTGGGCGCGAACAGCCAGATGTGGGAGGCGGTGTCGCAGTCCGAGGAGGCGGTGTTCACCGAGATCTTCGGCCCGCGGTATCTGGGTGAGGCGCTCCCGATGTTTCTGTCGTACTTCGTCCCGCGCAAGGTGATGGTGGGTCGCTCCGGCACCGAGGCGATCGCTCGCTTCGGTGCGGCGCTATCGCAGTGGCTCGCAGGACGCGGCTGGTTCGACTCGGCCGACGAGGTGGTCGCGACGGCCGCATCACTCCAGCTCGCGGCACGGTTCGAGGAGCTGCTCGTGGCGTGGCTCGAGGAGCGCGAAGATGACGTCGACGATCAGGACTGTGTTGAGGATCATTTCTCCATCACGGGAGTGGGGGAAGGCATGCTGATGGTGCGGGGGGCGATGGACGGCGTCGAGTACGGGATGTCGCCGGTGTCGCCGGCGGTCGCCCGCGCCGCCAAGGTCGGGATGCAGTTCTCGGGGATGCTGCTGCCGGTGAGGGGCGTCTGGCAGATTGTCGAAGTCTGGAACGTGTACCCGTAAGAACCGAAAGGGCCAGCTCGCGATGACGATTACGCGCAACTGTCACCTCCCCAGTTGACTAATAACTTGACAGATGATTGACTAATCTCATGTCGTACGAGCCTCAGTTCACCATCACGCCGAGCCTCCTCACAGCCGTCGAGGAGATTGCTCGAATGCGGCAGCGCATCGAGGATGCATCCATTGAACTTGCTTGGATTCCGGCACTTCAGAAAGACAGCCGGACTCGAAACGTCCACGCCTCAACAGCTATCGAGGGTAACCCCCTCACGCTCGCGGAGGTGCGTGCGCTTGTCGAAGACCCCGAAGGTCCCCGAGCCGTTCCGCGTTCGGGTCGTGAGGTGGTCAACTATCTGGCGGGGCTTCGCTATGTCGAGCAGCACAGTGCGGACAAGCACATCACTGAACAGGGCTTGCTCGGATTGCACCGCATTCTCGGCAACGGTGTCATGGACCAGGGTTCCGAGGGCGAGTATCGAACCATAAGGGTGCAGATTGGGCCCTATCGGCCGGCCGATCCAGCGGACGTTCCGCAGCTGATGGATGCGCTGCTGGAATGGTGGAACGGACCTTCGGCAGCGCTCTCGCCGGTCATCACCTCGGCGATCATCCATCATCGCCTCGAGACGATTCACCCGTTCGCGGACGGCAACGGGAGGGCGGGCAGGGCTGCGGCCCTATGGGAGCTGTACCGACGTGGTTTCGACACCCACCACATCTTCTCAATCGACGAGTACTACTGGGAGGACCGGCCTGCCTACTACGCGGCGCTGGCCGCTGCTCAGACGGGCGGTGCGGATCTGACCAGCTGGCTCGAGTACTCGGCGGAGGGCCTCAGGCAGACACTCGAGCACGTCTGGTCACGTATCCAGACAGTGAACGTGGGGGGCTCGGAGCGAATCATCCTTCGTCCAAGACAAGAGCGACTGCTGCAGCTGCTGGCGGTGCAGGGCAGCATGGCGCCAGCTGAGATCTGGGATGCGTTGGGGGTGTCTCGGCAGGGCGCGATGAACATCATCAACCCGCTGGTCGACGCCGGGCTCGTCGAGAAGGTCGGGACGAAGAAGACCGGCCGGTATAGATTGAAGGCGCTGTGAGCGAAGTGGTGCAAGCGCGCGTGCATGCTCGGGCGTGTGCCAATTGCTCATCGAGTGGGCGATTTGTGTTGCCGGTCGACGCGTTGTGGCGGCTGGGCTTCGGTGACTCAGTACACAGCAGATAGCGAACAGAGTCTCTATTGACGTGAACATACTAGCAAATATAATCGCTACTGGAGTCATTCAAATAGAGAAAGAAGCCGCTAATGGCCACACGAAAGCAGTCACGTAAGGCTCGGGAAGTCCTCGACGCACGTCTCACCGGACTGCAGCCCACTACCCAGTACACGCCGCCGCGTCTTGGCTGGATTCGTGCCGTGCGTGATGCGCTTGGCATGTCTGCCGCGGACCTAGCGGCCCGGATGGGGATCAGCGGTGCGTCCGTCCGTTCCCTTGAGGAGAAGGAGACAACCGGCGGGATTCGACTGTCCTCGCTTCGGCGCGCTGCCCAGGCGATGGACTGTACTCTCGTCTACGCCTTCGTTCCAAATGAGAGCCTCTCTCACACGGTCGAGCAGCAGGCGCGCCGCGTGCTTGAGCAGCAGATGGGCCGGCTGCGGCAGACAATGGCGCTGGAGGACCAGGCGGGTGAGTTGTCCTCTTCGCTCGCTGAGGAGCAACTCCACGCAATCATCGACTCGGGAAGCCTCTGGTCACGTGGGGGCGGAACGAAGCGATGACAGCTCCAGTGCTGCTTGGTGAGCCAGAGGGAGCTACCCCGCTGGAGCCGGAAGACCTCGCTGGGTTGATCCCAACGTGGGTGGCGACCCAGGAAGACCTTAACGCTGCGGAGCAGGCGAACATCGCCAAGGCGCTTCTCTGGGCGGAGTCAAAGGGTGGGCCTCACTCTCCGGACACGCTCCTGACTGAGAAAACGATGACGAACCTTCACAAGCGGATGTTCGGAGAGGTCTGGGAGTGGGCAGGCCACTACAGACACCACAACACCCGCATCGGCACGGACTGGCCTTACGTTCCGGTGCAACTCCAAGACCTGATCGCTGCCGTATCGGTCCAGACCGCAGATCGAGAGTGGCTGCCGTGGTCCCCGGACGAACTCGCGGTGCGTTTCCATCACCGTCTTGTGGTGATTCACTCGTTTCCCCATGGGAATGGTCGGCATGCCCGCCTCGCCGCAGACCTGCTGGTCGCAGAGTTCGGGGAGCCAAGCTTCACCTGGGGGGCTCAGGACCTCAGTGCGCCGGGCTCCGTCCGCCGCGCGTATCTGGATGCTCTACGCCACGCAGACAGGACCCAGGACTTCGCGCCTCTTGTGGCGTTCGCACGGAGCTAGAAGTTTACGGGTACGTACTGGGACGGACCTGCAGGCGAGCTCGCTTGCGTCGACTTACTGAAGGAGGACGTGATGGCTGGGTACTTTGAGATCAAGACCAGACCGGATGGGCAGTTCATGTTCGATTTGAAGTCGGGCAACCTCGACACAATTCTCACGAGCGAGGCGTACACGACGAAGGCCGCCTGCCTGAACGGCGTCGAATCGGTGCAGAAGAATGCGCCCGACGACGGCCGCTATCGGAAGACCACTACGCCCGACGGACACTTCCGGTTCGCCCTGGAGGCTGCCAACGGCCAGGCGATCGGTTCGAGCGAATCCTACGAGACCGAAGTGGCGTGCGACCACGGCATCGAGTCGGTGAAGAAGAACGCCCCGGATGCGGAAGTGAAGGATCTGACGTAAGGACGGGACCCCATGAACTCGCATCGTCTGATCGTTGTCACGGGGGCCACTGGTAGGCAGGGCGGAGCGACCGCCCGTCAT